>CAJCIN010000312.1 GCA_903970385.1 Rhodospirillales bacterium | reverse complement strand
CGGTTCACGATCCGGCTGCCGCGTGCGAGCGACACGGAACGGCGCGTCGCCGAAGCTAGTGCTGCGACCTAGTCGCTGAAAACTTCCACGAACACTTCGCCGCCCGTCGCCGAGACGGCGGCGATGCCGACGCGATTGAAGTGCGGCTGCAAGATGTTGGCGCGGTGTTCGAGCGAGGCGAAGAGCGCGCGATCGGCGGCATCGACGCCGGCGTCGAGCGCGATGTTCTCGCCCGCGAATCCGAACGGGTAGTGCGAGCGCCGCATACGACCGAACGGGTCGACGCCGTCGGGATCGACGTGGCTGAAATACTGTCGCCGCACCATGTCCCGCGCGTGCGAGCGGGCGATGTCGCAGAGGCGTGCATCGAGCGAGAGCGCCGCGAGGCCGTTCTCGGCTCGTTCGGCGTTGAGCGCGGCGAGCATCGCGCGAGCGTCCTGCGCGCGTTCGACGGTCTGCGTGGCGGCATCGGCGGCGTCGACGGGCACGTCGTCGTGCGGAACGACGGGAAGCAAGCCGCTAAAGAAAGCGACGAAGCCGACGACGAATGCGAGCACGCCCATGCTTCGCTTATCGACGCGGCGACGAACTCGGGAGAGCGCGGCGCGCGGCGTGTGGCGATCCACACACCGGTCGGCCGTCTGCGTCACCCCGTCGCTAGAGGCACGTCACGCCGCAGTCAGAGGTTCGTCTTCCGGAACAGTGATGGAGCTCTCCCCCGGGGATGTCTTAGAGATTACCGCGTCGGCCTTGTTCCTCTTCGATCGATACGAACAGAGCCTTGAAATTTCCCTTCCCGAACGAGAGGCTGCCGCGACGTTGGATGATCTCGAAGAAGACCGTCGGGCGGTCTTGGAGCGGCTTCGTGAAGATCTGCAGCATGTACCCGAGATCGTCGCGATCGACGAGGATGCTCAGTTCGCGAAGCGTGGCGATTTCTTCGTCGATCGACCCGACGCGCTCCGCGAGGGCTTCGTAATATGACGCCGGCGTGTCGAGGAACTCGACGCCGTTTGCCCGGAGCGCCCGCACCGTCGCGACGATGTCGTCCGTCGCGATCGCGACGTGTTGCACGCCGGCACCGCCGTAGAAATCGAGATACTCCTCGATCTGCGACTTCTTGAGGCCTTCGGCCGGCTCGTTGATCGGAAATTTCACGCGTCGCGCGGCGTCCGACATCACCTTCGAGCGAAGCGCCGTGTAGTCGGTCGAAATGTCCGCGTCGTCGAACGAGACCAGCTGCGAGAAGCCGAAGGTCCGGGCGTAGAATTCGCCCCAGCCGTCCATTTCGTTCCAGCCGACGTTGCCGACGCAGTGGTCGATCGCGACGAGACCGACCGGCACGTGCGGGCGCGGCGAGCGTTCGACGGCCGTGAAGCCCGGCATGAACGCGCCGCGGTACGCTTCGCGCTCGACGAACGTATGGACCGTGTCGCCGTACGTCGCGATCGTCGCGACGACGATCGTTCCGTTCGCATCCGATCGTTCTTCCGGTTTCGCGATCGACCGCGCTCCGCCCGCGATCGCCGCATCGTACGCGGCGCGCGCATCGGCGACTCGCAGCGCGACGTCGCGCACGCCGTCGCCGTGCACGCGCACGTGTTCGGCGATCGGTCCGTCGGCTGCGAGCGAACTCGTCACGACGAACCGAAGTTGGTTCTGCTCGAGCATGTAGGACGCGCGGCCGGGAACGCCCGTCTCGGGTCCGGCATACGCGGCGATTCGAAAGCCGAACGCGGTCGCGTAGTAGTGCGCCGCCTGTTTCGCATTGCCGACGTAGAAGTGCAGGTGGTCCCAGTCGAGCCGGTCCAGGGCCGCCATGCGGTCCGCGAGTTCCATGGTCATCGTGCTTCCCTTCGTCTCATCCGAGCGCCGCGCTCGTGCGGCGATCGATCATTTCCGGGACGCGCGGAAGATCGAGATTCGCGCGCATCATGTTGATGAGGATGCAACCCTGTTCGATCGCGTCGTCGAGCGCGACGTGCGTGTGCGGTAGGTTCTCGTCGATCCATTCCGCGGGATACTGACGTTTGCCGACGTGCCGGTACTGCCGCTTCATCGTCGCGGCCGCGTAGCTTCGCAGATCGAGGCTCGCGAAACCGATTGGGCTCTCCCCGAGAAAACGCTGAAAATAATAGTACATGAACGTGAAATCGAAACCGCTCGGCGCGCCGCAGACGAGCGGTTTGCCGAAGCGCCGCATGTCGTCGAGCCAGCTCTTGCATTCGACCATCGCTCCGCGCGGCGACGTGAGTTCTTCGCGCGACCTCTTATATGCTTCCGCCTGCTCGGGCTGCGCCCACCAGCGCATCGTACGCTCGTCGGTCTCGGCGCCGTCGAGCAATTCGAGATTGCGCGAAAACGTCCCGACGAGCTCCTTCTCGACGGTGAACGCGGCGAGACCGAAGCTGAGCATCGAGAAAAGGCCGGGGCACGGACCGTCCGCTTCGATGTCGCAGGACACGTACAGTTCCGGGGTCGGTTGCTGAAATTCGTTTGCGATAAACGTCCCTTCATCGGTGCTCGGGCACGGGCCCTTCACATCTTTGCTCGCGATGCGCGGGTGCCCGGACGGTACTTTCTTTCCCAGCCCGCTTCTCCGCGTATCGCCGTCACTCTCGCGGCCGGCCGCGCCGCGTAGCCTGCGGCCGACGGCGCACAATGCGAGCGAGAATCCCGGTCTCCGGTCAAGATCGTACGGGTCAGGCCGAACCAAGGGTAATGGCCGCTGATCGACGTCATATCGACGTGGGATATTTGGCGCGCGGGGCGCTGGCGCTACGGCTCGCGGTTCTCTCGCTCGTTTTCGCCGTGCCGATCGTCGCCGTCGCCTGGTCGCACATCAACGAGTCGAATCGATCCGTCAAGGGCGCGGCCGTCGAACGCGTGGGCCTGGACTTCGCGGAGGGCTCGCTCGAGCTGCTCGACGCCGTCGATCGGCAACTGCCCGGGCGGCCGCCGTCGCCTGCGGAGCGCCGGCGCATGGACGCCGCGGTCGCCGGCATGGCTCACGCGGCGTCGCAGCTCCCCGGGTCGGGGTTGACCGGCACCGCGATCGCGCCTGTGCGCGGTTCGCTCGCCGCGTTCTCGGCACAGCCGACCGCCGCGCACCTCACCACGCTCGGAACGTCCGTTCTCAACGCGCTCTCGCTCGGCGACGACGCGTCGTCGCTCTCGCTCGAGGCGCATCCGCTCGTTGCGGACTTTCAGGACATCCTGACGACGCAAGATGCGGCGGTCGTGCAGCGCCTGAGCGCGGCGGCGGCCGTGGCGGAGACTCCGCTCGAGAAGCGGCGCCTTTCGGTCGCCGAAGAGATCGCGATCGCGGGCGATCTGGCCACGACGGACAACGCGTACACGAACCTGCAGAACGACATGGTCGACGCCCTTCGCTCGAGCTCGGCGACGGACGAACCGCTCGCCGCGGTCCTGCCGTTGTATCGCGCGCAGCTGGCATCGGCCGCCGCGCTGCGTTCGAAACTCGGCGCGCTCCTGGCATCGCCGAACGCCCCGCCGGACGTCGCCACGATCGCACGCCTGCGCGCGAAGCTCGTCGACGACGGGCGCGCGCTTTCGCTCGTCCTCGAACGCCGGCTCGGCGGCCTCTTGCACGCGCGGACGGCGGAAGACCGCTGGCAGGTGGTGCGCGTCGTCGTGTTCGCATTGCTCGGGATCGTCGCGAGTGCCGGCGTGCTCGCCCTGATCGGTCGCGCCGCGGTCCGTCGCGAACGCCGGGCGCTCTACCGGGCGCGTCAGGAAGCTCGCGCGCTGTCGGCCGAACTGTCGAGCCAGCGGATGGCGCGGGCGTTGCTCGCCACGCAGGCGCAGTTCCGCGCGGTCTTCGACCGGTCGCCGGTCGGCATCGCACTGCTCGACACCGGCGGCTCGATCGTCGAGCGCAACGGAAAGTTCGACGAGTTGCTCGGCCCGGAGCTCGAGACGGTCAGCCGCAACGCGCCCGAGTTGCGCGTCGAGCGCGACGACGGTACGGTGACGTGGATCGAATGCGACGTCGCCGCCCTCGAATCGGCCGAGGTCTCGAACGTCGAAGCGATCGCCATCGTTCGCGACATTACGGAACGCAAGGCCGGCGACGATCGCCTGCGCTATGCCGCGACGCACGATGCCGTGACGGGCTTACCGAACCGCGTCGCGTTTCTCGAGCGGCTCGACGCGCTCATCGCGAAGCCGCGCACCGACGGGCTCGAATGCGCGGTCCTGTTCATCGATCTGGACGGATTCAAACGGGTCAACGATACGCTCGGGCACCACGGCGGCGACCGGCTCTTGCAAGTGATCGCGCGTCGGCTGCATTCGCTCGACCGGGGCGCGTACGTCGCCCGGTTCTACGGAGACGAGTTCGGGGTGCTGCTCGAGGGTGCCGCCGACAAGGCCGCCGTCACCGTCGTCGCGGAAGAAGTACAGAACGCGATTCGCGCGCCGCTCTGCATCGACGAGAAACCGGTCGTCGTGTCGTCGAGCGTCGGCGTCGTCTCCGGCCTCGGCACGTACCGGCGATCCGAAGACGTCGTGCGCGATGCGGACGTCGCGATGTATCATGCGAAATCCGTCGGCGGCAATACGTCGGTCTTGTTCGAAGGCGCGATGGACGAGCAACGAACGGAACGCACGCGCGCGATGTCCGATCTGCAGCTCGGCCTCGAGCGAGCAGAATTCTGGCTCGCCTTTCAGCCGATCGTCAACCTGCGCACGCTCGCACCGACGGGATACGAAGCCTTGCTGCGCTGGGATCATCCGACGCTCGGCGTCGTGCCGCCGAACACGTTCATTCCGCTCGCCGAGAGTTCGAACGCGATCTTCCCGCTCGGGCGCTTCGCGCTGCGGCGCGCGTGCGAGACCGTGGCGGAGTACGAACGCCAGCATCCGAACGCGCCGTCGATCGAGATGCACGTCAACCTTTCGGTCGCGCAGTTGATGGAGCCGAATCTCGTGTCGGACGTGGAGCGCGTGCTCGCCGCAACCGGCGTGCGCGGCGAACGCGTGGTCTTCGAGATCACGGAGAGCGCGCTCCTCGAAGACGGACCGCGCGCGGCATCGGTGCTCGGCGGGTTGCGCGCGCTCGGCATCAAGCTCTGCATCGACGACTTCGGCACGGGCTACTCGTCGCTGCGCTACCTGCACCGCTTTCCGATCGACGTTCTCAAGATCGACCGTTCGTTCGTCGCACGCGCGGACGGCGACGTCGCGAGCGAGCCGATCGTCCACATGGTGGTGACGCTCGCCCATTCGCTCGGCATGACCGTGATCGCGGAAGGCATCGAAACCGATCTGCAGTGCGCGAAGATTCGCGCCGCGGGCTGCGATTTCGGCCAGGGTTACCTGTTCTCGCGGCCGCTACCCGGCGCGGCCGGGATCACGTCGTGGCTCGCGAGCGAGGTGCTTCGCTCGGCCTGATCCCTAGCCCGATTCGCGCGCGGCTTCGTTCGCCGCGAGAAAACCGATCTTCGAATGCGTGCCGTCGCAGAACGGCTTCGTCGTCGACGCACCGCAGCGGCAGAGCGCGATCGTGTCTTTGCCGCCGAGGTCGAGCAGATTACCTTGACCATCGTGGAGCGTCACGGGTCCGCGCACGAGATACGGTCCGCTCGGACGGATGGAGATGTCGACGGTTTCGGCCATACGCGCCGCTTAGACGCGCGACGCACGAACTCCGGCGCTGCGTTACTCTTCGGACGAGCCGCCGAGATAGATCGCGCGCACGCGTGCGTCGTTCGCGAGCTCGGTCGCCGGCCCCGAGAGCACGATGCGGCCGTGTTCGAGGACGTACGCGCGATCGGCGACGCGGAGCGTGAGGTATGCGTTTTGCTCGACGAGGAGCACCGACGTGCCGCGCTTCCGCAGATCCGCGATCGTCTCGAAGATCGCGGCCACGATGCGCGGCGCGAGCCCCGTCGAGGGCTCGTCGAGCATCAAGAGCTTCGGCTCGGATGCGAGCGCGCGGGCGATCGCGAGCATCTGCTGTTCGCCGCCGGAGAGCGCGAACGCCGTCGACGTGCGACGCGCCTCCAGTTGCGGAAACCGTTCGTACGCTTCGCCGAGCGCGCGTTCGACGAACGCGCGGGGGCGTCCGAACGCGCCGAGCCGGATGTTGTCGTCCACCGTGAGTTCGGTAAACAGCTGACGGCCCTCGGGCACGTGCACGAGCCCGAGTTTGGCGATGCGATCGGCGCGCATCCCGCCGATGTCGCGCCCCTCGAAGCGCACGCTACCGCCCGTGCGCGTCGCTTCGATGCCCGAGATGGCGCGCAACAGCGTGGATTTTCCGGCGCCGTTCGGCCCGAGGACGGCGACGAGTTCGCCCGCGCCCACCTCGAGCGAAACGTCCGAGACGATACCGAGGCCCGCATAGCCCGCGTCGAGCGACGCGACGTCGAGAAGCGCGCTCATCCGGTTCCGAGATATGCGGCGACGACGCGCGGATCGTCGCGCACCGCCGCGGGGCGGCCGTCGGCGATCATCGCGCCGAATTCGAGCACCATGACGCGATCGCTGATCGCCATCACGAGCCGCATGTCGTGCTCCACGAGCAACAGCGTCAAGCCGTCGGACCGCAGCCGCAACAGATCGTCGCTAAGACGCGCTCGTTCGCTCGCGTTCAAGCCGGCCGCGGGTTCGTCGAGGAGGAGCAGGCCGGGTTCCGCCGCGACGGAACGGGCGAGCTCGACGCGCCGCCGATCGCCGAAGGCGAGGTCGCGTGCTCGGACGTTCGCGATGCGTTCGAGATCGAGCGACGAGAGCACGGACCGCGCGCGATCGGCGGCGATCCGTCCGCTGCGTCGCGAGAGCGGAAGCGCGAGCAGATCGCTCGCGAACGTGGCGGTCTCGCGGAGATACGCGCCGGCGAGTACGTTCTCGAGCACGGTCATGTCGGCGAACAGACGCGCGTTTTGAAACGAGCGACCGACGCCGAGCGCCGCGATGCGGTGCGCTTGCCACCCCGTGACGTCGCGGCCCGCGATCGTGACGCGGCCCGCGCTTGGCCGCGTCACGCCGCAGATCGTGTTGAAGAGCGTGGTTTTGCCCGCACCGTTCGGACCGATGAGCGACGTGAGCGTGCCGCTTTCGAGCGCGAAGCTGACGTCGTTCACCGCGACGATGCCGCCGAATCGTTTCGCCACGCTGTCGACGGAAAGCCACGCGACGCGTTCGCGCGGCGACGGCGTCGCGGGCGGCGCGACCGGCGACGCATCGCGGACGGCGACCTCGGGCACGGCCTCCACGACCGGCGTCACGCGCCGGCGTGATCTCGCGAACGTGCCGACGAGCCCGCGCGGAAAGCGAATCGCGATGACGACGACGGCGGCACCGTAGATGATCGGACGCCAGTTCTCGAGGTCGTGACCGTAGACGTTCGTGATGCCGATGATGACGGCGCCGAGGATCGCGCCGGAGACGCCGCCGGCGCCGCCGACCACGACCATCAGCAAGAGGTCGATCGAGAAGTCGACGCCGACGGCGTTCGGCTCGATCAGGCCGAGAAACGCTGCGTAGAACGTGCCCGCGAATCCGGCGAGCGCGCCCGCGTACGCGAACGCGGCGATCTTCACGCGGCGGGTCGGTACGCCGACCGCTTCGGCCGCGAGTTCGTCGTTGCGCACGGCCTCGAACGCGCGGCCGGTGCGCCCGCGCAAGAGATTGTACGTGAGCGACGCGACGAGCGCGACCATCGCCCAGGCATACCAATAGGCCGCGACGCCGCTGATCGAAAGCGAACCGAATTGCGCGAAGGCGACGTTGGAGATGCCGCCGGCACCGCCGAGAGCCGGCGTGATGCGCACGACGCCGACGACGACGAGCCCGAACGCGAGCGTCGCCATCGCGAGATAGTGGCCGCGAAAACGCAGCGCGATGAGCCCGAGCACGAGGCCGAACGCGGTCGCGAGCGCCGTTCCGGCGACGGTCGCGATGACGAACGTCGCCCAGACCGGCAACGCGGCGGGCCACGTGACGGCCGTCTCCAGATACGCGAACGCATACGCGCCGATCCCGAAGAAGCCGGCTTGACCGATCGAGATCGACGCGACGTTGCCGAGCAGGATCGAGAGGCCGATCGCGGCGACCGCATCGATCGCGGCGAACGTCGCCGCCTGCACGAGATTCGCGTTGCCGTGCGCGATGAAACCGAACGCGATCACGATCGCGGCGAAGATCGGCAGCAGCCGCGCGTCGGTCGTCATGCGCTCCGACATCAGTCGCGAATCGCCCGGCGGGACCCGAAGAGGCCTTGCGGGCGAACGAGAAGCGCGACGATCAAGAGTCCGTAGACGATCGGGTCGGACGCACCGTAGCCGAGCCGCCCCTCGAGGAGTTTCTCGACGACGCCGACGAGCAGACCGCCGACGGCGCAGCCCACCGGCGAGTCGAGGCCGCCGATGACGGCGCCGACGAAGCCCTTGATCGCGATGCCGACGCCCGCCGCGCCGCCGACGAGCGTGATCGGTCCGACGATCACGCCGCCGAACGCCGCGAGCGCGATCGCGATCGCCACGCTGACGGAGCGCGCGCGATCGACGTCGATGCCGACGAGCGCCGCGCCGACGGGACTGTTCGCGGACGCGCGGATCGCCTTTCCGTACGTCGTGCCCTCGAAGAAGAAAGCGAG
Organism: Rhodospirillales bacterium; assembly: GCA_903970385.1. Lineage (GTDB taxonomy): Bacteria > Vulcanimicrobiota > Vulcanimicrobiia > Vulcanimicrobiales > Vulcanimicrobiaceae > Palsa-1515. The sequence goes on along the minus strand of CAJCIN010000312.1, from coordinate 5,520 downwards.
CGCGCCGAGCGCGAGCCCGAGGAAACCGAGCACCCACAGCTGCTGCGCCGCGATCTGCACGCCGCCCGCTCGCCACACGACGTCGGCTTCACCACCGCTGAAATACGGAAGCGGCAGCGGCAAGCTTCCCCAGACGAGCGAATGACCGTACAAGAGAACGTAGACGCATCCGATCGAAACGATCGTCACCGCGAGTTCGCCGCCGCGCGCAGCCGGCCGCAAGACGAAGCGTTCGTAGACGAGACCGATCGCGAAGCCGCCGGCCGTCGCGACGACGAGCCCGAGCCACACGTTCGCGTGGAGGACGTTCGTCACGGAGTACGCGAGCAGTCCGCCGAGTACGACGAATTCGCCTTGTGCGAAATTGATGACGCGCGTCGCGCGTAAGATGATGTGAATGCCGAGCGCAACGAGCGCATAGCCGCTGCCGACCGTGAGTCCGGCGACGACGAGTTGGAGCATTGCGCGCGTTTACGTCGAAGACGCTCGAGATTTCCTCCGTTTACGTTTCGCGCATCAAGGAGCGCCGCTATATGCGTTTTGTTTGGAACCGATGTGTTGGTTCGTTTACCATTCTCGGATTGATCGGGGCGAGCGCGCCTGCGGCCGTGGCGGCGAATCGCGATCCGATCACGATCGGCGCGATCCTGTCGATTTCCGGGCTGTACGCTCCGCTCGGCGAACCCGAACGCAACGGACTCGAGCTCGCGGAGAAGGACATCAACGCGCACGGCGGCATCGGCGGCCGGCCGTTGCACATCGTGATCCAAGACGACGAAGGCAAGGCGGATACCGCATCGCAGCTCGCGACGAGTTTCGTCGGCCAGAACGTCGCGATGATCATCGGCGGCACGCTCACGCCGACGTCGAACGCGATCGCACGCGTGACGAACGCGGCGAAGATCGCGCAGATCTACATGACGCCGACGGACACGGTCTGGAATACGAAGGCCGGCGTTCTGCCGTACGTCTTCGAAACGACGCCGCGCAACGCGATCGAAGCCGACAAGCTCATCGACTTCTCCAAGACGAAATTCGGCGCCAAGAAATTCGCCGTGTTGCACGACGACGCGCAGTACGGTTCGGGAGGCAGCATCGTTCTCGCGGCGGAGGCGCAGAAGGCGAACGTGCCGATCGTGGACGACGAGCCGTTCCCGATCACGTCCACGGACGTCACGGCGCAACTCGAGAAAATCAAGGCGAGCGGCGCCGATACGATTCTCCTGTGGACGGCGTCTCCCGTCGCGGCGATCGCCGTGAGGCAAATCCGGCAGCTCGATCTCAAGGTGAACGTGGTCGGCTCGACCGGCATCGTCTCCGACAATTTTCTACGCGTCGCGGCGAAAGACGGCGACGGCGTCTACGCCGACATGGACCTCAACGTGACGCACCCGAACGCGCAACAGGCGGCGTTCCTCGCCGCATATCGCGCCGCGTATCACGTGCGTCCGGCGAATTTTGCGTCGTTCGCTTGGGATGCCGGGCATCTCGCCGCACTCGCCCTCGCGAAGACGAACGGCAATCGCGACGGCGACGCCGTGGCGAACGCGCTCGTAACGTTGCCGCCCTATCACGGCACCACGGCGGCGTTCAAGTTCTCGGCGACCGACCACAACGGCTTGTCGCCGAACGACGTGCACATCGCGTTCGACAAGGGCGCCGTGTGGTTCACCATCTGAGCACGACCTACGACGCTTCGCGGCGCTCCCTGCCCGTGCGGCCGGCGCGCACCGGCCACCACCACGGTTCGGCCTGGGGCTCGTCGCGCACCCCGGCAACGACGAAGCACACCGTCAGGATCGCGAGCGCGGCCCAGTCGACGTGTGCCGGCGCGTGGCTCGCGCGCGCCGCGGCGATGCCGGCGACGACGAAGTAGACCGCGGTCGCGGCCCACCCCGCGATCGTCCATCCCGAACGACTCCGTAAGACGACGATGCTGCGAACGGAGAGCACCGCTCCGAGCACGCAGACGACGATCCAGACTCCGGCGAGCACCACCCGTGTGACGTACGCCGCATGGCCCGGGAGGCCCCGGCGATGGGAACGTCCGGGGTAGCGGCGAAGGCGTTTCGAATGCGCTCCTTGCGTCTCTTGGTCTCCGGAACCGTGCTGACCGTCGCGGCCGGCTTGGCCGCGTGCTCCGGTAACATGGGCACCGGAAGCATGGGCGGCAGCCTTCCGGTCCCCGCCGCCAACGGCTATCAGCAGCCGCAAGGTCCGAGCGCGGCCTCGTCGAGCCGGCAGCGGATCGTCGAAGGCGCCGTGTACGTCACGTCCGATCTCGCGGCCATCCCTCTCCCGGACGTCGACGGATTCTCGCTCGCGCTGTCGCTCGCCACGCCCGCGCCGGTGGCATCGGCGTCGCCGGGTCCGAGCGCGACGCCGACGGCGCGCTCGCTCCGTCAGAAGGTCTCGCGCGTCGTCGTCGTCGCCCAGGCCGCCGTGCCGTCCGAGTCCGCCGTTACCCCGATCCCGGCCGGGTCCGCGCTGCCGAGCGCCGGGCCGTCCGCATCGCCCTCCGCGGCACCCTCACCGTCGCCCGCGGTGAAGCCGACTGCGTCGTCGAAGGCGACCGCGCATCCGAGCCCGAGCCCGACGGCGAGCGGCGCGAAGATCGAGACGAAGCTCGTCGCCTATCCGGACTACGCGCCGGACGCGCCGACGCCCGTGCCGTCCGGCAACGTGCAGACGTTCGCAAAACGTAAACCGCTCGTACGCGGCTACGTCTCGCCTGCGGTCGATCTCCCGTTGTACGGTCTCGCGGCCGCGCGCTTCACGATTCCGACCGCCGAACAACTCCCGAATCGCGGCTACACCGTCGCGATCTTCACGTCGGTGAAGAAGCACAAGCAGCAGCTCGTCGCGAGCGATTCGTCGGCGACGCTCGTCGGCAGCGTCGTCGCCTCCACGCTCGCCACGCCGCTCACGCTGAAGAAGGGCACGGGGTACGACATCGTGCTGTACGGCGACGAAGGGCCGTCGACGCCGGCGCCCATCGCATCCGGCTACGCGACGCCCGGCACGAATCCGTTCGTGACGCCGGTGCCGACGGGATATCCCGGCCAGACCGGTTATCCGCAGAACGGCTTTACGACGCCGTATCCGGGTCAGACGTACGCACCGCCCGGATACCAAACGCCGACGCCGTACCCGACGCGCTAGCGAATTGACGCACGTCGCGACGCATGATACGCTACCCGAAACGGGCGGCGTACCACTTCGGAACGCGCTCTCGGGAAAGGGGACCAGCTCCATGACGTTTGCAGCATACACTCGGCCGATGTCCGTCGACGCGTCCCTTTTCGGAACGATGCGTCGTTCGCTCACGCGGAAGCACGAACGCTCTCGCTTCTGACGCTTTCGCGTTAGCCGGCTCGTTCGACGCCTCCGCAATCGCGGGGGCTTTTTTTGTCCCCGTCACTCTCTTCACGACGGGGGGATGAACCATGACACTCGATCTGTTGACATGTCTCGCACGATGTCGACGCGACCACTTGATTCTCGAAGCGGCGAATCGCCGTCTGCTCCGCGTCGGACGCCGCGCGCGGCCGCGCTTCCGTACCGCCCTCGCGCGCGCCGTGCGCGCGACGGGATACGTCGTCCTGTCGCTCGGCGACGCGCTCGCCGGTACGCCGTGAGAGGTGGTGCGCGCCGCCGTCGTGTGGTATAGTCCTAGTCGCCTTGCCGGGAGTTGGGCTCCGCGCAACGCCACCCTATCAACCCCGCCAGGACCGGAAGGTAGCAACGGTATGTAGGCCCTGGTGTGTGCCGCGGATCACCTGGCTTCCGGCACGGCTCCGACCGCGGACCTTCAAGGTGTTCGCTTTTGCACGGGGATATAGCGTACGCGATGCCCATTAGCGCTCTAGCCGGTCTGATCTTCGGCGTTGCCGTCTTGTCGATCGGCGTCTATCACGTGACGTACGTCGGGCCGCACCTGCGGTCGCTCGGGCGCGTTCTCTCCGGTGAGAACGACGGCACCGACGGCGAATCGCTCGCGCTCTTGCGCACCGCGCTCGCGACCGCCACGAAGCGCACGGAGGAACGTCTCGACGAACTCGAGCGCGTGCTCAAGCGAGATCTGCATCGCGTCGGCTTCGTGCGCTACAACTCGTTCAGCGACGTCGGATCGGATCTTTCGTTCACGCTCGCGCTTCTCAACGACGACGGCGACGGCGTCGTGGTCACGAGCATCTATTCGCGCGAAGAGACGCGCACGTACGGCAAGGCGGTACGGAAATACGTGCCCCAGCAAGGTGCGTCGAAAGAAGAGCAGAGCGCGATCGCCATGGCCCGGACGAGCGTCGCGGTGTGAGCGCGGACGGCCGCTACCTCGTGAAGATCGTCGGGCCGGTCGGTTACCGGATTTGGCGGATCGAATTTTCACGAGCGCAGATGGTCGCCGTCGTCGGCACGCTCGCGCTCGCGCTCGGCGTCGTGGGCGGTCTCTACGTGTGGGCGATCCATCACGCCGAGGTTCGTCTCGTCGAACTCCGGTCGCAAGCGGCGGAACAGAAGGACCGGCTGTACCGGATCGACGCGCACGCGTCGGAACTCGCGGCCGAGTTGCGCGCGCTCGAGAAACAGAACGCCGAAATCGGCCGCTTGTTCGGAGCGCGCGGCGCCGCACGGCATCCCGCGCCGACGGACCGCGACGGGCTGCAGTCGTATCGGCAGAACGACTCCTTCGACGTCGTCGCCGCACGCGTCGAACGCCTTCGCGCCGATTCGCGGCGCGTCCGAGCCGACGGGAACCGCCTGCGCGGGCTCGCGATGCGCGTACTCAACATGCGCCGTCTCGAAGATCTTTCGCGCGCCCGCGCGCTGGCGGCCATTCCCTCGGTCAATCCGGCCGGCGACGTCGGGATTCGGTCGCCGTTCGGCTGGCGGATCGTGCCGTGGCCGGAGTTCCACGCCGGCGTCGATCTCGCCGCGGATTACGGAGACCAGGTCGTCGCGGCCGCGGCCGGCACCGTCGCATCGGCGCAATACGACGGCGGCTACGGCAATCGGATCGAGATCGATCACGGCAACGGCTACGTCACGTGGTATTGCCATCTCTCGCGCATCGACGTCAGCGCCGGACAGTACGTGCGGAAGGCGCAACACATCGCGCTCGTCGGCTCGACGGGCGAGTCGACCGGGCCGCACCTGCACTATCAGGTGATGCTGGACGGAAAAGCGGTCGATCCGACGCCGTATCTCTCGGGCGTGCCCGACCGGGTGCTCGCGAGCCTCAAGTAGCCCGCGCATGCTATCTCGCGCGCGATACCGAAGGCAACGGCCGTGACCTCTCTCTCGTGCAGCGCTTGGATCGTACTCGGATACGTGCTGCGAATCTTCTGGTTTGCGATGCTCGCGTACGCTCTCGTCTCGTGGGTTCCGAGCATTCGCGGCCGCTGGAGCGACGTCGTCGCCCGGGTCGTCGAGCCGGTCCTCAATCCGGTGCGGCGCGTCATCCCGCCGATCGGCGGCCTCGATCTGTCGTTCCTCGTCGTCATCCTGTTGATCGGCTACATC
>CAJCIN010000311.1 GCA_903970385.1 Rhodospirillales bacterium | reverse complement strand
AAACGGCCGCCGGGCCGGCGGTCGGCCTCGTCGAGCGACACCGTGCAACCGTGAGGACCCCACCAGCGCGCGACGTGCGCCGGATCGGTCCACGCTTGCCAAACGAGAGATCGTGGGGCGTCGAGCACGCGGGTGATGGTCAGGGCGGGCGTGTCCGCCGCGAGGCTATCGTTCATCGGACTCTCCAGTCTGCAGCTCGTGCAAATACGTTTCGAGGCGGTCGAGGCGGTCGTTCCAAGCCCGTCTTTGCTCGGCGATCCAGTCGCTCGCGACCCCGAGCCCCGCGGCGGCGAGCGTGCAGCCGACGGTGCGGCCGCTTTTCGTCCGGGTGACGAGCGCGGCGCCCTCGAGGACGTCGAGGTGTTTGATGACGGCTTGCAGCGTGACGGGATACGCGCGTGCGATCTCGCCGACCGAGGCTTCGCCGGCAGCGAGGCGCGCGACGATCGAACGTCGCGTCGGATCGGCGAGGGCTCCGAAAACGCGGTCCAACTGCGGAGGCGAATACTCAACCATATGGTTCAGTATCGACGAGGTCAGCGTTTTTGTCAAGCCGTCGGCTAGGGGCGCAACGCGCGTTTCGCTTCGACGAATGCCAGAACGTCGTCGAGCGGGCGCGCGTTGAGCACCTCGTCGCGCGTGATCCACGCACGACGCGCCTGCCCGACCGCGAACTCCACGTTTGCGAGATGCTCGACCGCGTGCGCGTCGCTGTCGCAGCTGAACGTAACGCCGAACGAACGCGCGCGGCGCGCGAGCCCGCTCGGCAGATCGAGCCGTGCGGGCTGTCCGTCGATCTCGAGCGCGGTGCCGGTGCGCGCGGCCGCGGCGAACACCGCGTCGTAATCGAACTCGTAGCCGGGAAACGACTCGACGTTGCGACCCGTCGGATGGCCGATGATGTTGACGTACGGATGCTCGCACGCGCGGATCAAGCGCTGCGTCATCGCGTCGCGCGAGATGTTCATCGCATCGTGAACGCTCGCCACGACGATGTCGAGTTCGCGCAACACGACGTCGTCGTAGTCGAGCGAACCGTCCGGCTTGATGTCGACCTCGGCGGAGCAGAGCGTGCGGATGCCGTGCTTTTCACCGAGCGCGCGCGCCGTCTGACGTTGCGCGCGCAGCTCGCTCGGATCGAGACCGCGCTTGCCGCGTCCCCACGAGTGATCGGAAATCGAGTGATATGCGTACCCGCGTGCCGCCGCGGCCGCGATCATCGCTTCGAGCGAGTCGGCCCCGTCGCTCCACGTGCAGTGCATGTGGAAGTCGCCGCGGAGATCGCCGAGTTCGATCGGAACCGGCAACGTGCCGTTCGCGGCGGCCTCGATCTCGCCGACGCCGAGACGCATCTCCGGCGGAACGTACGCGAGGCCGAGCGCGGCGTACACCTCGTGCTCGGTGCGGCACGTGAGATTCGTGCCGGCCGCGACGTCGACGATGCCGTTCTCGCTGACGCGCAACCCTTTGCGCACGGCGAGCTCGCGCAACTGGATGTTGTGCTCGCGCGATCCGGTGAAATGCTGGAGCAGATTGCCGTAGACGTCGTGCGGCAACACGCGCAGATCGATCTGCAACCCGCCGTCGACCCAGATCGACGCCTTCGTCACGCCTTCGGCGAGAACGGCTTGCGCGCGATCCCAGCCGACGAATCGCGCGATCACTTCCGCCGGTTCGTTCGACGTGCAGACGACGTCGATGTCGCCGACCGTCGCCTCCGCGCGACGCACGCTGCCAGCATAGGTCAGATCCGACGCGTATCCGCCCTCGGCGAGAAACGCGAGCACCGTGCGCGCGAGCGGTAACGCCCGCCCGAGCGGCGTGCGCGTCTGGCGCCCCTTGTAGGCGAGGATGCCGCGCTTGATGTTCTCGAGCGACTTCTTGCCGAGCCGGGGCACGCCGTCGAGCGCGCCGGCCTCGATCGCTCGTTCGAGATCGGCGAGCGACGCGATCCCGTGGTCGGCGAACATCGCCTGCGCGGTCTTCATGCCGATGCCCTGAACGCCGAGCAACTCGATCAACGTCGGCGGATACTTCTCCGCGAGCTCGTCGCGATACGCGATGCGGCCCGTCTCGACGAGTTCGACGATCCGCGCGGCGATGGTCTTGCCGATCCCCGGCAGGTTCTGCAACTCCCCGGAGGCGATGAGTTGCGCGGCCGGCGCGGCGTTCTCGAGCGTTTCCGCCGCGCGCTCGTACGCCATGAATTTGAAGAACGCTTCGCCCGCGAACTCCATCAAGACGCGAACTTCTTTGAGCGTCCGCGCGATTTCCGCGTTCGAGATCACAGGTGCCACCGTAGCAGACCGGTTCCTTGCCCGCGGCGGGACGTCCCTGGAGGACGCGGCGCGGCGTCGCAGTACGAACCGACCATGTTGCGCGTCGAGCGCCTGGATCCGCGCATTTTCAACCTACCGGTCGAGAAGATGCGCGCCGGCTACTACTCGGATACCTACTTCAACCGCGCCCGGGAGATCCTACGCCGCGACGGCCACCGGCCGCGCGTGCGCATGCAGGTCTTCCAACGCGGCCGTTCGGTGCTCTGCGGTATCGACGAAGCACTCGCCATCGTCCGGTCGTGCAGCGGTTCGCCCGAACCGGATGGTGGTTGGAGCGACGGCTGGAACGCGCTCGACGTGCGCGCGTTGCACGACGGCGACGAGGTCACGCCGTTCGAGACGGTGATGACGATCGAAGGCGACTACACGCTCTTCGCGCACCTCGAGACGCTCTATCTCGGCGTGCTGTCGCGGCGCACGCGCATCGCGACGAATGCCCGCGTGATCGTCGGCGCCGCGAACGGTAAGGAAGTGCTCTTCTTTCCCGCGCGCTACGATCACCATCAGATGCAGACGGGCGACGGGTATGCCGCATATATCTCGGGCGCGCTCGGCGTTTCGACGGATGCGAATGCGGAGTGGTGGGGTTCGCGCGGGATGGGAACCGTGCCGCACGCGCTGATCGCGGCCTACGGCGGCGACACCGTGCTCGCGACGGAAAAATTCGCGCAGTACATCGATCCCGACGTGCACGTCATCTCGCTCGTCGACTTCGACAACGATTGCGCGGCGACGAGCGTCGCGGTCGCGCGCGCGCTCGGCAAGCGACTGTGGGGCGTGCGGCTCGACACGTCGGGCACGCTCGTCGATCGCTCGCTGTGGTCGCAGATGGGCACGTTCGTGCCGACGGGCGTCGTGCCGCAACTCGTGCGCAACGTCCGCGCCGCGCTCGACGCCGCGGGATTCGGTTTCGTGAAGATCGTCGTGAGCGGCGGCTTCGACGCGACGAAGATCCGCACGTTCGAAGACGAGGACGTACCGGTCGATGCCTATGCCGTCGGCAGCGCGTTCTTCGAAGGCACCGGCAAATACGATTTCACCGCGGACATCGTCGCGATCGAACGCGACGGCGCATGGGTCGAGTGCCACAAAGCCGGCCGTCCGGAACGCGTCAACCCGCGCCTCGCGCGCGTCACGTGACCGTCGTACGCGCCTGCGGCGCGTCGTTCTCGCGCGACGGCGAGGAGATCGTGGCACCGTTCGATCTCGTGGCCGGAAGCGGCGACGTCGCGCTCATCGCGCAACCGACGGCGTTCGCGGCGTCGATCGCGGCACGCATGTGCGCCGGCATCGTGAAGCCGACGACGGGCAACGTCTTCGTCGGAGATTTCGAGACGCGGCTGCAGCCGCCGCAGGCGAAGCGGCTCGTCGGATTCGTCGATGCCGCGGGCTTCGACGGCGACGATCACGCGTTTCGGTGCGAGACCGCGTTTCGCGCCGACGTGTGGGCCGTCGATGCTCGCGACGCACACGCGCGCGCGCAAGCGGTCTTCGCCGCCGTCGCGGGCGGCGACGAGACGCAACGCCGCTACGCGCGTGCGCTCGCGCTCGCGCTCGTTCCGGACGTCGCGGCGCTCGTGCTCGATCAGCCCACGCGGCGCATCCTCGATCGCGTTCGCGCCTTCGCGCCGGGCGTCGCCATCGTGCGCAGCCACGTGGGCATCGCCGCGGTCCGCGACGCCGTGCCCGAGCGCGAACCCGTGGCGTCGTAGCGATGAACGAATTGCGCGCGACGGTCGCGATCGTCCGGCATCACATCGACCGTAAATTCGCGCTCGACTTCGCGATGCAGTTCGTGCTGCTCGGCATCCTCGGCTACGTCTTCGCGCCGACGTTCGGCAACGTGTTGCCCGTCGTCGTGTGCGGCGCGCTCGCGGCGACGAACGCCGCGGAACGCGCGCATGCCGCCACGCTACGCGGCGTCTCGTGGTTCGCGATGCCGCTATTCGGCCGCCAGCTCGCCCGCGCGCATGCGATCGCGCCCGTGCTCGGTGCGCTCGCGATCCCGCTCGGATATGCAACCGGCGCCGCGCTGCGCGGCGCGCCGTTCCCGTCGCAGGCGCTGACGGGAGCGATCCTCGCATCGAGCGTCGCCGTCCTCGTCTCGCTCTCGTCGGTGTTCCGCGACGGCCTGCGCGCCGCGCTGTACGTCGGCATCGCGATTGGCGCCGTCGTCACGATCGCGTTCGGCGAACTCGCGCCGCACGGGCTCGCGCTCGCCGCGACGCTCGCCCTCGTCGAGGGCTTCTTCGCGCTACGCGCCTTCGGCGAGACGCTCGCGCGCTACGATCCGATCCCGGCCGTCTAGACGACGGCGGTCGCGCTCGCGCTCAGCTTCTCGAGCATCGCCCGATTGAACAGGATCATGTCGCCGAGACCGCGCGTCGTGATCCAGTGACCGTCTTGCACGGTCGGCTGGTCGCGGAAGAGGCCGCCCGCGTTGCGGATGTCGTCCGAAATCGACGGCGAGCCCGTCATCGTGCGCCCCCGCGCGACCTGTGCGGAGATCAAGACCTGCGCGCCGTGACCGATCGCGAACATCGGCTTTTTCGCCGCGTCGAACTCTTTGACGAAGCGCTGCACTTCGCGATGCGACCGGATGCGGTCGGGCGACCAGCCGCCGGGAATGAGCAGCGCGTCGAAATCCTCGGCCGTGCAGTCCGCGACGACTTCTTCCGCCTTGAGCGGCTGGCCGTCGTCCATCCCGCGCTTGCTGCGGATCCGCAGCTGCGCCTTGTCGTCGACGCCGACGATCGTCACGATCGCGCCCTGCTCCTCGAGCACGCGCCGCGGCTCGGCGAGCTCCGTTTCCTCGAAACCGTCGCCGATCAGCGCGGCGATCCGTTTTCCATCGATCCCTGATTGCATGGTCCGTGAGGTTCCCGGCCTAGAGAGGCTTTCCCGTTCTCGCCTTCCCGCGCGAGAAGTCGCGGAACGGTGCGGAGGGCACGGCGCGGAGGTGCGCTTCGGCGCTCGCATACGAGCACGAGGCCGCGGGGGGCGCCGGCGTCGCGGCGACGATCTGCGCGTAGAACGCGGCCGCGAAGGCGGCGTAGCCCGCGTCGTCCGGGTGGAAGCCGTCGGTGTAGAAGTTCGCCGGCACGTACGACTGCGGGTTGCAGAGCAGGTCGACCACGGGTACCCCGAGCGACGGCGTCTGGTTGATGACGCTCTGATCGATGCCGACGGAGATCGTCGCGAGGAGTTCCTGGCCCGCGGTGCTCTGCTCGAGTCCGACCGGAATCAGCGCGAAGTTCGGCAGGTTCGCGATGTAGATCTTCGCGTTCGGCGCCTTCGTGTGGATCGTCGTGAGCAGCGTCGTGAGGTCGCTCCCGAACGCCGCGATTTCCGTCGAGATGAACGACTCGATCTGCGCCGCCGACGCCGGCGGCGAGGCCTCGGACAGACACGCGGCCGCGTTCGCGATGCCGTTCGTGTCGTTGCCGCCCGCGAACACGGTCACGAGCGTCTCGCTGCCGGTTAGGTGCGGGAGCTCCGCCGTGATGAAGTCGGCGGGATAGGCGTCGACGCCGGCCGTCCGTGGCTGGCATTGGTCGGCCGTGCCGAGCGCGCCGTACTGATTGACGGTCGCGAGGATGTCGGGGCCGAGCACGGCGCCCGAGATGCCGAGGTCGTTGAGCGTGACGGTCGCGCCCGCCGACGTCAGGAGGCCTTCGATGTCGGGCACGTAGCCGGTCCCGCCGGGGCACGTGGGAACCGCCACGGTCGCCGGGTTCGCGCACGGCACGCTCGCGCCGTACCCGACCGCGTCGCTCGCACCGATCGCGGTGTAGCGGACGGCCGTCGCGGGAGCGGCGGTCGGCGTCGGTGTCGCCGTCGGTTTCGCGGACGCGGAGGCCGATGCCGTCGGGCTCGACGTCGGCCCGGGAAACGGCGTACTCGTATCTTTGTTACACGCCGATAACCCGATCGCGGCAAACAGTACGGCAACGAACGAAGCGTTCTTCATAAGGTTCCCCCGGTGCTCTGGATCGCCGCGCGCAGAAGGTATGCGAGCTCGACTTCGAGCTTGCCGCGCTCGTCGAGCACGGCGTCGCTCAGTAACGCGGCGAGCGTGGGGTTCCGCATCAACATGTCGCGTTCCGGCACCGCGTGACGCGGATTGATCTCTCGCATGTAGATGCGGGCGTCCTTACGCGTCTGTCCGTCCGGTAAAAAATACAGCGGATCGAGCCCGAACGCGTAGACCTCGAGCGAGAGCAGCCCCGCGCGTTGTAAGAACTCGAACGCGCGCAACTTCACCGCCTGCGCGATTCGCGCGAGCTCCGCGACGCCGATCCGCCGCTCGCCGGCGAGAATCGCCTCGGCCTCCGCCGGCTCGAGCTCGGCGGCTTCCGCGAAGGCGACGCCGTCGAGCCCGCGCTCGGCGACGACCGCGCGAAGCGCGATTGCGAAGCGCTTTCCGCCCGCGGTTCCGCTCCGTCCGTCCCACGCCGGATCTTGCTCTAAGGTCATTTTCACGCGCCTTGGATAGGAATTGTAGAGTACCGAAGCGGACACGCTTCGCCCATGGCCGACCCGACGCCCGTGGCGCGCTTGACGGAAGCGCGTAAGTCGCGGCATCTCGACATCTGTCTCGAAGAAGACGTCGCCTCGCACCTCGATGCGGGCTTCTCGAGCGTGCGCTTGCGTCACGAAGCGTTACCCGAGTGCGCGCTCGAAGACGTCGACACGTCGACGACGCTCTTCGGTCACGCGCTCGCGGCGCCGATCCTGATCTCGTCGATGACGGGCGGCACCGATCGTGCGCGCGCGATCAATTACAACCTCGCGATCGCTGCCGAACGCGCGGGCGTCGCGCTCGCGCTCGGCAGCCAGCGCGCCGCGCTCGAAGATCCGGCGCTACTCGCGACGTATCGCGTGCGCGACGTCGCGCCGCGCGTCGTGCTCTTCGCGAACATCGGTGCCGTGCAGTTCAACTACGGCGTGACGGTCGACGACGCGATCCGCGCCGTCGAGAACATCGCCGCCGACGGCCTGTACCTGCATCTCAATCCGTTGCAAGAAGCGCTGCAGACGAACGGCGACACGAACTTTCGCACGTTGCTGCCGCGCATCGGCGAGGTGTGCCGGCGCATCGGCGTACCCGTGATCGCGAAGAGCGTCGGGTCCGGCATTTCCGTGCGGACGGCGTCGCGGCTCCTCGATGCGGGCGTCTCGGCGATCGACGTCGCCGGAGCCGGCGGCACGTCGTGGGCGCGCGTCGAGGGCAGACGTTCCGACGATCCGCGTCGCGAGGCGATCGCCGAATCGTTCGCCGCGTGGGGCTACCCGACGGCCGAGGCCACGGCGGAGCTGCGGCGCGCGTTTCCACAGGCGACGATCTTCGCGAGCGGCGGCATCCGCACGGGCGTCGACGCGGCGAAGGCGATCGCGCTCGGCGCGAACATCGCCGGGGCCGGGCTGCCGTATCTCGAACCCGCGACGCGCTCGGCCGAAGCGGTCTCCGACGCGGTCGACGTCATGGTGAACGGTCTGCGCATCGCGATCTTCGCGAGCGGCTGCCGCCGCCCGGCCGATCTCTCCGAGGCGCTCTACGTGCGCGGTTCCGCCGAAACGCTGATCGTCGAACCCTCGAGCTGAACGTCGAACGCGTCGACGGACGTGAAACCGCCCATCGTCATCGTGCCGTCGGTGACGTCGAAGCACCACGCGTGCCACGGGCACGTCACGACCTTGCCCTCGATCCAGCCCTCCGCGAGCGGTCCGCCCTGATGGGGGCAGCCGTTCTCGATCGCGTGGAACGTGCCGTCGACGTTGAAGACGGCGATCTCGCGATCGCCGACGACGAAGGCGCGGGCGCTGCCGGCCGGGATATCCGAGATCGAGGCGACGGGGACGAATTTGGACATACGAGCTTCAGACGTTCGCCGAAGGGGGTTCCTCATGCTCGCGGATTATCGAACCTGGCTCGAATCGGAACTGAAGCTGCTCGGAAACGCGAGCCATCACGCCTATTCGTTCGGGCAGGCGAACATGGCGAAGCGTGCGATCGAACGGCTCGATCAGGAGTCGGACGGCCGCGTGGTGCTCGAGCTCCCGCGCGACGAGGCCGCGGCGATAGCGACGTCGCTCGAGCTCCTCGTCGAGCAGACCTCGGCTCTGCCGCCGGCGCTCGCGGGTCTGCGAGATCGCCTGCGCGCCGCATTCTCGCAGGCGGGCGGCGCGGAGCGCGACGCGGTCGCGCGGCCCGAGCCGGCATAGGCGCCTTTACCGCGGGCTCCGCATCTGGTACAATCCGTCGGTCGCCGTCCCGGTACGCTCGCGCGAGCCTCTGGAGACGATGCGAGACCATCCTGCGTAAGGAGCACGCCCTACCCTCATGCCCTTGACCAAAGAACAGAAGAGCGAGATCTCGGCCAAATACGGCCGCGGAACGAACGACACCGGCTCCGCCGACGTTCAGATCGCCGTCCTCACCGCCTCGATCAACCATCTTACCGAGCACCTCAAGGTGCACAAGAAGGACCATCATAGCCGCCGCGGCCTGCTCATGCAGGTCGGTCAGCGCCGGCGCCTTCTCGGTTACCTGATGGGCAAAGATCTCGAGCGCTATCGCAAACTGATCGCCGACCTCGGCCTGCGCCGCTAAGAACGGCGCGGTTTCCGCCTGAGCGCGAGCACGCGCTCGAATTCGGCGTACTTGTCGGAAGCATTTTCACGGCCGCTCCACGCGCGGATGACTTCGAGGTCGATGTCGCCGCGAGCGGCGACATCGCATGCCGTTGCTAAACTGCTGCGGTCGCTCCAGTGGTAAAATGCCGCTAAGCGGTCTCTAACGCAGTCGGTGCGCGAGAGGACGTTTAGCGTTTCATCGTTGCGGCGAACGGTGTCCCATCGCTCAATGCGGTCGGCCCCGACCATCAGCGGTCCCTTCGGAAAATCTATCGTAAATCGATTGACGTCGTGATGGAACGTCTGTCCTCGCAGACCGAAACCGAGCGGCACGAGAATTTTACCGACGTCGCGCGTGGTTCGACGAAACGTGACGACGAAGTCGAGATCGAGCGATTGATACACGTCGCTGTAGAACGTTGCCGCGCTACCTCCCGTCAGAATCGCCTCGACATCGCACGCCGAGAGGGCGGTTCCGACGACGAATGCGACATCGATGAGAGACGACTCGGCCGTGATTGGGCTCAGATGGGCTTTCCCTTGCGGCGCGGACGACGACGCAATGCCGTTACGGCGCTCCGTAAAGGCGCGTTTTCGTCGGAGAGCCGCAGAAGTAGCGATTTCAATTCGGGTGCCGCGTAAAACCGGGGATTGAACGTGATGCGACGCTCTACTCCGATCGCTCGCGTGACGATGATTCCGTCCCGTTCGAGAGCGTCGACGATGCGTTGCACGCTGATGAGCGGCGCTCGGATCACGCGTGCTATCTCTCGCGAATAGGTCTCCTCAAGCAAGGCGATCGTCTCGAGCACTTCGGTACGACGCACGCTTCCGAGAAGATTGTCCCCAGCCAGGGCGCTCATAAGGTGATAGTAAACGACTACTATGTTGTAGTCAAGTGACTACTTAATTGTTGTCAGATCGAACGGGCGATGGAGACGCGTCCACGAAGCGCTGGTGGTGACGGATGAAGAGATCGCGCGCGTACGCGCGGGTTGTTCGCGGTGGGTGACCCACCACCGGCCACGGACGCCGCGCGAGGCATTCGAGGACCTCGCCCGCACGACGAGCGCCGATCTCGCATTCGACCGGTACGGTAGCGCGCCGTGGCTCGCGGCCTTCGAAGCGAAGGTCGCGCGCGAACTCGGTAAGGACGCCGCCGTCTTTTTGCCGTCCGGCACGCTCGCGCAGCAGATCGCGCTGCGCATCTGGTGCGACCGGCGACGCAACGCGACCGTCGCGTTCCATCCGACGTGCCATCTCGAGATCCACGAGTCGCGCGGGTACGCGATGCTGCACGGATTGCGCGCGCTACTCGTCGGAGCGCCGTCGCGGCTCATGACGGTCGCGGACGTGCGCGCGATCGCGGATCCGCTCGGCGCGTTTCTCGTCGAACTGCCGCAACGCGAGATCGGCGCGCAGTTGCCGGCGTGGCCGGAGCTCGTCGCGATCTGCGACGCGGCGCGCGCGACGGGCGCAAAGCTGCATCTCGACGGCGCGCGGTTGTGGGAGGCCGCACCGTTCTACGATCGTTCGCACGCGGAGATCGCCGCGCTCTTCGATAGCGTCTACGTCTCGTTTTACAAGGGGCTCGGAGCGCTTGCGGGCGCGGTGCTCGCCGGCGACGCATCGTTCGTCGCCGAGGCGCGCGCGTGGCAACACCGGCACGGCGGCAGGCTCGTCACGATCGCACCGCTCGCACTCTCGGCGGAACGCGGCTTCGACGAGAACCTCGGAAAGATGCGAGCGTACCGCGAGCGCGCGATCGCGATCGCCGAGCGGCTCGCGGCGATCGACGGCGTCGGCGTCGTTCCGTCGCCGCCGCAGACGAATACGTTCCACGTGTTCTTGCACGGCGACAAAGACGAACTCGAGCGGCGCGCGCACGACTATGCCGCGACGACGAACACGTTCGTCTTCGGGTCGCTCGCGCCGACGGTCGATCCCGCAACGCACAAATGGGAATTCGTTGCGGGCGACGCGACCCTCGAGATGCCGCCGGCCGACGTCGAACGCGCGGTCCGCGCGATCGTCGCCTGAACTACGAGCGCCCTCCAGATCGAGGGAAAGGCGGCTCGTTCACCGTCGTTGAATCTCCCAACGTTAAAGCAAAAGAGTATATGAATACAGGAGTATCAGTGCCAGAAACCGTCTCGCTCGAGATCGGCGGCCGAACGCTGGTCATCGAGACCGGTGAATTGGCGAAGCAAGCCAACGGCAGCGCCCTCATCCGCTACGGCGACAGCAACGTCGTCCTAGCAGCCGTGACCGCCTCCGAGAAACCTCGTGAAGGCATCGACTTCTTCCCACTCACCTGCGACTTCGAAGAGAAGATGTACGCCGCCGGCAAGATCCCGGGCGGTTACATCAAGCGCGAAGGCCGCCCTTCGGAACACTGCGTGCTCTCCGCCCGCCAGATCGACCGTCCGCTGCGTCCGCTGTTTCCCGAGGGATTCCAGAACGACGTTCAAGTGATCACGACGGTCCTCTCGATCGATCCCGAACTCGACGCCGACGTGCTCGCGGTCTGCGCGGCGGGCGCCGCGCTCGCGGTCTCCGACATCCCGTTCGACAAGAACGTCGCCGCGGTGCGCGTCGGCCGTGAAGCCGGCAAGTACATCATCAATCCCACGCTGCCGCAATACGAGACGGGCGGCATGGAAATCGTCGTCGCCGGCACGACGGATGCGGTCATGATGGTCGAAGGCGGCGGTCACGAGATGACCGAGGAAGATTTCCTCGGCGCCGTCGCGTTCGCGCACGACGAGATCAAGAAGATCGTCGCGCAGATCGACGCGCTCGCGAAGAAGCACGGCAAGAAGAAGCGCACGTATCCGCTGAAGACGGTCGACCCGACGCTCAAGGCGTGGGTCGAAAAGACGTTCAAGAAAGACGTTGCGAAAGCGATGCGCGTCCTCGAGAAGGGTGAGCGCAACGCCGCGTTCGACAAACTCTCGAAAGACGAAGCGATCGCGCGCTGCAAGAAGACCGACGCCGCGATCCTCGAGCTGCTGAACGATCCCGCGAAATCGAAAGATTTCGGCAAGATCGTCAAAGGCATGGAAGAGGAAGAGCTGCGCGTCATGGTCGTGGACGAGAAGATCCGTCCCGACGGTCGCAAGGCCGACGAGATCCGTCCGATCTGGTCGAAGGTCGGCTACCTGCCGCGCGTTCACGGAACGGGCGTCTTCCAACGCGGCCAAACCCAGGTGCTCACCGCGGCGACGCTCGGCTCGATTAGCGACGAGCAGCGCCTCGACGGCATCATGGCGATTCCGAACAAGCGCTACATG
>CAJCIN010000310.1 GCA_903970385.1 Rhodospirillales bacterium | reverse complement strand
GTGCGACATGCGCTTGCGCTTGAACGCGGCGCGCCCTTGCGCGCGCGGATCCAAACGGCGCGTGTACGAGCCGCCCGGGCCGCCGTCGACCGTGATCTTCGTGATGAAGAGATCGGCCGTCTCCATGTTGTGATTGTTCTCGGCGTTCGCGACGGCGCTACGCAGCAGTTTCTCGATCGGCTCCGAGGCGAACACGCCCGAGAATTGCAGGAGCACGAGCGCTTCGCGCACGGACTTGCCGCGGATCGCATCGGCGACGCGACGCAGCTTGCGCGGTCCGACGCGCGCGAACTTGAGGTGCGCGAGCGCTTGCGTGCGCTCGGCCGGCTCGACATGTGTTTCGGCCATGCTATTTCACCGACGATTTTTCTTGGCCGGAGTGTCCCTTGAAGAGACGCGTCGGCGAGAACTCGCCGAGCTTGTGTCCGACCATGTTTTCCGTCACGAAGACGGGCACGTGCGTCTTGCCGTTGTGCACGCCGATCGTATGACCGACCATCTGCGGAACGATCGTGCTCGCGCGCGACCACGTCTTGATCACGCGCTTCTCGCGCGTGCTGTTCATCTTCTCGACCTTCGAGATCAAGTGGTCCGCGACGAACGGACCCTTTTTGAGGCTGCGACCCATTACTTGGCACTCCGCTTGCGGACGATCATCTTCGTGGTGCGCTTGTTGCGGCGCGTCTTCTTGCCCATCGTCATCTGACCCCAAGGCGTCGTCGGCGGACGGCCCGAGGTGGACCGCGCCTCACCGCCGCCGTGCGGGTGATCGACCGGGTTCATCGCGATACCACGCACCGACGGGCGCTTGCCCATGTGGCGGATGCGGCCGGCCTTGCCGATGACGACGTTCTCGTGATCGAGGTTGCCGAGTTGACCGATCGTCGCGCGGCAGACCATGAGGATCTTGCGCACTTCGCCCGACGGCATGCGGACCTGCGCGTAGTCGCCTTCCTTGGCCATGAGCTGCGCGGACGAACCGGCGCTGCGCACGAGCTTGCCGCCTTCGCCCGGCCGCAGTTCGATGTTGTGGATGACGGTACCGAGCGGGATGTTCTTGATCGGCAGGCAGTTGCCGGTCTTGATGTCCGCGCCTTCGCCCGATTCGATCAGCTGACCGATCTCGAGGCCGACGGGTGCGAGGATATAGCGCTTCTCACCGTCGCGATAGTTGACGAGCGCGATGCGAGCCGACCGGTTGGGATCGTACTCGATCGCCGCGATCTTGCCCGGAATCTTGTCCTTGAGGCGCTTGAAATCGACGATGCGATACTGACGCCGCGTTCCGCCGCCCTTGTGCCGCACGGTGATGTGGCCGTTGTTGTTGCGGCCCGAATGCTTCTTCTTGACTTCGACGAGCGCTTTTTCGGGCTTCTTCTTCGTCAGATCTTTCGTGTCGATCGTCGTGATGAAGCGCTGTCCGGCGGACGTCGGGTTGTAACGTTTAACTGCCATTATAAATCGTCGACCTTACTGCTCGAAGGGATTCACGCCGCCCAGTTCGATCTTCTGGCCGGGCTTGAGGGTGACGATCGCTTTTTTCCAGTCCGACTGCTTGCCGGACGTGCGCACGCCGCGCCGGGCGAAGTTCTTCACTTTGCCGGCGACGTTGGTCGTGTTGATCTTGATCACGCTGACGCTGAAGATCTGCTCGACCGCGTGCCGGATCTGCGTCTTCGTCGCGCGGGGATGCACTTCGAAGGTGTACTGACTCGTGACCGTGGCCGTCATCGATTTCTCGGTGATCAGCGGGGCGATGATGACGTCGCGCGCTTCCATTTACGCCGCAATCTCTTTCTTCGATGCTTTCGCCGGGAAGGCGCTCGCGAGGTAGTCGAGCGCATCGGTCGTGACGACGAGGCGCGCGTAGCCGAGCACGTCCTTGATGTCGAGAGCGCCCGTGTGCGTGACGCCGACGCGCTCCAAGTTCGCGCCGATGCGCACGAGCGTCGCGCCCGTCGTCGCCGCTTCGGATTCCGCGAACACGACGAGCGTGCGCGCGCCGGTCTTCGCGGCCTTCGCCGAGCCGAAGAGCAGCGTCGCGAAGTCGCGCGTCTTCTCGAGATCGAAGCCTTCGGTCGCGAGCACGGTCACGGAATCGGTCGAGAACCGGTCGGCGAGCGCGGCGCGCATGGCGGCCTTGCGCTCTTTCTTGTTGAGGGAGACGATGTAGTTGCGCGGCTTCGGGCCGAACACCACGCCGCCGTGACGCCACTGCGGCGAGCGGGTCGAACCCTGGCGGGCGCGGCCGGTGCCCTTCTGCTTCCACGGCTTGCGGCCGCCGCCGGAGACTTCGTCGCGACGCTTCGTCGACGCCGTGCCGGCGCGACGATTGCTCAACTCGCGGAAGACGGCGCGAAACATCGCGTTGCTCTTGCCTTCGCTCTTCGAGGCGAAGGCCGCCGGGACGTCGGCGGTGCGGACGGCAGCGCCCTTGCTGTCGATGACGGCGGGCATTACTTGCCTCCTTGCGCGGCGGCGCGGGATTTCGGCGGCCGGACGGCGGCCGAGATCATCACGAGGCCGTTCTTCGCGCCCGGAACCGGGCCGCGGACGAGCAACACGTTGCGCTCGGCGTCGGCGCGGACGACTTCGAGATTCTGATGCGTCGTGCGATCGACGCCGTAGTGGCCGGGGCGGCGCGAGCCGCGATGCGTGTGGCCCGAGTTCGTATCGCCGTTCGACGCGGGCTGCCGGTGGATCATCGACCCGTGGGTCCGGCCGCCGCCGTGGAAGTTGTGGCGCTTGATGCCGCCGGCGAAGCCGTGGCCCTTCGAGACGCCGACCACGTCGACGCGATCGCCCTCGACGAACGCCGTGACGTCGACCGTGCCGCCGACTTCGGGTGCGCCGTCGATCGCGCGGCGAAACTCGCGGACGTGCTTCTTCTCCGTGAGGCCGAGCTTCTTGTAGCGGCCCGCCAAGGGCTTCGTCAGACCGTTCTTGCGTGCGTCGGCGAAGGCGAGCGAGACGGATTCGTAGCCGTCGGTGGCGACCGTCTTCCGTTGCAGCACGACGCACGGCCCCGCTTCGATCACGGTGACCGGGACGTACCGCCCGTCGGCGGTGAACACGCTCGTCATCCCGACCTTGCGGCCGATGATGTTTTTCATCTTAACTCCACGTACCCTGGCGTTCATCTAGTTTCTTTCGCCGCGAAGCGCAAAAAGGCGCTCGCGGCGTGGACCATAACCCGGGTAGAATACCAAGCCGCGCAAGTTCTGTCAAACGCGGCCGGGCATGCCCGGCGCCGCACGACGGGCGGCGCCGGACGCTCGGAGGGACCTGCTTCTCTTTAGAAACCGAGCGACCGGTGGCGGGCCGGCGCCGCGTGCGGCCGCGGGGCGAACGACGCGCGCCGGAAGGCCGGCGCCTTCGCGCCGCGATGCAACGCCGCGTCGTCGGCGGTGCCGATGCCGCTCCGGCCGCTCGAAGCGCCCGCGCGGACGCCGAAGAGCCCCGGACTCAGACCGCCCCACGGGACGATCTCGATCTGCTCCGCATAGGCGCCGTTCGGTGCCGTGGCGAGCGCGAGCGGCGCCTCATAAGAAAGCGGATACGCCGAACTGAAGTAGTCGCCGACCATGTAGCCC
This sequence comes from Rhodospirillales bacterium, assembly GCA_903970385.1. Lineage (GTDB taxonomy): Bacteria > Vulcanimicrobiota > Vulcanimicrobiia > Vulcanimicrobiales > Vulcanimicrobiaceae > Palsa-1515. The sequence goes on along the minus strand of CAJCIN010000310.1, from coordinate 8,889 downwards.
GCGCTCGTGACGGGCAGCCACGCGAGATTCATCGCGCCGCCGATCGGAACCGGCGTCGACCAGGACGCACCCTGGTTACCCGAATTCGAGAACATCGCTTGGAGCAGGCAGGTCGAGACCGTGCAGTTCGCCTGCGGGAACTCGTAGTACGACAACCCGATCGTCGTTCCGAGGAGCGAAGTACGAAGCGAGATCGCCGGCAGGAAGTGATCGACGCCGCTCGTGACCGCGTCGAGCGCGATGCGCGTCGGCGCCGTCCAGTTCACGCCGTTCTGCGACGTGCTCATGACGAGGTCGTTCGATGAGCAGCCCGACCGGAAGCGGCAATCCTGCCACACGGTGAAGACGTTGCCCGCCGAGTCGACGCCGGACGTCGGCAGCGGCTGCGTGCGCATCGACGCCGCGACCGGATGGATCGCGATCGGGGAGACTTCGTACGCGGCGCTCCACGTCGTTCCGCCGTCGGTCGACACCGACGAGATGATGTTCGCCGCCGCATAGTCGAAGCCGTTGCCGTCCTCGGACGTGATGACGACGTTGCCGTTCGGCAAGATGACGGGCACCGAGCCGTACGCCGCGTGAGCGTCGAGTGCCGTGCGCGTCGGTCCCCACGTCGCACCGCCGTCGGTCGACGCGTTGACGTGAAACCGGAAGCCGTTGTCGCTCTCGTCCCACGCGACGTAGCACGAACCGTAGTAGCGGCTGAAGCGATTGTTGTCGCACGCGATGTCATTCTTCTCGGGCCGTACGCCGCCCGGCGACGTGACGACGGGCGCCGACCAATGGATGCCGTCTCGCGAACGCATGACGACGGGCGGCAGCGTCGTGTCTTCGTCGCCGTTGCTCGGCGTGTCGACGATCGGCAGAAGCGAGACGAGGAACTCGTCGTATTTCGCATCGTACGCGATCGTTTGGAACGTGACGCGATCGTACGGATTCGCGGCGTTCTGCGCGCGCGTCAGGCCCGGCAGCTGTCCCTGCACCCACTGCGCACCGCCGCCCGTCGCGGTCGTGAATCCCATGCCCGCCGACGCATCGCCGTAGAAACGGCCCGTCTGGAAGATGGAGACGGTCGTGAAGCCGTTCGTCGCGATGACGGAGCCGACCGCCGTCGCGTTTTCCGTGTCCGGAAAATTCAACGGATCGGTCCCGATCGTGATCGGCGGCGACGGCGTCAGGAACGAGAGTGCGGCGGGAGACGCTTGACGAGCCGGCGCGGCGAACAGCGCGGCCGACACTGCGAGTGCGAAGAACATCGAGACCTCTTCCGAACGAGCGATGGTTCGCACCATCGTGACGGAAACGAACCCGACTGCATACGCGCGGCGGCCCCGGTCAGGTGGGTCGTAAAGTCCCTAACTACCGGGTGGAGTGCAGGTGCGGACCTCTTCGGGTGTGACGTACATCGCGTCGCCGAACGAGTAGAATCGATAGCCCGTGTGCGCCGCATCACGATACGCGTCCATCACGCGCTCGTATCCGCCGAACGCGGCCACGAGGACGAGCAACGTGGATGCGGGCAGATGGAAATTCGTGAGCAACGCGCTCGCGACCGCGAATGTAAAACCCGGGGTGACGAAGAGATTCGTTTCGGCCGTGCCGGGAACCACGCGACCGTTCGCGCGGGCGCTCGCTTCGAGCGCCCGCAAGACCGTCGTTCCCGCGACGACGACGCGCCTGCCCTCGCGTTTCGCAGCATCGACGGCGGCCGCGGTGGCCTCGGGAATCGCGTAGCGTTCGGCGTGCATGACGTGCTCGTCGATCGTGGACCCGCTCATCGGCTTGAACGTGCCGATGCCGACGTCGAGCACGAGCGGGACGATCTCGACGCCGCGCGCGCGGATCGCGTCGACGACGCGCGGCGTGAAGTGCAGCGACGCCGTCGGCGCCGCGACGCTGCCGGGAACGCGAGCGAACATCGTCTGATAGCGTGCGGCGCGCGCGTCGTCGCCCGGCCCGACGTACGGCGGTAGCGGCAGCTCGCCGTGCCGCGCGAGCACGACGTCGAGTCGCGCGTCGTCCGCGAACCGCACGACTCGGGTGCCGTCGGCATCGACCGTCTCGACCGCGAGCGTCGCATCGTCGCCGAAGCGTACCCTCGCGCCCGCGCGCAAGCGGCGGCCGGGCCGTACGAGTGCGCGCCAAACTCGCTCTCGCAGATCGAACGGACCGCCGTCCGCCGGGCGCAGCAACAGGACTTCGACGGCGCCGCCGCCCGGAACGCGTTCGCCGCGCAAGCGTGCGCGCACGACTTGCGTCTCGTTGACGACGAGCACGTCGCCCGCGCGCAGCAGCGAGGGAAACGCCGTGAAGCGTTCGTGCCGGGGCGACGCGCCGTCGAGCACCAGCAGGCGCGCCGCGTCCGCCGGTTCCGCGGGACGTTTCGCGATGGCCGACTCCGGCAGGTCGAACCGGTAGGCGTCGACGCGTCGCGTATCGCCGGGCACGCCCTCAGACGCGGCCGAGTGCCGTGCCGGGAAAGTAGAACGCGAGGATGCCGGCCGCGTCGGCACCGCGGTCGGCCATCGCGCGCGCGCCCCACTGGCAGAGCCCGACGCCGTGACCGCGTCCCGTTCCGGCGAGCGCGAGCGTCGCGCCGCCGTTCTCGAGCGTCGCCGACCGCACGAACGTGCTGCGCACGATCGAGGGTCCGAGCGCCGTCCGCACGTCGGCCGCCGACGCTTCGAAGGTCGCCGACGTGCCCACGAACGTGATGCCGAGCGGCCTGGCGCCCGCGCCGAACGATTCGACGCGCACGTCGCGCAGCGTGCCGAGATCGGCGCGCGGCCGGAAGGCGAACGCGACGTCGCCGCTCGCGATCGCGACCGACCATGCGAAGTTCGGAGCGCCGCTGCAGTTCGGATCCTCGACGCTCGTGAGATACGGCACGGGCGTCTTCCAGACGGCGGCCGCATCGGCGGTGCGGCCGCCGCAACACGCGCTGTACGCGACGCGGGCGGCCGCGCCGGCGTAGGTGACGATGCGCCCGGCCGTCGCGTCGATCGCGGCGCGGCACTCGACCGACTCGCTCTCGATGCCGCCGTAGTGCTGATCGCTCTCGGCCGCGATCACGTCGAAGAGCCGCTCCGGCCGGATCTTGCCGAGCGCGTAGGTGCGCGATGCGATCGCCTGCACCTGTTGCGCCGCGGGCGACCACGACGGGGAGATCTCCTTACCGAGCACGCCGTACAGGTACGCATCGAGCGGCAGCGCGTTCACGAGCCCCGCGCGACCGTCCGGGAGACGCACGATCGAAAACGAGCCGCGATACGTGCGGCCGTCCCACGCGAAGTGCCACGCGTCGATCGGCTGCGCCGGCACGAACGACCCGCTCGCGAGCAGGACGCGCATCGACGCATCGGTCTCGGCGTCTTGATCGAGGCCGCCCGTCGCCCGCGCGACGCGGGGCGCGAGGGCGAACGCTCCGGCAGCGATGCAGAACTCTCTACGGCGCACGCGATGACTTCTCATAACCGTTGTGGATAAGTCCTGCTCGGAACGCCCCTACAGCAACTTCTGCTGCCGCGCGGCGTCGGACTCGGGCGGTGCCGCGAGCTGCAGGTGCTCGTAGGCGTCCGCCGTCACTTTGCGTCCGCTGGCCGTCCGCACGACGAAGCCGATCTTGAGCAGAAACGGCTCCACCACGTCTTCGAGCGTTTCCGTATCCTCGGTCAGCGTGGCCGCGATCGCACCGATGCCGACCGGGCCGCCGCGATACTGATCCGCGATCGTACGCAAGAAGGCGCGGTCCAAACGGTCGAGGCCGCGACCGTCGACGCCCTCGCGGCGGAGCGCTTCGTCCGCCACGTCGTGCGTGATCTCGCCGCCGGCGCGCACCTCGGCGAAGTCGCGCACGCGCCGCAAGAGACGGTTCGCGATCCGCGGCGTCCCCCGGCTGCGGCGCGCGATCGTCGCCGCGCCGTCGGCGTCGATCGGGATCTCGAGCACGCCGGCGCTCCGCGTGACGATCCGCTGCAACTCTTCATCGCTGTAGTAATCGAGATGGTAGAGCAATCCGAAACGTTCGCGCAGCGGCGCGCTGAGCATGCCCGCCCGCGTCGTCGCGCCGACGAGCGTGAAACGTTCGACCGGAATCTTGTACGTCTTCGCGTAGGCGCCGCTATCCATGACGATGTCGACGCGGAAGTCTTCCATCGCGGGATACAAGAATTCTTCGACGACGCCGCCGAGGCGATGGATCTCGTCGATGAACAGCACGTTGCCGGCCTGCAGCGACGTCAGGATGCCGACGAGATCTTTCGGCTTGTCGAGCGTCGGGCCGGACGTCGTGCGCATCCCGCTCGAGAGATCGCGCGCGATCAGCGATGCGAGCGTCGTCTTGCCGAGCCCCGGCGGCCCGTAGAAGAGCACGTGCTCGAGCGGTTCGCCGCGTCGCTTCGCCGCGTCGATCGCGATCTTGAGATTGTCGACGACGGCCGTCTGGCCGACGTATTCGTCGAACGAACGCGGCCGAAGCGTCGCGCCGAGCGTCGTCTCGTCGAGCGTTTCTTCGGGCGCGACGAGCCGCTCGCCGGCATCGTCCGGTCCGATGACGACCTTGCGTTCGGGCGGCGCGTCGCTCATACGGGCTCGCGCTTCTTGTGACGGTACACCTCCGCGAGCAACGACTCGGCGTCGGCGATCTGCGGCGACGCGGCGAGCGTTTCGGCGATCATCGCGTCGGCTTCCGAGCGTTTGTATTCGAGTTGCAGCAGCACGCCGCGCGCCTCCTCGGCGAAGTCGGGAATCGCTTCCGGGACCCGCGGCTCGGCATCCTGGATGAGCAGAAAGCGCGTGACCTTCCCCTGGAGCTTCGCGACGATGTCGCGCGCCTTCTGTTGGCCGATGCCGGGAAGCTTCACGAGAAATCCGTGATCCGCGCCGTCGATCGCGCGCGCGATCCGCGCCATCGGAAACGAGAACGCGCGCGCCGCCGTCTTCGGACCGATGCTCGCGACCGACGTCAACGCCTCGAAGAACTCTCGCTCGACCGCGTTCGTGAATCCGAAGAACGTGAAGCGGCCGCTGTTCCCGTCGAGATTGAACGTTGGGTGGATCTCGAGGGTCACGCGTTCGCCGAGCGTCGACGGCAGTTTCTCGGCGACGCACGGCGGCAGCACGATCTCGTAGGCGAGTCCGCCGACGTCGAGCAACACGGCCGAGTCGCCGCGTTCGACGATCGCACCCGTGATCCGCGAGAACACGCGCCGCGCCTACGCGATTCCGAGCGTGGCGAGACGCGTCTCGACGCTCTCGATGTTCGCGAGTGCGAGCGCGAGCGCGAGCGCGTCGGAGACGTCGTCCGGTTCCGGTGCCGACGAGAGCGCGAGGCGGATCATCACCATGCGCTTCACCTGCTCTTTGCGCGCGGCGCCCGACCCCGTGAGGGCGCGCTTCACGTGCGAGTGCGCGAGGTGCCGGACGCGGACGCCGTGCGCGAACGCCGCGAGGCACAGCACGCCGCGCGCGTGACCCATCAGGACGGCGGTCGTCGGATTCTTGTACGCCGTCCAGAGCTCTTCGATCACCATGACGTCGGGCTTCGTCGCCGCGATCGTCGCGCACAACTCCGCGTGCAACGCGCCGAGACGATGCTCGAGCGGCGCGCGCACGTTCGGCGTGATGATCCCGGCCTCGATCACGCGCGCGCCGCCGCTCGAACACTCGATCGCGCCGTATCCCGTGATACGCAATCCCGGATCGATGCCGAGGATGCGCATCACTGGCCCTCTTTCGACACGCCGTTGACGACGAGCGACACGGTCTCGCCCGGCCGCAGCGACGAACCGGCGACCGGCTCCGTGCGTGCGATCGTGCCGTCGGCGCCCTCCTGGACGTACGACGAGTTCCCGATCTTGTAGCCCGCGTTCTGCAACACGATCTCCGCGTCGGAGGTGGACTTGCCCGAGACGTCCGGCACGATCCCGGGCACGGCGACGTCGAGCGTGACGCTCGCGCCCTTCTTCGACGCCGCGCCCGCATCCGGATTTTGCTTCATGACCGTACCGAGTTCCGACGCTTGATCGACGACGTACTCAACGTTCGGTTGCAGTCCGACGGCTTGCAGGGCGGTCGACGCATCTCCGATCACCTTCCCGCCGACGTCGGGCACGACGACGACCGGCGGCCCGCTGCTCACGACGACGTCGACCTCCGAATTCGGGTCCGCGCTCGCACCGGGTTGCGGGTTCTGCGACACGATCGTGTCGGCGGCGATCTGGTCGCTCGGATCGCGTTCGGAGACGACGATCTTGAGATGCCGCGACGCGAGCGTCGACGTCGCGTCCTCGAGCGTCGCGGAAACGATGTCCGGCACGGCCACCGGATGCGGACCTTTGGAAACGACGAGCTCGACGCGTGAACGGATCGCGACCGTCGCGCCGCCGCCGGGCGCCTGCGAGAGCACGGTACCGCGCGGCGAAGCGTCGTAGGTCTCGACGATCTTCGGAACGAGCTTCGCGTTGCGCAGGTACCGTTCGGCGTCGTCGCGCGAGTAGTGCCGCACGTCGACGAGCGACACCGTCGGCAAGCCCGTGCTCACGAAAAGCTGCACGAGCGCGTTCGCCGCGACTTTGGAATCCGAGGCGGGATCCTGTTTGACGACGCGATCGGCCGGCGTCGATTCGCTCGCGACCGGAACGACCGCGTAGCGCAGCCCGAGCCTCTCGAGCGTCGCTTCCGCGTCGGACGACGCGGCGCCGACGACGTTCGGAAGCGCGACGCGAGACGGCCCGGCGAACGGACCGCCCGGACGGCTCGTGACGAAATAGCCGAGCGCGATCGCCGCGACGAGCGCGACCGCGAGTGCCAGCGCGAGACGCGCGCGGCCCGGTTCGCGCGTGCCGGCGACCGCGGACTCGTCCGCCGCGGGCGTCGGGTACGCGCCGCGATCCGGTGCCGGCGACGGGCGGGGCTTCGGATTCGGAATCGTCGCCGGGCCGGCCGGCACGACGCGTTCGCCGTTCGGCGCGATGTCGAACGGCGTCGTCACGAGCGGATGTTCGCGCGCCGCGCGCAGCGCGGTCGCGACCGCCACGGCCGACGTGAAGCGGGCGGCGGGCGCCTTCTGCATGAGCTTCCGGACGATCGCTGCGAGCGCCGGACTCACGGCGGCCGATTCCGCCGCGTCGGGCACCGGGCTCGAGAGATGCTTGAGGGCGACCGCGATCGGCGACTCGCCCGTGTAGGGAAGCGTGCCGGTCAACATCTGATAGAGCACGATGCCGAGGCTGTACAGATCGCTCGTCTCGTGCAGCTCGTGCGCCTGCGCCTGCTCGGGCGAGACGTAGAAGACGCTGCCCATCACGATGCCCGGCTGCGTCATCGACATCGTCTGCGTCGTGACGGCGCGCGCGATTCCGAAATCGGAGATCTTCACGACGTCGTCTTTGGTGACGAGGATGTTCGCCGGCTTCACGTCGCGGTGCAAGAGACCCTGACGGTGCGCGTACGCGAGGCCGCTGCAGATCTGCGCCGCGAAATCGATCGCGACGGGCTCGGGAAGACGCTTGTCCTTCTCGATCATCTCGGCGAGCGTCGCGCCTTCGATGAGCTCCATCACGATGTAGTAGCTCTCGCCCTCGCGGCCGACGTCGTAGATGTTGACGATGTTCGGATGCGAGAGTTTGGCCGCGTGTTGCGCTTCGGTGTAGAAGCGTGCGACGAAGTCCGCATCCGCCGCGAGTTCGGGCCGCAGCACCTTGATCGCGACCCGGCGGCGCAACACGGTGTCGATGCCGGAAAACACGACAGCCATGCCGCCCTGACCGATGCGCGAATCGAGCCGATACCGCTCGGAGAGGTTGCGTTCGATCATCCGCGTTCAGCCGTGATCGCGGGCCAGCGCCGCCGCGATGACGCGACGCGCGATGGGGGCGGCGACAATGCCGCCGTACCCGGCATTCTCAACGACGATCGCGACGGCGACGCGGGGCGCGCCTGCAGGTGCGAACGCTACGAACCATGCGTGCGATCTTCCAGCCGCGACGGTCGCGGTCCCCGTCTTGCCCGCGACGGTCGCGCCGTCGAGCGCCGCCTCGAAGCCCGTTCCGCGCCGGACGACCGCAACCATCATGTCGGAGAGCGTGCCGGCGGTTTCCACCGAGATCGGCGTCGCGAGGGGCGCGGGCGCGGCGCGCACGAGCGTCGGCCGCGGTTCCGAACCGCCCGACGCGACGGTCGCGGCGACGAGCGCCATGCGCAGCGGCGTGACGAGCAGATTCGCTTGGCCGAAGCCGAGCTGTGCGAGCACGCCCGGCGAGAGGTCGGCGCGCGCCGGCACACGGTCGGCCGACGCGGGCAAGGTGAACCCGAGCGCGCCGCCGATATCCCAGCGCGCGACCTGATCGACCCAACGGTCCGCGCCGAGGCGCAGCGCGATCCGGGCGAAGTCGACGTTGCTCGATTTTGCGAATGCACCCGTGAGATCTTGGTTACCGGTCGCCTCGCCCTCGTCGTCGTGCACGACGAACGTGCCGACCGGAAGCGTGCCCGAATCCTCGAACCGCGAGGCCGGCGTCACGACGCCCGCTTCGAGCGCGGCGGACGCCGTCACGATCTTGAACGTCGAACCCGGCGGATACAGACCGTCGGTCGCACGGTCGAGCAGCGGACTCTGCGGATCGCTCACGATCCGCGCGAACGTTCGATCGACCTCGTTCGGATCGAAGCTCGGGACGCTCGCGATCGCGAGCACCTCGCCGGAACGCGGGTCGAGGGCGACGCCGGCGGCGCGCGGATACGCGGCAAGCGCTTCGTACAACGTGCGCTGCACGACGGGATCGATCGTCGTGACGACCGTCGCACCGCGCACGGCGACGGCCGGCTTCTCGCGGCGAACCAGGCGTACGATCTCGGAGAGCGGATCGTTCGCCTCGGCGCGCGGGGCGA
>CAJCIN010000309.1 GCA_903970385.1 Rhodospirillales bacterium | reverse complement strand
GAGCGGCTTGTCGAGCGTGATCGAGCTGCGGCCGGCGGGAACCGTGACGACCGTCGTGCGCTCGCCGTAAGCGCCGCTCCACGCATGCAGCACGTGCCGTCCCGACGCGACGTTGGCCAGCACGAACGACGTGTCGTCCGTCGTGGCGGACGGGCCGTCGACGACGATGATGATCGCGTGCATCAGCGGGTGGATGTGACACGCGACGTCGAGGACACCGGCGTTCGGCAACACCTCTTGTTTGCCCGGACCCGTGCCGTAGAAGCCGAGATCGAACGCGTTCGCGCCGCCCGCCGAATAGATGCTGTGCAGGAACGGATCGTCGTTCGGAAACGTGACGGTGCTGCCCGCGGGAACGATCAGGACCTCGGGAACGAACGCCTTCGCGCTATTGTGCATCGATGCCGCGACGGGCGCCGGCTTCGAGCCGTCGGAGATCCACACCGCGCCCGGCGCGCGCACCGTCCCGATCACGGTGCCCGCGACGGCGGGCGACGCGCACAGGGCCGCGCCGGCAAACGCCGCGATCGCGAGCGAGAAATACCGGAACGTCGCGTGCGCGCAGTGCCATCCAGTTGGCATAGCGACCTGGGATGATGCCCTCGGAGGTTCCCCGATGCTCTTGCTCTTCAGCTGCCCCGATTGCGGACACGAACACGACGACCCGGCCGACGGATCGTACGCACTCTCGGTGCTGTGCCGCGACTGCGAACTCGTCGCGATCTTCGAGTCGCGCCCGGTCGACGTCCCCATCGTTACCATCGACATACCGGCTGCGGCCTGACGGTCAGAACGCCGTCCGAGCGGCTTTGACCACGTCTTCCAGCGCGCCGGCCTCGAAGGGCACGCGCAATCCGGCGGAGCGCACGAGTTCGCGAAAGGGCGCTTCGCCGCCCCGAGCACACAGCTTCAGATAGGCGTCGAGCGTCGCCTCGCGATCGCTCTCGGCGCGCTGCCAAAATTGCAACGCGCAGCAGAGCGCGAGCGTGTAGTCGATGTAGTAGAACGGCGCGACGAAGATGTGCCGTTTCTCTTGCCAGAGACCTCCGGCTGCCGGATGCGCGAGATCGCCGTAGTCGCGCCACGGCAGGTACCGGCGCTCCATCTCACGCCACATCTCGTGCCGTTCCTCGGGCGACGCCGACGGGTGGGCGTAGACGAGGTGCTGGAAATGGTCGACGGCGACGCCGTACGGCCAGAAGAGCATGGCATCGAGGAGATGTTCGCGGCGATACGCGCTCGCGTCGTCGCCGAAGAATCGCTCCATCTCCGGCCACGTGAGGTACTCGAGCGCCATCGAATGGATCTCGGCCGTTTCGTACGTCGGCGTGAGGTAATCGATCGCGACCTTGTCGCGGCTGCTCCAGTTTTGGAACGCATGGCCGAACTCGTGCATCAGCGTTCTCACGTCCGCGCGACTGCCGTTGAAATTCGCGAACACGAAGGGCACGGAACGCGTCGGGAAGCTCGTGCAATACGCGCCGAGCGCCTTTCCCGGCCGATTGTCGACGTCGAGCAGTTCGCGCTCGACGAGCATGTCCGCGAACTCTCCGAGCTTCGGATCCATCGCGGCGAACGCTTCCCGGGTGCGGGCGACGATCCACGCGCGATCGCCGCGCGGCGCGACCCGTCCCGCGACGCCGAGCGTCGACTCGTCCCAAAAACACACGCGGTCGAGGCCGGCATGCGCGCCGAAGCCGCGCACGAGCTCGTGCGCGAAGGGTACGATGACGCGCGCCACCTCGTCCCGGTACCGCGCGACGTCGGCCGGTCCGTAATCGACGCGGTGCATCCGACGATACCCGAGTTCGGTGTACGATGCGAGTCCGAGTTTACGCGCCATGCCGTCGCGCAGCTTCACGAGCTCGTCGAACGTCGCATCGAGCCGCTCGCGGCGCTCCGCAAACGCAGCCCACCGCGCGCGTTCCGCCGCGTGCCGGGTTTCGCGATCGGGGTCTTGCAGATACACGCCGAGCGCGCCGAGGGAGAACTTCCCGCCCGCGAAGTCGACTTCTGCCGTGGCGAGAAGCTCCGTGTAGGCGCGCGTCAGCTTCGACTCGCGCACGAGATCGTCCGCGATAACCGCGTCGAACGTCGCGACGTCGGCGCCCCAGAGCGCGAACGCTTGCGCGCCGAGTTCGTCTTCGAGAACGGGCCGCGCGTCGCTCGCGAGAAATCGCTGCTTCATCGCGGTATCGAGCGCCGTGTAGCCGGGCGTCCTCCGGTCGAGCGCGCGTTGCGCGTCCCGGAATTCTTCGCGGCGCGTATCCTGCGTGTAGCGGAGCCGCGTGAGATTCGCCCACGAATGCCACGTCCGGCGTACGCCGTCCCACGCTCCGAACGCATCGCGCCACGCCCGCGCGTCGCTCTCGCCGTCGAGCCGCGCACCGATGCGAGCGTACGATTCGGTCAGATCCCCGTCGCTCGGAAAAACGATGTCGCTCGTCCAGTTCATCGTGGCACGTTCGCCATGCATGCCGTCGCTTGCCTTGCCGCGCCCATCAAATCGCGACGGTGCCCGCGTAGCCCGTCAGCTCGACGTACCCGACGCCGCGCGACGTGCCGCGCGCGTCGAACACGTCGACCGCACCTTCCCAGTACGAAACGCCGCTCGACGTGTCCGCGAGTTCCTGATCGAGAACGGTCGGTGCGAGCGTCACGTCGACGTTCTCGCCCGGCACGCGGACGTGCCAGCCGCTCGGATACGTGCCGCCCGTGTGCGGACTCTTCCAGCGTCCCGTCGCCTCCGCGGTGAACGACGCGCGCGGCAGATACTTGACCGAGCCGTCGGGTTCGACGAGGCTGCCGCTCGATTCGGGCGTGAGGCTCCCGTCTTTCTCGCGAAGATCGTACAACATCAGCTCGCGCCGGTCGTCGAGCTGGATCGCGAACCAATCCCAGCCCGACTGTTTCGGATCCAGTTCGCTCGAGCCGAACTCGTGATCCATCCACGAGAGGCCGTCGACCGCGAGCGGCGTCCCGTGATACACGAGCGTCCCCGTCGTATGCAGCCGCGTATACGAATAGTAATGCGACGCGCACGACGCGCACGACGATTTGCGCGACACGCCGCCGCGGCCGTGAACGGCGGGCTTCTTCTCCGGCATCTGCACGAAATCGATCGCGTTGCGCCCGGACGGCGTGTCTTCCGCCGCGTGCATCACCATGCGTTCGTAGTCGGAACGCCCGGTCGGCGTGCCGCGCAGCGTCCAGTCGAGCGACGCGATGTCGAGCGTGCGATCGGACGCGCGACCCATGCCGAGCGCTTCCCGCGAGAAGCGCTCGACGTGAAAGAACGTCTTGCCCCGCTCGTCCGTGAGCGCGAAGTGCGCCGGGAACAGTTGATTGCCCCGCCACCGGCTCTGCGTCGCGGCCGGCTTCGGATCGCCCGGTGCGAGCCCGATGCGGAAGAACGTCAGCTCGTAACCGAAGCGCCGGCCGTCCGCCGTCCGGACGTGGCCCGTGTAGTACCACCACTCCGTGCGATACGCGTCGTGCGCCGCATGATCGCGCGGAAACGAAAACGCGTAGGGTGCGCGCGCGGGCTCGAAGCCGTCGGTCGTCGCGCGCGCGGCGCCGCCGCCGAGCGCGCACGCCGCCGCGACGAATGCCGTACACCGCCGTAGATATCGCTTCATCATTCCGTCCGTACCGCTTCCGCCGTCTTGATACGCGCCGCAACCGAGGCGGGAAAGATCCCGGCCACGAGCGCGGCGACCACCACGAGCACGATCGCTTCGCCGAGAAAATCCCACGGCATGTGCAATTCGATGAGCCACCCGAAGGCTTGCCGGTTGATGACGAAGATCAGCAGCAGCGCGAGCACGATGCCGGCGAGCACGCCCGTCACGCCGCCGAGGCCGCCGATGTAGGCCGCTTCGTAGAACACCATGCCGCGCACTTCGGCCGTCGAGAGGCCCAGATACCGCAAGAGGCCGATCTCGCGCCGGCGCTCGAGCACGAGTGCGAAGAGCGTGCTGACGACGCCGAGCACGGCGATCGTGATCGAGATGACGTACAGTGCGTACGTGATCGCGAACGTCCGGTTGAAGATCTCGATGACGAGCGCGCGCAACTCGCGCGTCGTCTGAACGTCGATCCGCAGCGGCAACACGCTGCGAATGACGCGCGTCCGCAAGTCGTGGAGATCGACGCCGGGTTTCGCGTAGATCGCGAGCGAGTTGACGCTGCCGTCGTGAAAGAGGCGCGCGAACGTGCGGCTATCCGCGAGCACGATCCCCGAATCGGTCGAGTAGTCGTTGTAGAGCGCGACCACGTGGAAGTGCGCGAGCCCGCTCGGCGTATCGACGTCGACGTCGTCGCCGATGCGCGTGCCGAACCGCGTGGCGAACGGCTCGCTGATCGCGACGTTGTCCGTGTCCGGCATCGTGTGCGCGAGACGGCGCGTGTCGACGTTGCCGATGAAGCGCAGTTTGTTGCGGTCCGCGATCGTGCGATAGTCGGCGGCGGCGAGCGTCGTGAGCGTACCGTGGTACGGGATCGAGATCGCGCGGAACGTGTCGACCGCGGCGACGCCCGGGATCGCGCGGATCTTCGTCGCGACGGCGGGGGAAAAACGGGCGTCGTACGATGCGTCCTGCAACCCGAGCGGCCGCACGAACAAGTCCGCCTTGAGCGTTTCGTCCGCCCACGCGACGACGGTCGTCCGGAACGAGCCGATGAGGATGGCGACGCTCACCATCATCGCGATCGCGACCATCAGCGATGCGACCGCGACGCTGTTGCGCCGCAGCGACGCGCCGAGGTTCGACGCGCCGATGCGCGCCGACGGGGAGAAGCGTGCGCCGAAACGCCGCGCCGCAGACGCCACGCCCGCGATCGCGAGCGGCACGCACAGCGACGCGCCGAAGATGATCGCGAGCCCCGCGGCGTAGCCGGCGATCGGGATGCCGTCGAACGGCGGCGGAAACGTCAGGAGATAGGCGACGACCAGCAGACCGGCGCCGCAGAGCGCGAGCCCGACGCCCGGCCGCGCGCGGCGTGCCTCGAAGCCGAGCGATCGCATCGTGATCGCGGGCGCGGTCGACGACGCTTCGATCGCCGGAAACACGGCGGACAGCGTCGCGAGCACGAAGCCGACCACGAACGCCTTGAGCAGCACGAGCGGATCGTACACGACACGGTCGGCGTGCGTCGCGACGTACAGCGCATCGACCGTGCGCGACACCGCGCCGACCGAGAGCCGCGCGAGCAGCGCTCCGAGCACGAGCCCGAGCAGCGAACCGAACGTTCCGAACAGCGCGCCCTCGCCGAGGAACGCGACGAAGATCTGCCGTCGCGTCGCGCCGAGCGCGCGCAGCGTCCCGACGTCGGGTCGGCGCTGCACGACGGAGATCGCGACCGTGTTGTAGATGAGGTACATGCCGACGAGCATCGCGATGTACGAGAGCGCGGCGAGGTTGAGCTGGAAGCTGCGCAACATCCGTTTGATCTCGCCCGTCCGCACCTCCGGCCGGATCGCGCGCGAGCCGTGCGGGATGACCGCGGCCACGGCCTTCTGGACATCGGCGACCCGAGCGTCGTCGACGATCAGATCGATGCGATCGAGCAGGCCGATCTTTCCGAAGACGTCCTGCGCCGTCGCGATGTCGACGAACATGACGCTCGTGTCCAGGCCCGCGATCCCCGCGGGCAAGATCCCGGCGACACGGAAGCGCACGACGCGATCGCCCGAGAGCGACGTCAGCAGCGAACCGACGTGCAGATGGTAGCGGCTCGCGATTCTCTGCGAGAGGATCGCGCCGCGGCCGTCGACGAGCGTCAGCGGAGACGGGCCGCCCCCGACGGAGAATTCGCCGGGCGTCGCGGTCTGCGCGCCGTCGTCGCGCGGCAACGGCCGCAGCAGATCGACGCCGAGCACGCGCAAGATCTCGCCGGAGAACGGATCGCCCGGCCGCGCGCCGACGACGACCGACTCTTCGATCGTCGGTGCGGCGTAACGCACGCCGTCGAGCGCCTGGACGCGCAGGAGCGCGCGCTCGTCGAAGCCGCGCCCGACGCCGAGCACCTGCAGGTTCACGTGATTGGCCACGACGTTGACGCTCGATGCGAACGACGAGACGGCCGTGGCGTTCGCGAGGTCGATCGCGAGCGAGATGGCGACGCCGAGCCCGACCGCCACGAGCGTGACGAGGGCACGCAGGCGATTGTTGCGCAGATGGCCGAGCACGAGGCCGCGAAAGAGCATCAGGGGCTTGGACGCCGCGAACGTGCGCGAGGCATGGCCGCCTTAGGCGATGCGGCCGTCCTGCATGCGGATGATGCGGTCGCAGACGGACGCGGCTTCGGTCGAGTGGGTCGCCATGAGGATCGCCTGGCCGTTCGATGCGAACGTTCGCAGCAACGCGAGTACGGTGGCGCCGCTCTGCGAATCGAGATTGCCGGTCGGTTCGTCGGCGAGGACGATCGCGGGATCGTGCACGGTCGCGCGGGCGATGGCCGCGCGTTGCATCTGGCCGCCGGAGACTTGCGAGGGATACGATCGCGCCTTGTTGCCGATTCCGACGGCTTCGAGCGCCGCCGTCACGCGCGAATCGATCTCCGCGCGCGGGCGCCGCTGCAGCACGAGCGGCAGCGCGACGTTCTCCGCGATCGTCATCGCGGGCAACAGGTTGAAGAATTGGAAGACCGTGCCGATACGTTCGCGGCGCAGCGCCGTCAGCGCGTCGTCGTCGAGGGACGACGTGGCGCGGCCGTCCACTTCGATCGTGCCGCCGCTCGGCAGATCGACGCACCCGACGAGATTCAGCAGCGTGCTCTTCCCGCAGCCGCTCGGCCCGACGAGCGCGACCATCTCGCCCGCGCGCACCTCGAGCGAGACGCCGTCGAGCGCGTGCACCGACTCCTCACCCGTGCCGGCATAGACCTTGCGCGCGTCGAGGGCGCGCACCGGCACCGAGCCGTTCACTTCTCGACGCCCCGCAAGACGAGCGCCGCGTTGATTCCGCCGAACCCGGCCGAATTCGCGAGCACGATCCGCGGCGCGACCACCCGCGCTTCGCGGACGTAGTCGAGATCGCACGCCGGATCGACGTGATCGAGGTTCACCATGCGTGGTATCCGTTTCTCGTGGATTGCGAGTAGCGACACGGCCGCTTCCCACGCGCTCGTCGCGCCGAGCGCGTGACCGTGTTGACCCTTCGTGCCGGAGATCGGCACGCGATACGCGGCGTCTCCGAGCGCGCGCTTGAGCGCGACCGTCTCGGTGACGTCGTTGAGCGGGCTCGACGAACCGTGCGCGCTCACGAGTTCGACTTCGTCCGACGCGACGCGCGCCTCGTGCAACGCGTGCGTCATCGCCCGCGACGAACTGCGGCCGTCCGGCTTCGGCGCGGTCATGTGATACGCGTCCGACGTCAATCCGAAGCCGGAGATCTCGCCGTAGATGCGTACGCCCGCGGTCAGGGCGTCCTCGAGCCGCTGCAGCACGAGCATCGCGGCCCCTTCCGCCATCACGAAACCGTCGCGGTCGCGATCGAACGGGCGGCTCGCGCGCTCCGGTTCGTCGTTGCGCGTCGACATCGCCTTGATGTTCGCGAACGCGCCGAACGACAGCGGTGCGAGGGGCGCTTCCGCGCCGCCGGCGAGGGCGACGCGGACGTCGCCGCGCGCGACGGCGCGATACGCGTCGCCGATCGCGACGGCGCCCGCCGCGCACGAATTCGAATTCGCGACCGTCGGACCGCGCACGCCGAACGCGAGCGCCGCATTCGCCGTCGCGGCCGCGCCGAACACCGAGATGGCGAGCAACGGGCGCACCGCACGCGAGCCCTCGCTCGAGAACGCCGCGTGTTGCGCCTCCGCGAAGCCGAGGCCGCCGAGCGCGGAGCCGATCCAGACGCCGGCGTCGTCGCGCAGCTCGTCGTCGAGAACGAGCGCCGCGTCGTCGAGCGCGAGCCGCGTGGCCGCGACGGCGAATTGGCTGTAGCGTTCGGTTCGCCGCAACTGTTTGCCGGCGATGAAGTCGGCCGGTTCGAAATCTTCGACTTGCGCCGCGATCCGTGACGGACAGTCGCCGGGATCGAAGCGCGTGAGGCGCGCGGTGCCGACCTTACCTGCGAGCGTGTTCGCCCAAAACGCGCGGACGCCGATGCCGATCGGCGAGATCACGCCGATGCCGGTCACGACGACGCGATGCGTCGTTACGGAAGCCAGACGAAGCTACTTCTTGTACCACTCCGCGTTGATGGCGGTGTAGTTCTTCCACTTGTCCGGCACGTCGGAATCGGCATAGATCGCTTCGACGGGGCATGCGGAAACGCACGCGCCGCAATCGATGCACACCTCCGGATCGATGAACAGCATCTTGTCGTCGTCGTTGCCGTGAATGCAATCCACGGGACAGACGTCGACGCACGACTTATCCTTCGTGCCGATACACGGTTCGGTAATGATGTACGCCATGGCTTTTTCAGGGGCCCTTTCCAACGCGGTTCAGGCTGGTCGTATTGGGGGCGCGCTTCCGGCGGTCCTTTGCGACGGACGGCGCACGCGGGCAACGCGCGGCCGCATCGCGAAACACCGGTTATGGCAACGATTTGCGAAACGTGCGGCATGCGCCCGGCGACGGTGCGAGACTTCACGTTGCGGAGCGGAACGTGGGTCGAGGCCGAGGTGTGCGAAGCGTGCGCCCGCCGCCGGCGGACCGCGGTCTTTCCACTCGTCGGTTCCGCCCTCGCGGCCGTCGCGCTCGCCGTCGGCACCACGTTCGCGATCGACCGTTTCCAGCGCAGCGAGCGCGAGATGTCGGCACCCGATCCGCGCGAGTGGGCGAAACGCCTGCGCTCCGGTACGCCGACGCTCTCGTCGTTCTCGCGCGATCTCACCGCGGCGGCGCGTGCCGGCGAACTCGATCCGGTCGTCGGCCGCGATGCCGAAATCGAGCGCGTGGTCGCGATCCTCTCGCGACGCTCGAAGAACAATCCCGTGCTCGTCGGCGAACCCGGCGTCGGCAAGACGGCCGTCGTCGAAGGGCTCGCGCAGCGCATCGCGCGCGGCGACGTGCCGGCGGCGCTGCGCGACAAACGCATCCTCGCGCTCTCGCTCGGACCGCTCGTAGCAGGCACCAAGTATCGCGGCGAATTCGAAGGTCGCGTAAAGCGCATCCTCGAGGAAGTGAAGCGTTCCGCACGCGAGATCGTGCTCTTCATCGACGAGCTGCACTCGCTCGTCGGCGCCGGTGCCGCGGAAGGCTCGCTCGATCTCTCGTCGATGATCAAACCCGAGCTCGCGCGCGGCGAGCTGCAGTGCATCGGCGCGACGACGTTCGACGAGTACCGCAAATACATCGAAAGCGATAGCGCGCTCGAGCGCCGCTTCCAGCCCGTCACGGTCGACGAGCCGACGATCGAGGAGGCCGCGAGCATCTTGCGCGGTCTGCGCGGCCGGTACGCCGATCACCACGGCGTCGAGATCACCGACGGCGCGATCGACGCGGCCGCGACGCTCTCCGCGCGCTACATCATGGACCGGTTCTTACCGGACAAAGCGATCGACCTCATCGACGAGGCCGCGTCCTCCGTCGCGCTCGCGGGCGGCTCGATCGTCGCGGTGGCCGACGTCGCGGCGATCGTCTCGAAGTGGACGGGCATACCGCAGGGCGCGCTCACCGCTGAGCAGTCGCGCAGCCTGCTCGATCTCGAAATCGCGCTCACGAAGCGCGTCGTCGGGCAACGGCAGGCGATCGACGCGGTGGCGCAAGCGATCCGGCGCGGACGCGCCGGCCTCAAGGACCCGCGCAAGCCCGTCGGCGGCTTTCTCTTCCTCGGCTCGAGCGGCGTCGGCAAGACGGAACTCGCGCGCGCGCTCGCGTCGGAGCTCTTCGGCACCGAAGACGCCCTCGTGCGGATCGACCTCACCGAGTATACGGAGTCACACACGGTCTCGCGGCTCCTCGGCGCGCCGCCGGGCTACGCGGGCCACGACGAGCCGGGGCAACTCACCGAACCCGTGCGGCGCAGACCCTACAGCGTCGTTCTGTTCGACGAGTTCGAGAAGGCGCACGGCGACGTGGCCGCGATCCTGTTGCAGATTCTCGACGACGGTCGCGTGACCGATGCGAAGGGACGCGCGATCGATTTCCGGCACGCGATCGTGATCCTCACGAGCAACGCGGATCCGACGGAGATCGAGGTGTACATGCGGCCGGAGCTGCTGAATCGCATCGACGACGTCGTGCACTTCAACGAACTCGGCGAGGGCGAGATCGAGGCGATCGTCGAGCTGCAGTTGCATGCGGTGGCCGAGCGTCTCGGCGCAATGCGGATCTCGATCGTCCTCGACGCGGGGGCGCGGCGCTTCCTCGCGCGGCAGAGCATCGCCGCCGGCAGCGGCGCGCGCTACGTCGCGCGGACGATCGCGCGGCTCGTGACGAATCCGCTGTCGAGCGCGATCTTACGCGGCGACATCAAAGAAGGCGGCGGCGCGCGCGTCGCGCTGCGCGACGCGGATCGCATCGAGGTCATCGCCGCGTAGCGCGAACGCTCAGCCGGGCGTCAGGAGATAGCCGCCGATCTTCCCGGTCGCGTCGACCGCCATCGTGATGTCGAACGTGCCTTGTGTGAACGTCGCGCGGTAATGGTAGACCGTCGAACCGCCGTCGTTCGTCACGCCGCGATATAGGAGCGACTGCGGCTCGCCGAGCGGGCCGAGCTGCGCCTTCGCGCCGTCGACGATGTCGGGCGTCAGCGACTTCGTCATCGCAGCCGTCAACTGCGACCGGTCGATGTCGCCCGTCTCGAAACGATGCAGCCACTCGCGCACCCGTGCGCGCACCGCCGCAACCTCCCCCGCTGCCGATTCGACCGGCGGCGGCGCGTCGGGGTGCGTCGCCGCGAACAAGGCCGGCGCGAAGCCTTCGAGACCGAACGCCGAGTTGTCGAGCACCACGATCGCCTCGTCGTCGGCCGGAAACGTCTGATTGATCGCGTGGAAACCGAACGTGCCGCCGTTGTGCCACACGCGCGGATGCGTGCCCGCCGTGTCGACGATCCAGCCGAACCCGTAGTGCGTCGGCGCACCGTCGACGGTCGTCGCCGTCGTTCGCATCAAGGCGACGTCGGCCGGTGAGACGATCTTGCCCGCGAGCAACGCGTCGTCCCAGCGCAGGACATCGCCGACCGTCGAGACGACGGCGCCGGCGGACGTGGCCCAGTCGTCGCGCAGCGGCGGGGACGGAGCGAGGCCCTTCGGGCCGGGCACGTAGCCGCGCGCCATCGCGGGCAACGTCGCTTCGTCGGCGATGAAACCCGATTGCGTCATACCGGCGCGTTCGAAGATATGCGTTCGCACGTAATGCTCGTACGACTCGTGCGCGGCGAGCTCGACGATGCGGCCGAGCAAGATGTAGTTCGTGTTGCTGTACTTCCAGCGCGTGCCGGGCGTGAACTCGAGCGGCTTCGCCGACACGCGCGCGACGAGCGTCGCATACGTCGCGGGTTGCGTGCCCGCGAGAACCTGCACGTCGTCGCCCGCGAGATATTCCGGAACGCCGGAAACCTGTTCGAGCAGTTGGCGCACCGTGACGCCGCGGCCGGCGAAGTAATCGGAGACGAACGATCCGAGCCGCGCGTCGAGCGACAACTTCCCCGCCTCGACGAGCTGCAGCACGCACGCCGCGGTGATTTGCTTCGTGACCGAACCGATCTCGAAACGCGTGTCCGCGGTGACGGGAACGTTCTTCGCCATGTCCGCGAGGCCGTAGCCGCGCGCGAACACGATGCGGCCGTGCTCGGCGATGCCGATCGCGAGGCCCGGTACGTGCTTTCCGGAAAGCACCTGCGCGGCCATGCGATCGGCGGCCGCGGCTCGCGGATCGGCGGCAGGCGACGGCGACTCGGCCGACGCGCTCGCGAGGGACGTCAGCGTCGCGAGAACGGCCGCGACGACGATACGGCTATAGGATTTTCTTGATCGCATCGTCGATCGCGGCGCGATCCATCTCGCCGAGCCGGTACGTGCTGACGTTGCCGTGCTTGTCGATGAAGACGTGCACGGGAAGGCCGATCGCGCCGTAGCTGTGCCCGACCGATCCGTCGCCGTCGACGCCGACGAGGAACGGCCACGCGTACTTGCGCTGGAAGCCCGACGCCTTCGTCGTATCTTCGAGCTCGTCGATGCCGACGATCGTCAGCCCGCGCGCGCGATACGTCTTGTAGAGGCGCGCGACGTCGGGCGCCTCGTCGTTGCACGGGCCGCACCACGACGCGAAGAAGTTCACGTAGACGGGTTTGCCGAGCAGATGGTGCAGGTCGATCGAACCGCCGCCGAGCTTCGCGATCGAGAACGGCGGCGCCGGATCGCCGGCATGCGGCGCGGCCGACGCGGGACCGCACGCGGCGATCGCGAGGGCGAGCGCGAGAGAAAGTCTGAAGATCACCGGTTCGCCTTCCGTAACTCCGTCACGATGCGCTGAAGGACGGGAACTTTGCATGCGACGCATCCTCGTTCATCTGCGCGAGGAGCGCGTCCGCGTCCGCGAACGTCCGCTGTTCGCGGATGAAGCGGAAATTGCGCAGCGCGAGTTCTTCGCCGTAGATCGTCGCGCGAAAATCCAGCAACCACGCTTCGACGGTACGGGCAACGCCGGCGAACGTCGGATTCGTTCCGATCGACACGAGGCCCGTATAGTCGCGGCCGTCGTAGCGGCCGACGACCGAATACACGCCGTCGGCCGGCAGCGTCTTCTCCGGCGGAACGACGATGTTCGCCGTCGGGAACCCGAGGTCGTGACCGCGACCGGCGCCGAGCGCGACGCGGCCGCGCAGCGCGTACGATCCGCCGAGCAGACGATCGGCGGTCGCCGTGTCGCCGGCGCAGATCGCCTCGCGGATGCGCGTGCTCGAGATGCGTTCGCCGCCGTCGAGCACGGGAGCGACGGCCTCGACGACGACGCCGGACGAGGCGAGCGTCTCGCGCGCGAGCGCCGCGTCGCCCGCGCGCCGGTGTCCGAAGCGGAAGTTCTCGCCGACGACGAGCCCGCGGACGCCGAGCGTGCCGAGCAACGTCTCGCGCAAAAACGTGGAGGCTTCCGTCTGCGCGATCCGGTCGTCGAACGGCACGAGGAAGAGCTCGTCGATGCCGCTGCTCGCGAGCAGATCGACACGCTCCTCGAGCGTCGCGATGAGCGGCGGCACGCTGTCGGGCCGCAGATACGTCGCGGGATGGTTGCGGAACGTCATCGCCGCGGCGCGATACCCCGGGCGGCGCAGGCGCAACAAGGTCTTGACGATCTCGCGGTGGCCGCGATGGAAGCCGTCGAAAAAGCCGATCGCCACCACGAGCGGCCGGTCCGTCGCCGGCTTCTCGAGTTCGTGATGGATCTTCATACGAAGACCTTGCGCGGCGCGAGCAACGCGCCGACGGCCTCGCCGACGCCGACGAGCGTGCGCGTGGAGTCGCGCACGAAGAGATGCTTCGAGGCGGATCCGGCCGGAAGCGGCACGAGCCGGCCCGCGCGGAAATCCGCGGAGCCGCGACCGTCGAGCACGATCGTCGGAATCGGGATAACGCGTTCCGGCGCGATGAGCGCCGCGTCCGGCGCGGCCTCGATCTCCTCGAGCATCAGGCTTTCGTAGAGCACGAACGGGCCGGACGCGTCGCGCAACAGCGCGCCCATGTGCGCGGGGCAGCCGATCGCCGCGCCGAGATCTTCGCAGAGCGTGCGGATGTACGTTCCCTCCGAGCACGCGACGGCGCAGCGTGCGATGCCGTCGTCGAAACCGAGCAGCGACAGTGCGTAGATCGTGATCGGCCGCGCCGCGCGCGCGACCGTCTCGCCGCGACGCGCGAGCTCGTAGAGTCGCGTGCCCGCGATCTGCACGGCGCTGTACATCGGCGGAATCTGTTCGCTGCTGCCGACGAAGCCCCGCATCGCGGTCGCGAGAGCGTCGCCGGCACCCGGCGGAACGTCGCCCCGCTCGAGCGTCGTGCCCGTCGCATCGGCCGTCGTCGTCGAGCGCCCGAGCACCAGCGTGAAGACGTACGATTTTCGCCGGTCCTCGATGAGCGGGATCAGACGCGTCGCCTTGCCGAGCGCGAGCGGCAACACGCCCGCCGCCATCGGATCGAGCGTGCCGAGATGGCCGACCGGCAATTTCGCGTCGCCGCGCGCCGAGAAGATGCGCCGCACGCGCGCGCCGACTTGCGTGGACGTCGGCCCCGCCGGCTTGAAGACGTTGACGAAACCGAGCATGCCCTTGCCCGGCGAGTCGGCCTAGAGTCCCTCGGCGCGCAACGCGTCGCGTAGCGCCGCGACCGCATCCTGAACCGGGCCCACGTACGTGAGCCCCGACGCGCGAAAATGACCGCCACCGCCGAGCCGTCCCGCGACGGTCTGCACGTTCACGCGGCCGCTGCTGCGCAAGCTGACACGGACGTCGCCGTCGTAGTCTTTGAACAACGCGGCGACGTCGACGCCTTCGACCGAGCGCAGGTGGTTGACGATCTCTTCCGTGTCCTCGCCGTCGGCGCCGAACTTTTCGAGCATCGCTTCGTCGACGATCGACCAGCAGTATTTGCCGTCTTCTTCGAGACGCGCGCTATCGAGCGCGGCGCCGAGCAGACGGATCGCCGCGAAGCGTTTGTTCGCGAAGATTTTTTCGGTGATGTCTTCCTTGTCCGCGCCGAGCTCGACGAGTTCCGCCGACGTGCGCAACACGCCCGCCGTCGTGTTCGAGTGCATGAAGCCGCCCGTGTCCGTCATGATCGTCGTCAGCAGACACGTCGCGATTTCGGGCGTGATCGTCGAACCCATCGCGCGCAACAGATGCAACACGCACGTTCCCGTGGAGCATTCCGTCTCGAGCACGTAGTTGAGCGCGCCGAACCGCGAGTTCGCGAGGTGGTGATCGATGTCGAGCACGTTCTCGCGCTCGATCGCGGGCAGATGCTCGCCCGCGCGCGACGTGTCGCTCATGTCGCAGAACACCCAGAGCGTATCGGCCGGCAAGTCCGCCGGCATCTCGCGCGCGACGCGATCGGCGTCGGGCAAGAACCGCAGGTTGCGCGGAACGGGATCCTGCTGGAAGTAATGGACGCGCTTGCCGATCTCGCGGAGGGCGAGGCCGAGCGCGAGGCCGGCGCCGAGCGTGTCGCCGTCCGGCTTCACGTGGCTCACCATCACGAACGTGGAGCGCCGGCGCAACTCCGCGACGACGTCCTCCGTCGTCGAGTGGCGCGCTTCACTTTGAATCATCGGCTTCTCCCTGCTCCCGCGCGGTCTGCGCGAGCACTTTGCTGAGCGCGATCGCCCGTTCCGTGCTACGGTCTTCGACGAACGTAATCGACGGCGTGTGCCGCAGCGAGACGGCGTGGCCGAGCTCTCCGCGTAAGAATCCGCGCGCGCTTTCGAGCGCTTCCATGCTCTGCTTCGCCACGTGACGGTCGCCGATGATCGAGACGAACACCTTCGCCGTCTGCAGATCGTTCGTGATCTCGACCCGCGTGACCGTCACGAACCCGAGCCGTGGATCTTTGAGTTCGGTCGAGATCAAGCGCGCGAGCTCGCGTTGCAGCTCGTGATCGATCCGGCCCATCCGTTCCCGTTTCATCGTCTTGCCTTCCGCACCGTGTTGAACGCGATAAAGCCGAGAAACGCGAGCATCGCGAGCGAACCGAGCGCACTGACCGTATCACCGTGCCGGAGCACCGGCTGCCTCGCGTCCGCGAGATAGTCCGAAACTTGCCGGACGAGCAAAGCGCTCGCCACGAGCGCCCCGAGCACGACCACCACAAGAACCACCCGTTCTTCGAACGGTTGCGCCGGTCGATCCGCTGCGGTCTTCGCGTTTTTCCGGCGCTTCACTTGCCGCCGGCCAATCGCGCGGCCCAGCGCCGGACGGACCGGTCGACGCCGAAGAGCAAGAGCCCCATCCCGAGCACGACCGACGCGCCGACCCACGTCCCGCGAAAGCGCACGAACACGACGACGAGGATCGCGATCTTCAACGGTACGACGAGCGGTTGCGCGAGCCGCCGGAGGCGCGTCACCGGCATGCGGCCTCCACCTAGCCCCCGAGCGCGCGGCGCTGCCAGATGCCGAGCGAGAGGACCCCGAGACCGACGGCGAGCCCGAAGAGCAGGCCCGTGAGGAACGACGCGCGCGGATCAAGCCGATCGAGGACGACGGCCGCGACGAGCGCCATCCCGGCGGAGACGCCGATCTGCCCGGGCGACGCATTCCGGCAACGAGCGACGACCGACCCGAGCACGTCAGGCCGTCGATGCGTTGCGGAGCGAGCGATATCTGCTGAAGTTGTACGCCGCAAACGCGACGTATGCGAACCCGAGGCACGCGTAAAAGGCACCTTGGGCGCGTCTGTTGTGTCCCAAGAGCAATTCGGAGACGCCCAGCCCGATGTTGAGCACGCCGACGGCGAGCCACAACCGTCCCGTCCGCAAGGCGACGAGCTCCGGCGATCCGGACGGACCGGCGTTGCCGAGCTTCGTTACCGCGCGTAACAGCGGTGGCTGCAGGGCGCTCCCCACGGTACCGCGCAGGGTCCCGGCTTACGCCGGGACCGGCTCCGGGGCGACGAGTTCCGAGGCGTATGCCTCGATGACGTCGCCGTCTTTGAGATCCGAGAACTTCGCGATCTGCACGCCGCACTCGAAGTTTTCCGCGACCTCGCGGACGTCGTCTTTGAAGCGGCGCAGCGATTCGAGCTCCGATTCGAAGATGACGGCCGAGTCGCGGAGGATGCGGACCTTCGCGTTGCGCGTGAGCTTGCCGCTCTGCACGTAGCAGCCCGCGATCGTGCCGACCTTCGAGACCTTGAAGACCTCGCGGACCTCGGCACGGCCGAGGATGATCTCGCGGTACTTCGGCGCGAGCATGCCGACGAGGGCCTTCTTGAGGTCGTTCTCGACGTCGTAGATGACGTTGTAGAACCGGATGTCGACTTGCTCGTTTTCGGCGAGACGCTTGACCGTCTCGTCGGGGCGGATGTTGAAGCCGATCAGAACGGCGTTCGACGCGCTCGCGAGGTTGACGTCGTTCGGCGTGATCGCGCCGACGCCGGCGTAGATGACGCGCAGATCGACTTCGGCGTTCGAGAGCCCCTCGAGACGCGAGCGAAGCGCCGCGACCGCACCTTGGCCGTCGGCCTTGAGGATGAGGTTGAGCGATTTGCGCGCGCCGTCGGCGGGAGTCGACATGAACGTCTCGAGCGAGACGCGCGGGCCGTCCGTCGCCGCGATCGCGACATCCTTACGGCGCGTCGAACGTTTCGCCGCGGCTTCGCGTGCGACGCGTTCGTCGGAGACGACCATCAGCGTGTCGCCCGCGCTCGGAACTTCCGAGAGGCCCATGATCTCGACGGGAATCGAAGGCCCGGCTTTCTTGACCTGCTTGCCCTTGTCGTCGACGAGCGCGCGGATCTTGCCGAACGCGCTGCCGACGACGACGACGTCGCCCGTGCGCAGCGTGCCGTTCTGCACGAGCACGGTCGCGACCGCGCCGCGGCCCTTGTCGAGCGCCGATTCGATCACGACGCCTTGCGCGCGGCGCGTCTTGTTCGCCTTGAGATCCTTGAGTTCGGCTTCGAGCAACACCGTCTCGAGCAACTGATCGATGCCGTCGCCGGTACGCGCGGACACGGGCACCATCTCGACCTTGCCGCCCCACTCGACGGGCTGCAGACCCTGTTCGGAGAGTTGCGACTTGACGCGATCGGGTTGCGCGTCTTCCTTGTCCATCTTGTTGATCGCGACCACGATCGGAACGCCCGCGGCCTTGATGTGCGAGATCGCTTCGAGCGTCTGCGGCATGACGCCGTCGTCGGCCGCGACCACGAGGATCGCGACGTCCGTGACCTTCGCGCCGCGCGCGCGCATCGCCGTGAACGCTTCGTGACCCGGCGTATCGATGAACGTGACCTTCGAGTCGCCGCGATCGACGGTATACGCGCCGATACGCTGCGTGATGCCGCCGGCTTCGCCGCTCGCGACGCTCGCCGAACGGATGCGATCGAGCAGCGACGTCTTGCCGTGGTCGACGTGACCGAGCACCGTGACGACCGGCGGCCGCGACGTGAGCAACTCCGCGCGATCTTCTTCTTGCTCGACGACGACTTCTTCGCCGGCTTCCTTGATGACCGCGTTGAAGCCGAACTTCTTCGCGACGTTCTGCGCGACGTTCGCGGGGATGTTCTGATTGATCGTCGCCATCGTGCCCATCTTGATGAGCTCTTTGATGACGTCCTTAGCCGGGATGATCATCGACGTCGCGAGTTCTTGCACCGTGAGAACGTCGGGAATCTCGATCGTCTCGAGCGTGGCGGACGCGAGAGCGGGCGACGCGTCGAGCGAGCCGCCGCGCTTCTTGCGCTGACGCTCTTTCTCGAGCAACATCTCCGTCTCGCGGTCTTTCTTCGCGCCGTTGCGATCGCGATCGCCGCCGGGGCGCTGCGGGCCGCGCGGGCCGCCGCCGGAACTCGGCGTCGGGCCGCCGCCGAGCGGCGAGCCGGGCGCACCGGGCGGCCGGGGCGTGAACGGGCGCGGACCGCCCGTGGGCGCGCCGGCGGGCGGGGTCAAGGGGCGGAACGGACCGTTACCGGCCGGCCGGCGGCCGATCGGCGCGCCGGGTGCGGCGGGATCTCCCGGACGCGGCGGCGCCATCCCCGGCTGGGGCGGCCGATAGCCGGTACCGGCGCCGATCTGGCCCGGGCGCGGGGCGACGCCGGGCCGCCCGGGCATTCCGGTCTGCGGACCCGGGCTCGCGGACGCGGCGACGCCGTTCGGCGGCTGCTGCGGGCGCGGTTGGACGATCGACGACTGTCCCGCCGGAACGGGGCGGAGCGTCGGGACCGGGGAGTCGTCGATG
>CAJCIN010000308.1 GCA_903970385.1 Rhodospirillales bacterium | reverse complement strand
TCGCCGATTGCGAGGGGTCGTACCGGAAAACGACGCCGAGACCGTTCGAACCGCCGCTCGATGCCGTGCCGTACACGACGCCCGTCAGGTAGTTCATCGAGACGGGCGCGAGCGGATTCCCGCCGGTCGGACCGTTCCCGGTCGCATCTTGCGCGAAGTCGTGCACGATCGATTCGTTGCCGTCCACGTCCGTTTTGAACAGCGTTCCGATGCCCGCGCTTCCTCCGGTCGACGAAACGCCGTAGAGATTGCCGGCGAGATCCGGCACGAGCTCGGATTCGGGTGCGCTCGCATCGGGCGCGTTCGCGAAGTTGTAGATCGTCGAGAACGCGCCGGCCGGCGAAATCGCGAAGATCGTGCCGGCGCCGAGCGAACCCCCGGTTCGTGTCACGCCGAACAGATTGCCGTTGAGTTCGAATCCATCGATCGCGATCGAGAGGCCGGCGAGCGGAGCGCCTCCGTCGGCTTGGCCTTTGAACGAGTAGATCGTCTTCAGCTCGTTCGTGTGCGGATCGAACTGGAACACGGTGCCGTATCCGTACTCGCCGTCGCTCGACGTCGTGCCGTAGTACTTTCCGTCGACGAAGGGGAGCAATCGTCCCGTCGGCACGGCCCCGTCGCCCCAGCCGGTAAACGAATGCACGATCTCTTCCTTGCCGCCGGCGCTGATGCGGAACACGGCGCCGTCGCCCTTCGTGCCGCCGCTCGGCGTGACGCCGTAGAGATACCCCGCGATATCCAAATCGTCGAAGATGTTCCGCATACCGTTGCTCGGCGAAGCGCCGTCGTTCGTCGCACCGAAACTGTGCAAGGTCGCGAGCTCGAGACCGGGCTTCGTATGACTCTTGAAGATGGTGCCGAGCGCCGACGCGCCGCCGGCTTGCGATTCGCCGAAGAGACTGCCGCTGACGCCTTGCAGCAGAGCACCCTGCGGATACTCGCCGTCGGGTCCGGCGAAATCGTGTATGTCGGCAAACGCGGTGAGCGTCCGGTGCCATGCGGGCGACATTTTCTCGGCCGGTATTTGCTCGAGCAACGCCGTACGCTGAGCGGCCGTGATGCGGATCGCAGGCGTGCGCGGCGACGGATGGCTCGCGCCGTGCGCGGGGCGAGCGATCGTCGCGGCGAGTGCGGCGCCGGACGAGAGTGCGACGCACAGAGCGCATGCGGTCGCGCGTTCGAGGAGAAACGGAGTGCGCATGTCGGACGAATCCTCACGAAGATGACGGTGAGGCACCCGCGCAGCGGAGACATCGAAACGACGCTTCTCGAGTAGAGAAACGCGAGCGCAGGATGCTCCGAACGAGAGTGTCCGTGCCAAGCGTACGCGGCGACCGCGCGTGGAAACTAGGCAACGCGTGCCTTGACTTTCGTTTTCGTTAACGCCGTCTTAAGAGCTTCGCGTCGCCCATCGGAACGTTAACGCGCGATAAGCTTCTTACTTGACGTCGCATCGAAGGTCGCATATAACCAGAGCGTTCCGCCGCTCGGAGACATCCGTGATCGTGACCCTACGCGATGACATCTTGGACAATCCAAAACTTTGGGATCGACTCTCTGCTACGGAACGTGCGGTCATGAAACTGTACGCCAACGGGTCGTCGCGTGGAGCCATCGCAGCCGAACTGCATCTCTCGAAACATTCCGTGAGCCATCTCCTCGCATCCGTGAAAGACAAACTGCACGCGAGCACGCTCGGCCACGCCGCCGCCCTCTACAAACTCCACCTCGAACACGAGTCGTAGGCGGTCCGTGCGGTTTCGAACCGTCGCCGCCTTCTTCTTCGTCGCGACCGCGCTGATCACGAGCGACGTGTTCGCGTTGACCCTTCCCGGCAGAGCACCCGCGCAGCGGCGCATCTCGCTCGCGACGACGACGAGCGCGGGCGATGCGGTGATCCGGATCTGCCGCTACTTCGGCGTCGGCGTCGTGGTGAACGGCGATCTGAAACGCACGGTCGCGCTCGACCTCCGCAGCGCGACGCTCGACGACGCGTTGGCCGCCGTGCTCAAGCCGATCGGCGTCCCCTTCCAGCACGTCGGAAACGCGATCGCCGTCGGTACCGGCACCGTGCGTTCGTACGACCCGGCATCGATCACGAGTACGTCGCGATCGATCCCGCTCGCGCACATCAGCGCGCGGCGCGCGATGGAGACGCTCGCGGCAACGCCGCTCGGCGTCGGCGTCCGAGCACAAGGCGACTCCATCTTCGTCTCCGGCACGGCCGATCAGATCGCGCGCGCGCAGACCGTTATCGCGCAGATCGACGTCGCGCAGCGTCCGATCTACGTCGCGCAATTCGACGACACGAAACCGGTTCCGACGCCGCACCCTTCGGCGCTCTCCAGAGCGCGCCCGACGCCGGGGCCGACGCCGCCTCCGACCGTCGTCGGCGCGAACCTCGCGAGCGCGCAGATCATCGAGATCGTCAACCTCAAATCGGTGACGCCGGGCCTGAGCGGCGCCGCGTCGACGACGACGGGCGATATCGCGAACGTCCTCGTTCAAACGCTCGCCGGCGTCGGCCAAGAGATCCGGGCCACCGTCATCCCCAACCAATCGCAACTCGCATTGACCGGCACACCGTACGCGATCGGGCTCGCGAAGCAGATGCTCGAGCGCCTCGACGTCCCGCCGAAGCTCGTGATCCTCGATACGCAGATCCTCGAAGTCAACGAGACGGTCGCGAAAAATCTCGGACTCTCGCTCGCACCGAACAGCACGCTCACGACGACGTATACCGAGTCTACGCCGCAACCGAACGCGGCGGGTCTCGCACCGCCGCTGCTCGGCTTGCAGCCGCTCTCGCGCACGCCCCTCTCGCTGCAGTTCCAGCTCGGCCTCGCGATCTCGAACGGCAACGGCCGCATCCTCGCGGACCCGCGCATCACGACGATCTCGGGGCGCACGGCGTCGATTCGCGCCGGCGACAATCTCACCGTGCTCACGACGACCGGCGGATCGGCCGGAACGGTCGCGACGACGCAGTTGCAGACGTTCCAGACGGGCGTCACGCTCGATATCACGCCGGTGCTCAACGACGACAACTACATCGTCGTCACGTTGCACCCCGTCATCAACAACGTCACCTCCTACGATGCCGCCGGCATCCCGCAGATCGCCACGCGCGACACGCAGACGACCGTCGGCCTGCGCGACGGTCAGACGCTCGCGATCGGCGGTCTCTTGCAAGACAACAATACGAAAACGACGACGAAGATTCCGATCCTCGGCGATCTGCCGATCCTCGGCCCCGTGTTCCGAAACGTGAACGTGCAGAATTCGCGCGACGAGCTCATCATCACGGTCACGCCGCACGTCGTCGACGCGACGACGTCGGGTGAACTCATTCCGTTACCGCCGCTCGC
>CAJCIN010000307.1 GCA_903970385.1 Rhodospirillales bacterium | reverse complement strand
CCGCCGCACGGGCACGTTCGAGCGCGCGCGGCTTCCGGTCTACGATCGGTACGTGGCGACGGCGTTCGCGAATCAGCCCGACGGATACGCGATCGACGCGCGCTTCGCGGACGTCGTAGCGCCGCTGCTGCGCGCGCACGGGATCGCGTTCGTCCGCGGCGCAGACCCGACGGGGCACCTCGTCGTTCCGGCCGGCCAGCCTCTCGGTGCGCTGGCGGCCGTTCTACTCGAGCCCGAGAGTGACGACGGCTTCTCCGCGTGGAACGTGTTCACATGATGGGAGCGAGATGAACGATTGGGAACGGCACGGCGTACGCGTCGTGAAGGGCGGCGACGTCGATACGAACACGCCGCAGACGCCGGGCATGAGCCGTGCGGCGGCGATCACGCGGGCGCGCGCCGGAGCCGAGAAGCTCTGGGCCGGCACGGTCACGATTCACGCGAACGCGAAGACGGGCGCCCACCACCACGGCGACCTCGAGAGCGTGATCTACGTCGTGAGCGGTCGCGCGCGCATGCGCTGGGGCGACCGCCTCGAGTTCACGGCGGAGGCCGGCCCGGGCGACTTCATCTTCGTGCCGCCGTACGTGCCGCATCAGGAGATCAACGCGAGTTCGAGCGAGCCGCTCGCGTGCGTGCTCGTGCGCAGCGGTCAGGAGCCGGTCGTCGTCAACCTCGACATCGCCGAGGCGGACGCGACGGTGGACGCCGCGCCGTGGATCGACGCGATCCACCCGACGTAACGTGCCTCAGTGATCGTGGTGATCGCCGCGCGCGCTGTCGATGATGGCGAGCCGCGCGGCGAGCGCGAGAATGCCGACGAGGAGCCCGCCGAAGAGCGTCAACCCGACCGCCATGTACCACGGGAACCCGAAGCCGAGCATCGTCGACGCGGCGAGCAGCAAGACGAGAATCGAGCTGCAGATCGTCGCGAGTTTGACCATGCCGCAGCGTTAGGCTAAGGGGCGCCGTTCTCCGGTCCGACGACGAGTTCGGGAAAATACTTCGCGACGCGCGGCGCCATGCACACGCCGATCTCGTGATGCAACCACGTACGCTGGCACGGCGGCTCCATGAACGCCGGATCCGCGACGGGCAGATCGAGCAGAACGCTCACGCGCTTTCCCATCCCGCTCAGCGGCAACACGGAGACCTTGCGTGCGAGCTCGGTAATGATCATCAGTCCGCGCCCGCTCTCGCTGTACTCGTCGGGCGGCCGGCTGAGATCCAGCGCGAACGACGGCGCCGTGTCGTGCACGGACACTTCCGCGTGCCCGTCGACGAGCCCGATCTCGAGACAGACGTTCCCATCCGCGTGGCGCGCCGCGTTCGAGAGCAGTTCGCCGATCACGAGTTCCGCGGCGCCGAGCGTGTCTTCGCAGGAAGTTAGGGACCGAAGCGATGCCGTCGCGGCCTTCCGTGCTTTGCGCGCGGCGCCCATGTCGTTCGCGTTCAATCTCCAACACATCGATCCGTGTACGTCTCCGGTGGCTTTCGAGGAACGGCGATTTGCGCGCCGCAGCGCCGGGTCACGTTGTCATGCCCGGCGCATCGTGGCGTCTAACGCGTTTCTGTGAGATTGTGCCCGTCTGCAAGGTCGGCGGACTTAGCGTTCGTACCCACGAATCTCACACGTATGAAAAACGTTCACGCTCCCGAAATCGGCGACGACGTCCCGGCCGCGGTCGAGGCGCTCGAAATTCCATATCCGGCACTCGTCGTATGGCTCCGTCACGTCGGTTGAACGTTTTTTCAGGAACCGCTCGCGCAGTTGCGTGAGTCCGGCTTCGACGACGCGACGAGCGGCTTTGCCGTTCGGTTCGTGACGATCGGTTCGCAAGAGAAAGCGCGAGAGTTTTGCGGCAAGCAAGCGATGGCGGCGCGGTGCGTCGGTGACGAGAGCAAGGCGTCATACGCTGCGATGGGACTGGGCGACTTCAATCTCTTGAAGCTGTTCACCGATCCGGCGCTCAAGAAGCGGCGCAACGAGAACAACGCGGCGGGCTTCTCGCAAGACTGGGGCGCGACGAAGCTCAGCGACGGGGCGCAGCTTCCCGGTGCGGCGATCGTCGACGGCGCCGGCACGATCCGTTGGTTCTATCGCGGCGCGCATCCGGGCGATCTCCCGCCGATGGCGGAGATGCTCGACCGCGCGAAGGCGATTCTGACGACCTGAACGCTCCGACGAACGACCGTGCCCTCGCACACGCCATCCTGCGGCTCACGCTCGGCATCAACATCCTCTTGCACGGCGTGCAGCGGTTTCCGATCTGGGCGACCTTCGCATCGGGCGTCGTCCGGCAGTTTTACGGCATCTTGCCGGCGCCGCTCGTCACACCGTATGCGTATGCGTTGCCGGCCGTCGAAGCCGTCACGGGAGCCTTCCTCGTCGCCGGCCTCTTTCAACGGCCGGTCCTCGTCGTCGGCGCGCTGTTCATGGCATCGTTGACGTTCGGTACCGCGCTCCGCGGCGAACACGACGTCCTCGCCGAGCAACTCGGCTACGAACTCGTGTATGCCGCGCTGCTCGCGACGGCGAGCTGGGATCGCTTCTCACTCGACGCGCTGTTCGCGCGTCGTGCGACGGCACGATGAACGCTCGGCGTTTGCTCGGCGCGATCGTCGTCGTCGCCTTCGCGTGCGGCGGCACGGCACGAGCCGAGGAACGGTTCCCCGTCAAGGTCATGATCGTGTCGATGTTCGCGCCGGAGGGGCAGGTGTGGCGCGATCACCGCGACCTGCGAGCGCTCGTACCCGTTCCGGGTTTACGCAGCGAAGATCCGAACGTGCACTGCGGCGCGGACGGCGTGTGTCAGCTCACGACGGGCATGGGATACGCGAACGCCACGGCTTCGATCGCCGCCGTCGTGTACTCGAACCGTTTCGATCTTCGCCGGACGTATTGGCTCATCGCGGGCATCGCGGGCATCGACCCGCACCACGGGACGCTCGGCAGCGCCGCGTGGGCGCACTACCTCGTCGATTTCGGGTTGCAGTGGGAGTTGGATGCGCGAGACGCACCCGAGTTGTGGCCCGGCGGGTATCTCGGCATCGACACGACGAGTCCGGCCGGCACGCCGAAACTGCGGTACGGGACCGAGATGTTCGAGCTCGACGACGCGCTCGTTCGACGGGCGTTCGCGCTCTCGCACGACGTCGTTCTCGCCGACGATACGGCGGCGCGTACGACACGCGCGGCCTTCCCGGCGGCTCCGGCGAACGGGCCGCCGTCCGTGATCGCGTGCGATACGCTCTCGAGCGACACGTGGTTCTCGGGCAAGCACCTGAGCGAGCGCGCCCGCGTGTGGGCCGGGGAGGTCACGGGCGGCCGGGCGGTGCCGTGCACGAGCCAGCAAGAAGACAATGCGACGTACGAAGCACTCGTACGCGCGACGTCGGCCGGACTCGCGGACGCGCGACGCGTGGCCGATCTGCGGACGGGCTCGGATTTCATCGAGCCGTCGCCGCACGGCAACGATGCGGTCAACCTTCTCGACTATCGAGCGCAGGGCGGCTTCGTCCCGGCGATCGACAACCTGTATCGCGCCGGCAATCCGCTGGTTCAGGAGATCGTCGATCGCTGGCCGGCGTGGAACGACGGCGTTCCGCCGACGTAAGAGAAAGCGCCTGCGGAGTGTCGAGGGCGCTACGCGACAGCCCCGATTATTTCGTCGACGGCATGATCGATCGCCGTGATTCGCTCGTTCACTCCCGTTATGTCGTAGCGCGCGGCGACCTCCGCCATCGTCTCATAAGCTACGTCGACGACGCCGTCTTCGTCCCAGACGAGGACCTTGAGCGGAAGGGCGAGCGCGATGAGCGGGAAGGCCTCCATCAAGGGCGTTCCGCCTTTCGGATTGCCGAAGATGATGAGCGTCGTCGGGCGGAGCACGAGACCGGCGCTCTCTGCGGCCGCCGATTGATCGATCAGTGCAAAGATCGTGTTGCCCACCTCGGTCATCGCCGCCGTTAGGGTCGCAATCGTTTCCGAGTAGCCGAATCGGCTGCGCTTCGTCATCCGGGCGGCCATTCGCGATTGCATCGCAGTCTCAGTCACCCGTGCGGCGCGGCTCCAGTGACCTCGACCGGCGGCCGAAGATACGAGTATGACCGACCGCACCCGAACGTTCGTCGCAGCCGTTGCGGCGTGCGTCGCTTTGGGGCTGGCCGCCTGTAGCGGCGGCTCGTCCGGGTCTCCACCACCCGTGGCACCGACGGCGACGGCGTCGGTCGCAGCCACGGCCACGGCCACGCCGTCGAAGGCGCCGTCTCCCGGCGTCTCCGCGTCGGCCGCCGCGTCCCCGTCGAGTTCGCCGAACGCCGCGGCGACGGCCGGCTTTCCCGCGGGCTTTTGGGACGCGAGCAACGTGCCGCCGGCGAAGAACGTGATGACTTTCAAGTTCCTCAACCGGACGAACGGCGCGTATCCCGATAGCGCCGTGTATTGGAGCGTCACGATCGGTGATGTAACGCAGACGCATTCGATCGCGCAACAACCGACGTTCGACATGCCGGCGAACTCGTCGGGCAGGATCTACGTGTATCTCGGGACGCCGGCAACGAACGAGAACGACTACTACGATTTTCTCGAGTACACGATCGGCCCGGCGCAATTCGACGGCGACACGACGCGCGTCGACGCGTTCGGCATCAAGCTCGCCTTTCTGCTACACGATGCCGACGGTACGAATCAGATGGCCGGCGAGAACGCCGCGACGTTTGCGGAAAGCCGATCCGCGACGTTCGCGCGGTTCATCTCGGCCGTTCCGCCGGCATTCCAATCGCTCGCGCAGGTGCAAGCGCCCTTTCGGATCATCAATCCGGGCGCGGGCGCGCTCGGTGTCGACGGAACGCAATCGGATTACTTCAACGACTACGTGAATCAGGTCTGGTCGACCAACGGCCTCACGATTCCGAAGCCCGGTCCGTATCTGAGCGGTCTCGCGAAGTATCCCGATCTCTCGGCCGCCCTCAACCGGCACACGGCGGGTCCCGGAACGTTCGCGCCCGACGGAAC
>CAJCIN010000306.1 GCA_903970385.1 Rhodospirillales bacterium | reverse complement strand
GCGAGCCGGCCGCCGACGCGGGATCGCCACCACCAGCCGTGGTCGATGATGCGCGCCGTGCGTCCGCGGAACTCCGCACCGGTCCGCCGCGCGTCGCCGCCGACTTCTCCCGCGATCATCGCGGCGCTGTTCGGCACGATTTCGTCGAGTTCGTCGAGGGTGGCGCGACCCGTCTCGACGTCCGCCGGAACCGGTTCGCGTGCGGTTCGCACGCCGCTCCGCTCGATCGCGTAGACCGGCTGGCTCGTGCGCGTCGCCACGGGCGACGGCAACGCGCGGGCGGCAAGCGCGAAGAAACGCTCGATGACGGGTCGCGGGCCGACGATCATGCGGGCGCCCCGGGCCGTCGCGGCGCGGCGTGCGAACGCGTCGATCGCTTCGTCCGAATCCGCGCACGGCACGATCTGCATGCCGAGATAACACACGCCGCCGACGCCTCCGGCATCGTCGCGCCAGATGACGACGTCGCCCGTACGATCGATCTGCTTCGTCGCGATCAGCCAGTGAACGTAGACGTTGTCGAACGGGCGCCGCGCGAGATAACCGAGCGTCTCGTCGACGTTCTGCGCCGAGAGCGATTCCAGAGCACCCACCGGTTAGAACTCTCTCAGGTCAACGCGCGAACGAAATCCGCCTTCGACGTCGGCGCCTTGCTGCCGCCGGCCGGTTCGACGCTGACCGCGACGGCGGCGATGCCCGCGGCGGATTCGGGAAGCTCGACGACGGCGCGACCGGACGCATCCGGTGCGAACGTGATGCTCGGAGCGACGCTCTTGGCGCCGCGCGCCAGCGTCCACGCTTGATACGTCTTGCCGTTCGGCGGCGCCGCGACGCCGGTGAGGGCGATGACGAGACGGCCGTTCGATTCGATGACCTCGCCGCGCGGCACGGCGAAGTGCTTGCTGCCCGGCGCGACGACGAGCGCCAACTCGCGCTCGAGCGAGCGGCGTTGCGTTTCGGCGGCCGCGGATGCGGCGGCGAGCTGCGCCGCACGATCGTTCGCGGTTGCGACGTTCTGCGTTTGCGATGCGTCGTGCGAGCGAAGGCCGACGTCGTCGACGGACACGAACGCGGCGACGAGAACCGCTGCGGCAGCGAGGCCGTACGCGAACCACGGGCGCTTCGATGCGGCCACGCGTTCGACGGTCGGAATGCCGGCCGGCGCCGGCGCTTCCGCATCCGCGCGCACCACGCGCATGATGCGCAATTTCATACGCGCCGCAGCCAGCTCGTCGAGTTCGCTCCGCGACGATTCGGCTTGATAGCCGACGAGATCGGCCACGCCGCGGAGATCGTCGTATTCGGCGCGGCACTCGGCACACGTGCGAACGTGCGCGGCGACCGCGGAGGCTTCCGACTCCGGCAACGCGCCGAGCGCGAACACGGCGATCGATTCCGAGAAGGCGTCGTCGTGGCGATTCATCCGACCACGCTCGTCTCGAGCTGCAGGCGCAGTTTGCGCAGACCCGCGCGAATGCGCGTCTTCACGGTGCCGAGCGGCGTCGCGGTGCGGCGCGCGATCTCTTCGTGGGTGACGCCGCCGAAGAAGCCGAGCTCGATCGGCTTGCGCTGATCGTCGGGTAAGCTGGCGAGCGCCGTGCGCACGCTCTCGGCGTCGAGCGTCGCGAACACCATGTCGTCGAGCGACCCCTCGAGCGGGA
Organism: Rhodospirillales bacterium; assembly: GCA_903970385.1. Lineage (GTDB taxonomy): Bacteria > Vulcanimicrobiota > Vulcanimicrobiia > Vulcanimicrobiales > Vulcanimicrobiaceae > Palsa-1515. The sequence goes on along the minus strand of CAJCIN010000306.1, from coordinate 6,091 downwards.
TGTCCGCCGAGATGTCGCTCTCCACGCGCAGGGCACGACTGCGCAGCATGTCGAGCGAACGGTTACGCGTGACGCGCGCGATCCACGCACCGAAATTCCCCGAATCGAACGCTTCGGGCGAGCTCCAAACTTTTAAGAATACGGCCTGCGTCAGGTCTTCGGCGGCCATCGCGTCCTGTAACATTTTTAGCGCGATGCCGTGAACGAGGCGGTGGTAGCCGTCATAAATCGACTCGAAGGCCGCGACGTCTCGCTCGCGCACCCTCGCCATAAGTCGACTCGCGTCATCCACATGGTCAGCTTCGTCCCGTCTTAAAGGCTGCCCTCGATTCGGCAACGGTGCCGAGCGGGGCTTTCCCATATGACGCTTGCGGGCCGTCGCCGGATGTTAGAATATCCGAGCATGGGCAGCTCATCGTACCGGCGACGCGACCCGACGTTCCTCCGGCTCGCCGCTTTCGCGGGTCTCGGCGGCCTCGGCGCGATCCTCGCATCGGTCGTCGCGACGGTCGTGACCTGGCACGGCGGGCACCCGAACTCCACGTTCTTTTTCTTCAGTCTCTGGGGCATCGCGGCGCTCGCCGGCGCGGCGGCCAACGTCGTCGTGTTCTTTCAAAGCGGCGATCCGCCGCCGAAGCCGCCGCGCGGCGGCGGACGTGACGTGACCTATCTGCGCGTCGTGGAAGCGCGCTCCGGCGCTGCCGATCAGGAGCGCAAGGCGGCTTGACGGGCGACCTCGCCGAGGTACGCGAGCGGCTGCGACGCGCGTCGTCCGTTTGCGCGCTCACGGGCTCCGGGATCTCGGCGGAAAGCGGGCTCCCGACGTTTCGCGGCGTCAACGGTTTGTGGCGCACGCATCGCGTCGAGGACCTCGCGTCGCCGGCCGGATTCGCGCGCGATCCGCTCCTCGTCTGGACGTGGTACAACGAACGCCGCGCGGCGCATCTGCGCGCGGTGCCGAACGCCGGCCACGTCGCGCTCGCCGCGCTCGAGCGGCGCTCTACCGACTTCACGCTCGCGACGCAGAACGTCGATTCGCTGCATCTGCGCGCCGGTTCGGTCAACGTGCTCGAACTGCACGGCCATCTCCGCGAGGCACGCTGCGACCGCTGCGGCGCGCGCGTGCCCCTCGACGGCGAGCTCGCGCCGGACGCGATCGCGCACGTCTGCGGCGGCCGGTTCCGGCCCGACATCGTGTGGTTCGGCGAGGCGCTGCCGCGCGACGCGTTCGCGCGCGCCGCGGAAGCGGCGGCTCGCGCGGACGTCGTGCTCGTGATCGGAACCTCCGGACTGGTCGAACCGGCGGCGTCGCTCGCGACGCGCGCGCCGCGCGGCGATGCGTTCGTCGTCGAGATCAATCCGGAAGAAACGGCGATCTCGAGGCACGCCGACGTCGCGCTGCGCGGCACGGCTTCGGACGTCTTGCCGCGCCTGCTCGCCGGCGAAAGCGAAACCGCCGTGGCGCACGGCGGGTCAATGCCGTGACATGAGCGACGATCTCGATTACGTGCGGGCGCGTCTCCCCGGCTACGAAGCGTATGCCGAAGAAGATGCGTTACACGACAGCGACATGCGGGTCCGTGCCTTCGTCGGCGAGCGTTTGACCAGTGCCGGCGCGCGGCTCGGACCGTTCGACGGCGCGGTGCAGAAAGCGTACGACGACGTGCTCTTTCGCTGCATGTTCACGGACCAGGTCTTCGTCAAAAACTTCGAACACGCGGCACTCGACGCGCCGCTCGTCAACGGGCTCGTCCGCGCGGACCGGCGTCTCGTCGAACTCGGCGAGAGCATCGACGCGCTGCAGCCGGGCACGAGCGATTTGCTCGCTTCGCTCGAGCGGATCGCCGAGCAGCTCGATTACCGGCGCGCGCCCGAGCCGATCGTCACGCCGTAATCCTCGGACCGCACGGGTCGCGAGAGATTGTAGGTGATCGCTGCCGCGCAGATCGTCGCAATCGCGAGGTAGAGCGTGGCTTCGATCGGGCTGCCGAGCACGAGTTTGCCGATGCCGAAGAGCGAACCGTAGACGAGGCCGCACCCGGCGAGCCAATCGACGATGTTTATGCCGAGCGGCTCCGCGCCGGGCGCGACCGAGGCGATGCGCGCGATCGCGCCCCATCCGAAACCGCTCGGCCGCACGCGTTCGTAAAAGCGCACGAGCGTCGCTTCGGGTTCGGGGGCCGTCAGGAACGTGACCGCGATCCAGACGACGGTCGTCACGGGCACCGTCACGAGCAACACTTCGGCGTTCGCGTTCGCATCGACGTGCGGATCGCCGAAGGCGCGCGTGACGAGCAGCAGGTTCGACGTGACGGCCGACGCGACGAGCGCCGAGATCTCGCTCCACGCGTTGACGCGCCACCAATACCAGCGCAAAATCATGACGAGCCCGACTCCCGCGGTCAGGTTGAAGAGGTAGATATACGCGTCGCCGACCGACGTGATCTCGTAGGCGCCGAAGATCGCGAGCGCCATGACGACGACCGTCGCCACGCGCGACGCTAAGACGTAGTGCCGTTCCGAGGCATCCGGCCGCAGGAACCGGCGGTAGAGGTCGTTCGTGAGATACGACGCGCCGAGGTTGAGGTGCGTCCCCATCGTCGACATGTACGCCGAGAGAAATCCGGCGATCATCAAACCGCGCAGATAGACCGGCAGATGATCGATCATGACCTGGATGTAGTTGAGCTCGGCGTCGACGTTGCCGTCGGGTCCGCGGACGCCGCTCGGGTACAGGACGAGTGCCGCGAGCGCGACGAGGATCCACGGCCACGGGCGTAGCGCGTAGTGGGCGACGTTGAAGAACAGCGTCGCGAGGAGCGAATCGTTCTCGCTCTTCGCGCTGAAGATGCGCTGCGCGATGTAGCCGCCGCCGCCCGGCTCCGCGCCCGGATACGACGACGCCCACCACTGCACGCCGATGTAGGTGAAGAACGTGAGCAGCGGAAGCCACGCTTCGTTCGACGTCGGGAAAAACGCGAGGACGTCGTGACGGGTAACGCCGAGGCCGGCGTGCGCGAGCGTCGCGTCGCGCGCGGCGAGTTCCGCGATCAACCGCGGCATGCCGCCGACGGCGCCGACCGCGGCGACGGCGAGCACGATCGCCATCGACATCTTCACGACGAATTGCAACAGATCGGTCACGAGAACGCCCCAGAGGCCGCCGATCGTCACGTACGCCGCGGTGAAGACGAGACAGACGGCGAGCGCTTCGAATTTCGGCACGTGCAGCGTCAGCTCGAGCACCTTCGCCATCGCGAGGTTGACCCACCCCATGATGATCGTGTTCACGAACACGCCTTGAAAGATCGCGCGCACGAGCCGCAGCGCCGCGGCCGGCGCGCCGCTGTAGCGAAGTTCGATGAACTCGACGTCGGTGAGCACGCCCGAGCGTCGCCACAATTTCGAGAAGAAGAAGACCGTCAGGATGCCCGACATGACGGAACTCCACCACACCCAATTGCCCGCGATGCCGTGCGCCGTGACGAATCCCGTGACCGCGAGCGGCGTGTCGACGGCGAACGTCGTGGCGACCATCGAGACGCCCGCGAGCCACCACGGCACGTTGCGGCCGGACAGGAAGAATTCGCTGACGCTCGCGCCGCCGCGACGGGCGTACGAGAGACCGATGCCGAGATTGACGGCGAAGAAAGCGACGATGACGACGTAGTCGCCGGCCGAGAGCGTCATGCGCCCCCGCGTTCGACCGGAAGGCCACGGTTCCGCCGGACGATCGGCCGGAAACGTGCGCCGCATCACGCGAATGCCGACGGGACCGTTTCGGCGGCTGACGTATGTAGCAGACGACACGGTAGCGTACGGGATCCGCGACGTGTAGCCGGCAGGCCGATGCGAGTGAGTGAAGCGTGGATACCGCCGTTTGAGAACGGGGGTGTTCGCGTGTAGTCCGAAGGGCCGAGACGTGATTCGAAGCATCGTCCGGATCCTCACGGGGCTGACCGTCGCGGCGCTCGCGTCTTCGATCTCGACGTGCCCGGCCGCAGCGGACGCCGTCACGCAACGTCACCTCGGCGTGGTACCGGCGCCCGCCGAATCTGCCATCGTCGACGGCTGCACGGCCGATGCGGCCGCCGTGCTCGCCGGCATCATCCGCACGCCGTCCGATCCGGCCGGGATCGCGCTCGTGCGCGAACGCTGGACGGCGCTCGGCATCCGCGGCGGCGCGGCGCCGTTGCCGGTTTCGGCGACGGTCGCGTCGAGCGATGCGCCGCGCGCGCCGCAGGGGTACACGCTCGAGATCCGCCCCGGTAGCGTGCGTTTGCACGGCGCCGATGCGGACGGATTGTTCTACGCCTTCGCGTCGCTCGCGCAACTGGCGACGCGCGACGCCGGGACGTGGCGCATCCCGTGCGCGCGGCTCGTCGACCAGCCGGCGCTGCGCTGGCGCATCCTCTCCGACGACGTGTCGCGCGGTCCGCTTCCGACGATGCGCTATTTCGAGGAACGCATCCGCACGATCGCGGCGTTCAAGATGAACGGCTACTCGCCGTACGTCGAGAGCGTGTTCGTCGATCCGAAGCATCCGTTGCCCGCGCCGCTCGACGGCATCACGCCGGACGAGTTGCGCGCGCTCGACGCGTACGCGCGGCATTGGCACGTCGCGTTTCTGCCCGAGCAACAAACGTTCGCGCACATGCACGAGACGCTGAAGGTCGAACGCTACGCGCCGCTCGCGGAACTCCCGCACGGCTATCTGCTCTCGCCCGCGAATCCCGACGGCGACGCGTACGTGCGCGATCTGATCTCGGACGAACTCGCGGCCGTACCGCACCCGCCGTTCTTCCACATCGGATCGGACGAGCCGTCCGATCTCGGCCGCGGCGCGTCGAAGGCGCTCGTCGCGGCCGACGGCGACGGCCCGGTCTTCGCGCGTCACGTGGTGTCGACCGCGAACTTCGTCATCGCGAAGAGCGGTGCGCGGCCGATGATCTGGGACGACGCGCTCGCCGCGCACCCCGAACTCTTCGCGCAGCTGCCGAAATCGCTCGTGTTCGTGAACTGGCATTACGGGACCGAAGCGACGTACGTGCCGTACATCGCGCGGATCGCGCGTGGCGGCTTCGATCAGTTCGTCGCGCCGGGGGCGCTGAACTGGAACGAGATCTATCCGGATCTCGACGCGGCGCTCGCGAACATCCAACGCTTCACGCGCGAAGGAAAGGCGGCGCACGTGCTCGGCCTCTTCCAAACGGTCTGGCACGACGACGGCGAGACGCTGTTCGAAGCGACGTGGTATCCCGTCGTCTTCGCCGCCGCGTCGGCGTGGCAGTCGGGCGACGTATCGCAAGCCGCATTCGCGCTCGACTTCTCGCGCGTCTTCTTCGGAACGGACGACCCGGGCTACGCGGCGGATCTCGCGGCGCTCGCTCGCTGCGGGTCGCTCGTTCGCGGGAATCCGCGCGAATACGGCGACTACCTGTTCTGGGCCGATCCGCTCGAGCCGAGCCTCGCCGCCGTTCCCGAGACGATGGACCTGCACGCGCTGCGCACGAGCGCGGAGACGGCGCTCGCACACCTGCGCCTCGCGTCCCCGCCGCCGCTGCACGCGAACGCCGCCGCAGTGATGGCGCTCGCGGCGCGACGCTACGACGCGCTCGGCCGGGAATATCAGATCGCACGCGAGGCACGCGGCTACTACGACGACGCGCGCGCGAACGCCGGGAAGAAGGACGCGTACGTGTATCGCGGGCTCAACGTGGCGAAGTATCTCTTCTGGGAGCAGCGCGACGCGATGCTCGGCCTCGCGCCGCTCGTCCGCGACGCGTGGGAGTACGAAGATCGCGCGAGCCACGAGGCGAGCGTCCTCGAGCGCTATCACGTCGCCGCGGCGCTCGCGATCGATCGCGCGCAGCGCATTCAGGACGCGACCTATCGCGACTACGTCGCGAAGAAGACGTTGCCCACGTTCGACGATCTCTTGGGGATCGGGGCGGCGCCGTAGAAAACGCGGCGATGCACTCGAGTTCCGGCTTCGCCATGCTCGCGATCTTCATCGCGGCGGCGGCGCTCATGTATCTGCGGCTCGTGCCCGCGCTGCTCGCCGTTCCGGCGATGGCGCTCGGGATCGCGG
>CAJCIN010000305.1 GCA_903970385.1 Rhodospirillales bacterium | reverse complement strand
CCCGACCACGTGAACACGCACCGCTCCACGGCCTTCGTGCTGAGCCCGTATACGAAGCGCGGCGTCGTCGACCACACGATCTACACCACCGACAACGTCTTGCGCACGATCGAAGCGATCCTCGGCATCGATCCGCTCGGGATCGAAGACGCGAACGCGGCGCCGATGAGTTCGGTCTTCGCGCGCGTGCCGAATCTCACGCCGTACCGGGCCGTCGTGCCCGGCTCGCTGTGCGCTCCGCCGGTCGCGAAAGATCTGCTCGGCGCCGCCTGCACCGCGAGCGGGACGCACCGCACGGCCGCCGTCCCCGACCGGCACGACGGCGCGTGGTGGGCCGCGATGACGGCCGGCATGGATTTCACGGGCCCCGATCGCGTCGACGCCGGCGCGTTCAACGCCGTGCTCTGGTACGGCACGATGGGGACGCCCGCACCGCCCGGCTAGACCGTGCCTTAGGTGCTGGTCGGCGTCGGGATCGGGGCCGGCGTCTGGCGCTGCAACTGCTGCGGCGAGGTCGTCGAGAGGAGCGACATGTTGCCGCACGATGCCGTCTTGTCTTTGACGACGATCGTGTCGCACGTGACGGAGCCGTTGTAGCCGGCCGCGTACGCGGTGACCGTCTGGGCTCCGACGGCGATGTGCTGGAGGTAGAAGCCGCCCTTCGGATCGGTCGACGACGTCGTCGTGCTGCCGGTGACCCGTACGAAGGCGTTCGGGATCGGCTTTCCGGCCTGGTCGACGACGTTGCCGATAACGATGCCGTAGTCTTGGACGCCGATGTAGTTCGAGTCGCAGCCCTTGGCCCCGAGCAGCGTCGCGAGCGAAAGTGCGCCGAGCGTGAGAAATCCGGCGACCGGAAGGCGTCTATTCATCGTGCGCTCCATTCTGCATGGCGGAGGACCCCCCCGCCCCCGGCGAACGTCTAGGGATACATGAATCCGTACGGTCCCGTCGCCATCTTCTTGGCGGTCGCTCTGGTCTTCGCGACCGCGTTCAGCGTCATTCCCGGTCAGCTCGCGCGGCGCAAGCCGAATCCGACCAAGTCGGAAGCCTACGAGTGCGGGGTCGAACCGACGTCCGACGTGAGCGGCCGCTTCCCGGTCCGGTTCTACCTGGTCGCGATGCTCTTCGTGATCTTCGACGTCGAGGCGGCGTCGTTCTATCCGTGGGCCGTGCAGATGCACGCGCTCCGCGTGTACGGATTGCTCGAGATGATCGTCTTCGTCGTCGTCCTCGGCATCGGCTACGCCTACGTGTGGCGCAAGGGGGGCTTCGCATGGAGATGATGCCCGGGCAGTTCATGCTCGGAAAACTCGACGACGTGGCGCGCTGGGCGCAGAGTTCGTCCGTCTGGCCGCTCACGATGGGTCTCGCCTGTTGCGCGATCGAGATGATGTCGGTCACGAACTCGACCTACGATATCGCGCGCTTCGGCTCCGAAGTCTTTCGTGCGTCGCCGCGGCAGGCCGATCTCATGATCGTGTCCGGCCGCGTCGCGCAGAAGATGGCGCCGATCATCAAGCGGCTCTACGATCAGATGGCCGATCCGAAATGGGTCATCTCGATGGGCGCGTGCGCGAGCTCCGGCGGCGTGTTCGACAACTACGCGATCGTGCAGGGCGTCGACACGGTCGTCCCCGTCGACGTCTACGTGCCGGGTTGTCCGCCCACGCCCGACGGGCTGCTCTACGCCGTCAACCTGATCCAGCAGCAGATCCGCCAAGGCGGTCGCGGCGGAATCTTCGCGCGGGCGTAACCGATGCCGAGTTCGCAGACACCGTCGATCGCCGGCACGGCGCTCGACCCGACCGCCCTTCGTCCGGACCTCGACGACGCGGAAATCGTGCGCATCGCTCCCGCGGAGTTGCACGCGAAGCTCGCGGCGCTGCGCGCCGAGGGCTTCTCGATGCTGCTCGACATCGGCGGCGTCGACTACCTCGGCCGCGAGCCGCGCTTCGACGTCGTGTACCACCTGCTCGCGCTGCCGACCGCCGCGGCGACCGTCGCCGAGATCGGCCGGCCGCGCCGTCTGCGTCTGCTCGTCGGCGTGCCGGAAGATGCGACCGAACTGCCGAGCGCGATTCGCCTCTGGCCGTCGGCCGACTGGGCGGAACGCGAGATCTTCGATCTCTTCGGCATCCGTTTCACCGGGCACCCGGATTTGCGGCGCATCCAGATGCCCGTCGATTGGGTCGGCTACCCGCTGCGCAAAGACTACCCGCTCCGCGGGCCGGCGCGCGAAGCGACGCCGCGACCGCCGTTCGCGCTGAAGAGCAACGTGCCGGCGGGGACGCCGCCCTCCGGTAAGGTCGCCGCCGCACTGCAAAAACAGATCGCTCGCGCGCGCGGGCAACAGTCCGCGCCGGCGGGCGAGGGAGAGAAGACGTGAAGGCGATCGAGCCGCCCGGCGCCGCCGCGCCGCTGCCGGAACTCCCCTCGATGGACGTCGTGTCGCGCGACGGCAACACGATGACGCTCTCGATGGGTCCGCAACATCCCTCGACGCACGGCGTGTTGCAAGTCGTCGTCGAAGTGTCGGGCGAGATCGTCGAGAAGGCCGAGATGGAGATCGGCTATCTCCATACCGGCATCGAGAAGTCCGCCGAGAATCTCTTCTGGACGCAAGCCGGCACCGTGATCGAGCGGATGGATTACCTCAATCCGCTCGGCAACGCGATGTGCTACATGCTCGCGGCGGAGCGTCTGCTCGGCATCACGGACCGCATTCCCGAACGCGCGCAAGACATTCGCATCTTGCTCTGCGAGCTCTCGCGGATCGCGTCGCACTGCGTGTGGCTCGGCACGGGCGGCATCGACCTCGGCGCCATCTCGACGTTCTTCTACTCGTTCGACGTGCGCGAGGACATCCTCGATCTGATCGAGCTTTCCGGCGGCGCGCGCATGCATCCGAATTACCTGCGCATCGGCGGCGTCAACGGCGATCTCCCGGCCGGATTTACCGAGAAGCTGGACGCGTTGATCGTGAAGTTCCCGCAGCGCATGCGCGAGCTGCGGACGCTCCTGCAGAACAATCCGATCTTGCGCGATCGCATGATCGACGTCGGCGTCATCCCGCCCGCGCAGGCGATCGAATGGAACGTCACGGGGCCGTCGCTGCGCGGCAGCGGCATCGCGTACGACGTGCGCAAGGCGTTTCCGTACGGCGGCTACGAGCGGTATTCGTTCGACGTTCCCGTGCGCAGCGAAGGCGACGCGTACGCGCGCTTCCTCGTGCGGCTCGACGAGATGGACGAGTCGATGCGCATCGTCGCGCAGGTGCGCAAGGCGCTCGATCGGCCCGGGCCCGTGATGATCGACGATCCGAAGGTCGCGCAGCCGCCGAAAGAAACGATCGCTCTCTCGATGGAAGCGCTCATCCACCACTTCAAGATGGTCTCCGAATCGTTCCGCGTGCCGCCGGGCGACGTCTATCAGGCGATCGAGTCGCCGCGCGGCGAGCTCGGCTACTATCTCGTGTCGAACGGGAACAACCGGCCGTACCGCGTGCGCACGCGGCCGCCGTCGCTCTACAACCTGCAAGCGCTCAAGGCGATGGCGCCGGGCAATCTGATCGCGGACGTCGTCGTGATGATCGGCTCGCTCGACCCCGTGTTCGGCGAGGTCGACCGTTGAGCGACGTGACCGCCCCGGTCGGCGCCGATCGCGATTTCGCGCGCATCGCCGCGCAGGTCGAACCGATCGCGCGCACGATCATGGCGCAGTATCCGAACGGCAACGTGCGCAGCGCGCTCATTCCGGTCTTGCACGAATTCCAGAACGTCGAGGGCTGGGTCTCGCCCGAGGCGATGGCGCTCACCGCGGAATGGATCGGCGAGCCGCTCTCCGTCGTCGAGTCGACGGCCTCGTTCTACACGCTCTTCCATCGCCGTCCGATCGGCCGCTACATGCTGCAGCCGTGCCGCAATCTCTCGTGCCTCATCAACGGCGCGGGTGACGTCATGCGTCACTTTCGCGACCGGCTCGGCATCGGCCATCTGCAGACGACCGAGGACGGTCTCTTCTCGTACGAAGAAGCCGAATGTCTCGCGGCGTGCGATCGCGCGCCGTGCATGCAAGTGAACCTGCAGTTCGTGTACGACCTCACGAAGGAGAAAGTCGACGAGATGCTCGCCGCCATGCGCGCCGGGACGTACGACGTTCCCCCGTTACCGCAGTCGGTGAAGCCCGGCCGCGATTGGAGCGTCGCGTCGGCGACCGACAAGAAATCGCCGGGCGCGCAAGGCGTTTCGCATCCGAACGATCCGGGCGGCCTCGGCGACGCGAGCGGCGTGCGGATGATCGAGCGGTTGACGAAGACGCCGTATCCGGTCGAAGTGCGGCCGACGAAAGAACGCCTCGTCGCGGACGGCGCGGCGCGGCTCGCCGCACCCCCCTCGTCGCAAAGCGAGCACTGAGATGCCCGTCGTGAAGGTTCTGACCGAAGGAATCGGCGAGTTCGATTTGCGCGACATCGCCGTGTATCGCGAGCGCGGCGGCTATGTGCAGTGGAAACGCGCGCTCACCGAGATGCAGCCGGCCGACATCGCCGACATCACGATGAGGAGCGGTCTTCGCGGTCGCGGCGGCGCGGGTTTTCCGACGGGTCGCAAGTGGTCGTTTCTCCCGAACAACGGCCGGCCGCGCTACATGGTGTGCAACTGCGACGAGGCCGAGCCCGGCACGTTCAAAGATCACATGCTGCTCGAGGAGACGCCGCATCAGGTGCTCGAGGGCATCTTGCTCGGGACGTACGCGATCGGTTCGCATCACGCGTTCATCTACATCCGCGGCGAGTTCGAGCGCGGCTACCGCACGTTCGTCGCGGCCGTCGACGCGGCGCGCGCCGCGGGCTTCGTCGGCGAGAAGCTGTTGGGCACCGATTACTCCGTCGAGGTCACGGTCCAGCGCGGTGCCGGCGCGTACATCTGCGGCGAAGAGACGGCGCTCATCAACTCGATCGAAGGCCGGCGCGGCGAACCGCGGCTCAAGCCGCCGTTTCCGGCGGTCAAGGGGCTCTACGGCGAACCGACCGTCGTGAACAACGTCGAGACGCTCGCCACGCTGCCGCATCTGCTCGAGCGCGGCGCCGAGTGGTTCGCGAGCGTCGGGCCGGAACGTTCGCCCGGTTACAAGATCGTCTCCGTGAGCGGGCACGTCCGCACGCCGGGGAACTACGAGGTCCCGCTCGGCACGCCGCTGCGCGAGTTACTCGCGATCGCCGGCGGCCCGCGCGACGGCCGCACGATCGTCGCCGTCCAGCCCGGCGGCGGATCCTCCGCGTGCCTCTTCGAGGAACACCTCGATCTCGGCTACGACTTCGACACGATGGCCGCGAACGGCACGATGCTCGGCTCGGGCGCCGTCGTGTTCTTCGACGACTCGACGAACTTCGTGGAAGCGGCGCTCGCCCTCGTACGCTTCTACGCGCACGAATCGTGCGGGCAGTGCACGCCGTGTCGCGAAGGCGGTCATTGGCTGGAGGTCACGCTCGAGCGCATCCTGAACGGCGGCGGGCTCGACTCCGATATCGACATGCTCGTCGCGGTGTCGCATCAGATGACCGGACTCAACCTCTGCCCGCTCGGCGATTCGATCGAGCCGTTCCTCGCGTCCGTCGTCAAGCGCTTCGAAGCCCAATTCCGCTCGTACGTCCGCTCACCGCAGCGAGAGGCGATCACCGCATAAGATGTCAACCACCGACGCGCCCTTCGTCATCGAAGAGACCGAACTCGATCTCGAGGAGCGGAGCGGTCCGAGCCCCTGGCTCGTCCTCGGCATCATCGGCGTGATCCTCGCGCTCGTCTTCGGCGTGCGCGGCGCGAGCAAGCGCCGTCTCGCGAAGCGCGAGGCGATTCCGACCGACATCGGCGACATCGGCGATCCGAACGACGACGCTCCCGCCGAGTCCGGGCGCTAGCACACGCACGGCATGCCGAAGACGATCACGCTCACGATCGACGGCACGACCGTTTCCGTTCCCGAGGGAACGCTGCTGGTCGAGGCCGCGAAGACGATCGACACGGACGTTCCGGTCTATTGCTACCATCCGAAGCTCGGGCCGGCCGGTCTCTGCCGCATCTGCCTCGTCGAGATCGAGAAGATGCCGAAGCTGCAGATCGCATGCAACACGGCCGTGACCGAAGGCATGGTCGTGCACACGGTCGGTACCAAGGTCGAAGACGGCCGCCGCGCCGTCATGGAATTCTTGCTGCTCAACCATCCCTTGGATTGCCCGATCTGCGACAAGGGTGGCGAGTGCGATCTGCAAGATTATTCGATGGCGTACGGCCAGGGTGCATCGCGCCTCGCCGATCCGAAAGCATCGAAGCCGAAGGCGATCGATCTCGGCCCGACGATCGTGCTCGACGACGAGCGCTGCATCGTGTGCCAACGTTGTTCGCGCTTCGACGAGATCGTGACGAACGAACGATCGCTCGTCGTCAAGGATCGCGGGCAGCGCGACGTCATCTCGACGGCGACGGGCGAACCGTACCGTTCGAATTTTTCCGGTAACGTCACGGAGTTGTGCCCGGTGGGCGCGCTGACGTCGAAAACCTATCGCTTCAAGTCGCGGCCGTGGGACAACAACCGCACGCACACCACGTGCACGCAGTGCGGCGTCGGCTGTCAGCTCAACATCGACGAGCGGTACGGCACGGTGCAGCGGACGATGTCCGATCCGAACGACGACGCGGTTTCGGACGGCTGGTTGTGCGACCGCGGCCGCTATAACATCGCGTTCTACGCCGACGGCCGCCGCGTCACGAGCCCGATGCTGCGCGACGGTTCCGAGTTCGTGCAGATCGGCTGGGACGATGCGATCGCGCTGTGGGCCAAGCACCTGCGCGACGCGATCGCGACGGCGGGTCCGCGCTCGATCGCGACGCTCGGCGGCGGCCGGCTCCTGAACGAGGAGATCGTGCTGCTCGCGCGCATCATGCGCGATCTCGGCGTCGACAATCTCGATTGGCGCGCGGGCCGGCAACGGCAGGCGTCGCCCGGATCGCGC
>CAJCIN010000304.1 GCA_903970385.1 Rhodospirillales bacterium | reverse complement strand
ACGGCGAGCACCGCGATCGGACGGATCGCGGCGCCGGACAAGCCGCCCGTGACGTTGCCGAGTTTCGGCGCCGCCCGGTCGACGTCGATCGACATGCCCCGCACGGTGTTGACGACGGCGAGCGCGTCGGCGCCCGCCGCTTCGACGACGCGCGCGATCGCCGCGATGTCGGTCACGTTCGGCGAGAGTTTCACGATCAGCGGTTTCGTCGTGACGGCGCGAGCGGCGCGCGTCGCGCCCGCCGCGAGATCCGGATCGCACGCGAACGTCTCGCCTTCGTGCGCGACGTTCGGACACGAGATGTTCAGCTCGATCGCGTCGATCTCGTCGCGCGCCGCGAGCCGTTCGGTGACGTACGCGAAATCGTCGATCGAAAAACCGGCGACGCTGCCGACGACCGCGCACGGCCGATCCGCGAATTTCGCGACGTCGCGTTCGAGGTACGCGTCGATGCCGGGATTCTGCAGCCCGATCGCGTTGAGCAAGCCGCTCGCGACGGGGACGAGCCGCGGCGCGTCGTTGCCGAGACGCGGCAGGCGCGTCACGCTTTTGAGCACGACGCCGCCGAGGCGCGCGAGGTCGACGAACGGCGCATACTCCTCACCCGATCCGTAGCACCCGCTCCCCATCAACGTCGGCGCGCTCAGGCGAAGAGCGCCGAGCGACGTCGAGATGTCGGGTTCGCGCGTCGCCGTCACCATCGCAGCTCGTGGGCCCAGAACACCGGCCCTTCCTTACAGATGCGCGCGTGCACGTAATCGCGCGACTCGCCGGCCGCGGGCGCCGGAAACGGCGGCGCCTGCGCGCTCGTGCGATCGAGCGGCACCACGCAACCCCAGCACGCGCCGACGCCGCACGCGAACGTCTCTTCGAGCGAGAGCTGCGCGCGCACGCCGAGCGCGCGCGCGACGCGGCCGACGGTGCGCAACATCGGCGAGGGTCCGCATGCGGCGATCCCGTCGTGTCGCGCACCGTCGCGTTCGAGTGCATCGGTGACGTATCCGTGATGTCCGCGCGAGCCGTCGTCGGTCGCGAGCATCGATCGGCAACCGAGCGCTTCGAAGAGTTCGGCATCGACGAGCGCGCGCGCCGTTCGCGCGCCGTAGTACAGCGTCACGCGAGCACCACGCGCGAGCAGGCGCTGCGCCGGCAGCAGCAGCGGCGCGATGCCGACGCCGCCCGCGACGAGGGCGACATCGTCGCCGAGGCCGTCCACGTCGAAACCGTTTCCGAGCGGTCCGAGAAGCGCGAGCGACGCCCCGGATGCGAGCGACGCGAGCTCGCGCGTGCGCGGCCCGACGACGACGAGCATCAACGAGACGCGCTCGCGCTCGCGCTCGACCTCGTACACGCCGATGGCGGTCGCGACCGCGTAGCCGCTCGGCGGCACGACCATCACGAATTGTCCCGCTCGAACGTTACGTGCGAGTTCCGCCGCGCGGACGCCGACGATCACGATGCCGGGAGCCGGTTCGCGACGGTCGCAGACGATCGTTTCGTGTACTGCGGGCGACCGGTCGACAGCGGGCATCGCAACCTATTTCCGGATTTCGTGGGGAATCCCCACGGAAAATTTACCGAACTGTAATCCGAAATGCAGAACTCGCGCGAATTTCGTCCGTTACTACCAGTAGGTGAACATCACCGGGAAAGGAGGGTCCGACACATGACTGGAGTTACGGTCTTCACATCACTAGCCGACGCGCTTCGAGCGGGCTTCCAGATTTACGATCGCACGTCCGACGGTTACCTCGTCCGGACTCAAACCCAACAGGGCTGGGCGATGGCGCTCGTCTCCTGTAAAGACTGACCTCGCCGCGCGAGAAGAAAACGGGGACCGCGATTCGTCGCGGTCCCCGTTTTCTTTCTCAGCTCAGCGCCGCTCCGGCGGCATCGGCGGCGGCCGGAGTTCCGACGTGTCGCCGGGCCGATACGTGTACGGCGTATCGAAATTCGGGCGCGTTCCCGGCGGAGGCGGCGGCGCGAACGGCGCCTCCGGCAACGGACCCGCGTAGGGCGCACCGCCGTACGGCGGGCCCTGCATCGGGCCGGGGCCGAGCGTGGCGCCGCTGAGGATCGCGGTCACGACTTGCGAGAGACCGATGCACGTCGGGATGAGCCCGCCGAGGAGCCACGGCCCGGGGTGCCACGTCGGCCCGAGCGGACCCTCGTCGTGGTAGCCGATGAACGAGAGACCGATCGTGATCGCGACGCCGATGAACGTCAGACGGATGCCGCGCCGCAGCACGATGCGTTGCGCCGCGTCGCTGAAATCGTCGTCGTAAGAACGCTGCTTCGCGGCGTTCCCGGCAAACGGCGGAACCGGCGGCGGCATACTCTGTGCCGCGTTGCGCCAGTCCCGGCCGCGGACGCGAGCGTTCGGAGCCATCCCGTGACGGATCATCTCCATACGCTCGCGGTGTCCGAGCCAGCGGACGACGATCCAGCCGGCGACCGGCATGAAGAAGATGCTGAAGACGGCGACGAAGGCGACGAAATCATCAGCCATGGTATGCAGTTCCGCGGAAAGGCGTCGGCGCGTGGTCGTTCATGCCATACATACGGCCGAGCCGCCGCGGTGTTTCGCGAAACTTCCGCCACGCTCGTCCGTAGCTAGCGCTGTGGCATCCTTACTCGCGGATCCGCCGGCGCACGTGAGCGCGCCGGCACCGGAGTCAGACGGCGATCTCGTGACGGCCGCCCTTTCGGGCGTGCCCGACGCGTTCGGCACGCTCGTGGAACGCTACGAGCGCGCCGTCTATCACCTCTGCCTCCGCACGATGCGCGACCGCGAGGAGGCCAGCGACTGCACCCAGGAGGCCTTCTTCAAGGCGTTCCGGAGCCTGCGAACCTTCAAACCCGGCGCGAAGTTCTCCACGTGGATCTTCTCGATCGCCTACCACGCCTGCTGCGATCGTCTCGCCGGAGCGAAGCGCTACAGCTCCGCGGAGATGCCCGACCGTGCCGATCCGGCCCCCGGACCCGAGGCGCTGCTCGAACTGGGCGACGAAGCGCGGGCGCTCCGCGCGGCAATCGAGGCCTTGCCGGAGAAGTACCGGACGGTGATCACCCTCTACCATCTGCAAGGCAAGCAGTATGAAGAGATCGCGCGGGTGCTCGATCTGCCGATGGGTACGGTAAAGACACATCTCTTTCGAGCGAAGGACCTCTTACGCAAAGCACTGGTGACGGAATGAACGACGACTTCGACGACCTCGACCGCGCGCTGTTCGCGCTGCCGCTCGACGAGCCGCCCAGCGGCTTGCGCGAGTCGATCCTGCGCGCCACCGTGTACGCTCCGCTCGTCGCGCCCGCTCCGTTCTCGACCATCGAGACGATCGGCATCGGCATCGCGCTCGCCCTCGCCACGTGGATCGCATGGCTCTGCGTCGCGGATCACGGCATCATCGCGAGCGTCGACGCCGGCGCCCTCCAGTTCGTGCGCGCCCTCGCCGACACCGAGACCTTCGTGTGGCTCGGCATCGGCGGACTGGTGGCCGCGTGGATTTCGATCGCCTTCGCGCAGCCGTTCCAGTCACCGTTCGGCCGCCGCACGCCGTGACGGCGGCCGCCGCTCCTCGACCGTTCAAGATCCTCGTCGTCGAGGACGACGCCGCGATCGTCCGCGTTTTGCGGCTCGAACTCGAACACGAAGGCTACACGGTCGACATCGCGACGGACGGCCTCGCCGGCCTTGAAAAAGCACTCAAGGAACCGGATCTCGTCATCCTCGACGTCATGCTTCCGAAAATGGACGGCCTCGAGATCTGCACGCGCGTGCGCGCGAAGAGCAAGGTGCCGATCATCATGCTGACGGCGAAGGATCGCATCCCGGATCGCGTCAGCGGTCTCGATCTCGGTGCCGACGATTACCTGACGAAGCCGTTCTCGGTCGAGGAGTTGCTCGCACGCGTGCGCGCGCGCTTACGCGAACGGCACCCGCAGACGAACATCTTGAACGCGCTCGACCTCACGATGGACCGCGACCGGCACGAAGTGCAGCGCGGCGGCAAGGCGATCGCGCTGACCGCGAAAGAATACGCGCTGCTCGAGTATCTGCTCTTGCATCGCAACAAGGTCCATACGCGCGACGAACTCTTCAACGGCGTCTGGGGGAGCGATTTTCTCGGCGACTCGAATCTCATCGACGTGTACATCCGCTACCTGCGCGGAAAGATCGACGACGGCTTCGACGAGAAATTGATCGCGACGGTACGCGGCGTAGGCTATAC
This sequence comes from Rhodospirillales bacterium, assembly GCA_903970385.1. Classification (GTDB taxonomy): domain Bacteria; phylum Vulcanimicrobiota; class Vulcanimicrobiia; order Vulcanimicrobiales; family Vulcanimicrobiaceae; genus Palsa-1515. The sequence goes on along the minus strand of CAJCIN010000304.1, from coordinate 3,372 downwards.
CCTCCGCGAGTGATCGCCGCCGCGTGAACCCGTGACCCGATCGCTGCGTTGGCGGATCGCGAGCTTCTACGCGGTCTTGCTCCTCGGCGTCGTCGCCGTCGTCGCCGTCGTCCTCACGATCGAGTTGCACACGATCCTCCTCGACGAAGCGCGCGCGAAAATCGACAAGGTCGGCGCGGACATCGCGCAAGTCGTGCGCGGAAACTCGGCGCTCAACGCGCTCGGCGACGCGTTACCGATCGAACAGGAACTCACGTCGACGGGCGTACTCGATCACTGGTCCGGCCCGACGACGTACGTCGAGATCGATACGGCCGACGGCTATCCGCTCGCGAAGAGCACGAACATGGGCGGGGAGGCGTTCGTGCGCACGCCGCTCGCGCGCCCGAACAGCGTCGCATTCGAACAGGAGAATCAGTCGCGACTCGGCGACGTGCTCGTGCGCGTCGAAACGATCGTCGCTCCGAACGTGTCGCTCATCGTGAAGACGGGCGAGAGCCTCGCGATTTACGATGAGACGCTCGCGCGCATCCGGACCCTGCTCGGTATCGTGGTCGTCTTCGCCGCGATCGTCGTGTTCGCAGGTTCGTTCGCCATCGCCGCGAGCGCGCTCGAACCGATCGGCCGCCTCAGCGCCGCGATGGGCGAGATCCGTTCCGACCGGCTGAGCGCGCGCCTCGCGTGGAGCGATCGCGACGACGAACTCGGCAAACTCGCCGCGAGTTTCGACGCGATGCTCGATCGCCTCGAGGACGGCTTCGCGCGCGAACGCCAGTTCATCTCGGACGCGTCGCACGAACTCAAGACGCCGCTGACGGTCATCAACGCGAACGCGCAGATGCTCGAACGCTGGGCCGATCGCGACCCGCAGATCCGCGCCGAGAGTCTTGCGGCGATACGCGAGGAGAGCGCGTCGCTCGCCGGGATGGTGAACGGCATGCTGCTGCTCGCGAAGGCGGAATCGGGCGACGACATTCCGCGCGAGACGATCGAACTCGAAACGGTGATCGCGGATGTGGTGCGGCACGCGCAACCGCGCGCGGACGAGAAAGGGCTCGCGCTGCAATTCGCACGGCCGCACGACGGCACGACGAACGTGCTCGGCAACGCGAACCTCTTGCGCCAACTCTTCACGAACCTCATCGACAACGCGATCAAGTTCACGGAGCACGGCGCCGTCGACGTCTCGTTGCAACGCGCGCACGGCGAAGCCGTCGTATCGGTGTCCGACACGGGCGCGGGCATCGAGGAAGAAGCGCTCGAGCGCGTCTTCGACCGCTTCTTCCGCGAGGACGAATCGCGCAATCGCGCCGTCCCGGGCACGGGCCTCGGGCTCGCGATCGTGCGCAGCATCGCCCGCATCCACGGCGGCGGCGTGGTCGCGGAGCGCAGAGCCGGCGGCGGGACGACCTTCGACGTGACGTTGCCGACCCTCACCGCACTCCAATGACACGGGCGGCCGCAGCCGGTACGCTCGAGCCGTGGACTTGACCGGGACGGAGAGGGGACGGCCGAACGGTCCGGGCCGGGCCGGTCGCGCTTCCGCATATGTCCTGGCCGCCGCGTGCGCGCTCGCGTGCGTCGGTGCGGCGAGTCCCGCACGGGCCGACCAGCAAGTCGTCGACGCGGCGCCCGGAGCGATCGTCCGGGTGAACATCCGCGCGGGCGACGTGACGGTGCGGACGTGGGATCGGCCGGGTATCGGCATCGACGGCGATCCGTCGCTCTCGATCGAGAAACGCACCGTCCAGACGGCGCAGAACGCTCCGATCGCGATCCCGCAGATCGAGCAGGCGACGGCGTCGGGCGATGCGGTGCTGCTGCCGGAGAGTTTCGTGACGGCGCCGATCCCGCCCGGAGCGCACGACGTCGTGCTCGTCAAGAGCGGGCCGAACACGCCGCGAAGCCCCGTGACGGTATCCGTGCCGGGCGGGACCGTCTTCGTGTACGCGCGCGCCGGCAACGGTAAGCTCGACGTCTACGACTATCGCGGCGGCACGCTCGTCGCCGTCGCGCGCACGGGCCGCGTGATGCTCACGAACGTCGGCGGCACGGTCTTCGCGCAGACGTGGCGCGGACCGCTGATCGCGCGCGGCTCGTCGTTCGATCGCATCCGCGCGCGCTCGCTGTTCGGCAACGTCGCATTCGAACGTTGCGACGCGCGACAGATCGAGGTCACGACGATCGGCGGTTCGATCGTCTACGACGGCGGCACGTTCGCGCCCGGTCTCGCGCGGTTCGAATCGACGAGCGGCAACGTCGCGATCGGCGCGTCGGGTGCCGTGCAATACGGCGCGCATTCCGTCGGCGCCGGCCGCGTCTACACGAGTTTTTACGGGCGCGCACAGGTCGACGAACGGCCGAATCAAACGAACGCGACCGTCGGGGACGGCGGCCCGGTCGTGACGGCGACGACGCAGGGCGGCAACGTCTATCTCTACGACGGCTCGCTCCGCAACCACCCGCAGCTACCGCCGGAGTGGCAGCCCGCGATGTCGACGCTCGCGCGTCCCGCACTCCCGCCATCGTTCGGGCCCGGCCGTGAAAACGTGCCGGAGCGTCCCGCTCCACTCTATCTGCGGCGCCAGTGGCGCGCGCGCTTTACCCCGCCGCCCGCGTTCCGGCGCTTCCGGCCGCAGCCCACGTCACCCGGGTGACGTCGCGCGTGCCTCGCTAGATCGCGGTGCGACGGTCGGTGCGAAACGCGCGCCGGATCGCACGCGCTGCGAAAAAACACCAGCGGCCGGGGACGCTTCGCGCGATGCGAACGGCTGCGAGGACGACGAACGTGCGCAAGGTGCGGCGTTCCGCGAGGCTCCTCGCGAGGCTCGCCGTCGCATCGTCGAATTGGCCGAGCCGCGCTTCGCATACGCCGATCCGGTGGTGGATCAGCGATCTCTTGCGGAGGTAGTAGCGGACGTCCGCGGCGGGATAGCGTTCGGACGCGGCCGCGACGCGATCGAGCAACGCGAACTCGTGCGAGATCATGATCCGCGCGGACGCCGTGGCTTGCGCGTCGTGGCGACGGTACCGCATGAGCGGACGCATGACCGCGATCGCCGGAACGATCCGGAACAAGCGCAGAAAAAACTCCGCATCTTCGCAGCCGACGAGCGTTTCGTCGAACGCTCCGGCCGCGATGACGTCGATGCGCCGCATCAGCGTGGACGACGGCAAGAAATACATGTCGGGAAGAACGGGGCGACGGTCGTTCGCGCTCACGAGGACGTTCGCGCCCGGCGGCGCGCGACGCACCGTTCTGCGGAAGGCGGGATGCGTTCGCAGGCCGCTACGCACCGCGTGAACGCCGCGCGAATCGAAGAGCTGGAAGTCCGTAAACGAGAACGCCGGTGCGGCGGCGGCCGCGAGTGC
>CAJCIN010000303.1 GCA_903970385.1 Rhodospirillales bacterium | reverse complement strand
GGACCGGCGAGCATCGGCACCGCGAGCGGAAAGACGGCCGGATTTTCGGCGGCGGCCGCATCGCGCTCTTCCTCGGCCGTTTGTTTCGTGCCGGTGCGGCGCGCGAAGAGCATGTCGATCGCGATCAGGAAGAGCAGGATGCCGCCTGCGATCGTGAACGCCGGCAGCGTGATGCCGAGATAGCCGAGGAGCGGGCGGCCGATCAGGCCCATTACGAGGATGATCACCCCGCCCACGATCACCGCCTGATTCACGATGCGCTGCCGCGCGTGTGGATCGACGCCGCCCGTCGACGCGAGGGTGAGCGGAATCATCCCGACCGGATCGATGATCGTGAACGCGGTCGCGAAAGCGGTCGCGGCAAAACGAAGATCGATGGTCGTCGCCCGTCTCCGCTAGTTGACGGAAGCGGTCGCTTTGCTCGCGCCGTTCGTGGCCGCCGACGGTTTCTTCGCGGCGTCTTCCGCGAGCGCGACGAACGCGCGCACGGGATAGCCGGTCGGCCCCTTCGCGAGCGACGCGGTCTCCGCGTCGGTGTACGCCGTGCCGGCGATGTCGAGATGGATCCACGGCACGTCGCCGACGAACGCTTTGAGAAACGCCGCCGCCGTGAGGCTGCCCGCGGCGCGACCGGTCGAGTTCCGCAGGTCCGCGATCTCGCTCTTCACCGTCGACGAAAATTCGTCGTACAGCGGAAGCGGCCAGTAGCGTTCGGTCGTCGATTTCGAAACGGCGATGAAGTGGTCGCGGAACGCGTCGTCGTTCGAGATCGTGCCGGTCGCGGCGTGGCCGAGCGCGACGACCATCGCACCCGTGAGCGTCGCGGCGTCGACGATCTTCGTCGCGCCGAGCTCCCGCGCGTAGCAGAGGCCGTCGGCGAGGATGAGCCGGCCCTCGGCGTCGGTGTTGATCACTTCGATCGTCTTGCCGTTCATCGCGTGCAGGATGTCGCCGGGCTTCATCGCGCGCGGTCCGGGCAGATTCTCGCTCGACGGAACGACGCCGATGATGTTGACCTTCGGCTTGAGCTGCGCGATCGCTCCCATCGCCGCGATCACGCCGGCTCCGCCGCACATGTCGTATTTCATCTCGTGCATGTTCTCGGCGGGCTTGATCGAGATGCCGCCCGAGTCGAACGTCAAACCCTTACCGACGAGCGCGAGCTTTTCTTTCGATTCGGGATCGCCCGTGTACTCGAGCACGATCATCCGCGCGTCTTCGTCGCTGCCGCGCGAGACGCCGAGAATCGATCCCATGCCTTTCGCGAGCATCGCCGCTTCGTCGAGCGCGTGATACGTCAGGCCGTATTTCTTCGCGACGTCGGCGGCGCGTTCGGCGAGGATCGTCGGCGTCATGTCGTTCGCCGGCGTGAGGGCGAGGATGCGCGCGAGGTTCACCGCTTCGCCGATGATCCGGCCGCGTTCCGCGCCGGCCTCGAGTTTCGCACGATCGAATTCGGTGTCGCCGGCCGTCGCTGCGAGAACGATCGCGTCGAGCACGATCGGCTTTTCGGGTTCGGTGCGGTACGTCGTGGAATCGATCGTTCCGCCGAGCGCGCCTTCCACGATGAAGGCGGCGGCTTCGGCGGCGTCCGGTGCCGCTTCGCTCGGCAACGCGAACGCGATCGTCGTGATGCCGCGCTTCCCGAGGTAGCGCACGGCCGCGCCGGCGTACGTCGCGAGCGATTTCGCATGAAACTTCGCGCGGTCGCCGAGACCGACGATCAGCACGCGCTTCGGTTCGCTCTGCGCGGCGTGGAGGAGCACGAGATCGCCGGCCGCACCCTTGATTTCCTTGCTTGCAAAGACGTCCGCTACGGCGCCGCCGAGCGCGGCGTCGGCGGCGTGCGCCGCGCCGTCGAGGCGGCCGTCGGCGAAGACGGGAACGACGAGCGCCCCCGCGTGCAGCTCTTTCGGAGCGCCCGACGTAACGGTGATTTGCATGACGTACCTTTCGAGTGGTGGAACGAATTCCGAAGATGAGCGAACAGAGCGACGTTTTGCGGCCGGAAGATACCCCCCTGCGGCTCGACGCGTACGCTCGCGCGGGCGTGGACATCGCTGCCGGAAACGCGGCCGTCGCGCGGTATCGCGACGTCACGTCGGCGTGGCGTCATCCGCGGCAGCTCGGCGCGATCGGCGGCTTCAGCGGTCTCTTCAAATTGCCCGGCGACGAGAAGCGCCTGCTGGTCGGTTCGACTGACGGAGTCGGAACAAAGATCCTGATCGCGGCTCGTTCGGCTCGCTACGACACGGTCGGCGCCGACCTCGTGAACCATTGCGTCAACGACATCCTCGTCGTCAACGCGACGCCGCTCTTCTTTCTCGATTACCTCGCCGTCGGAAAGCTCGACCCCGACGTCGCCGGGCTCGTGGTGAGCGGCGTGCAGCGCGCGTGCCGGGCGCACGATTGCGCGCTGCTCGGCGGCGAGACGGCGGAAATGCCCGGCTTGTATCAGCCGGATCACTTCGACCTCGCCGGCACGATCGTCGGCATGGTCGACGCGGACCGCGTCCCCGATCCCGCGACGGTGTCGCCCGGCGATCCGATCCTCGGCTTACCGTCCGTCGGTCTCCACACGAACGGCTACTCGCTCGCGCGTTCGCTCGTTCCGTACGAAGAATGGTCGCTGCCGTTCGCGCCGGCGGGCGAGGGCGTCTCGTATCTCGACGCGCTGCTCGCGGAACATCCGTCCTTTTACGCCGCGGTTCGCGCGATTCAAGACGTCGCGACGGTCAAGGCGATGGCGCACATTACCGGCGGCGGCCTGCTCGAGAACGTGCCGCGCACGTTGCCGGAGAATTGCAAGGCCGTCTTCGAGCAGTCGCGTTGGACGGTGCCGCCGATCATGGCCGAGCTCGTGCGGCGCGGCGATCTCGATGCGCAGGAGCGGTACCGCACGCTCAACATGGGCGTCGGTTTCACGTTGATCGTTCCGCTCGCGGACGGTGAGAAGGCGAAGAACGCGTGGCCCGGCGCGACGATCGTCGGCTGGGTCGAAGAGCGTCGCGCGGGCGAACCGGCCGTCGTCATCCATCCCGCGCGCGAGGGGTGACGTTCGCCAACCTCGTCGCGAACCTAGACGATCCGCGCTTCTCGCAACGCGAGGTGCATCACGAGCTCGAGTCGCTCGGGGCGCGCGGCATCCAGCCCGTCCGCGAGCATCGCACGCCGGAGCGGATCCTCGGCTGGATCGACGCGCAGTTCGGCGGGACGTGGTCGAGTGAGGCCGCGGCGGGCGGCATCTGGATCGCGGAGGCGGCGGGCGAGCCGATCGGCTTCTGCGCGTACGATCCGCGCGGTCTGCGCTTTGCGTGGCTGCGCACGTGGGCGCAGCGCGATTCCGTCGGCGTGTTCGGACCGCTCGGCGTCGTCGAACGCGCCCGCGGCACCGGCATCGGCACCATCCTCACGCACGCCGCGCTCTTCTCGCTCCGCGAACGCGGTTATCGGCAGGCGCTGATTCCGGTCGTCGGCGCGGAGTCGGTTTCGTACTACGAGCGCATCGCCGACGCGCGGCCGGTCGAGAACGTGCGCGTCGACGGTGCGCGGCCGGTTCGCACGGTCGTCATGGCGTCGGGAAACGGCTCGAATTTCGAAGCGGTCGTGCGCGACGCCGCGGCCGGCGCGGTGCCGCTCGACGTCGTCGGGCTCGTCGTCAACCGCCCCGCAGCGTTCGCGCTCGAACGCGCGCGCGAACTCGCGGTGCCGGCGACGGTCGTGGCGTGGAAACGCGACGAGGAATCGCGAGACGAGTACGACGCGCGCGTTCTCGACGCCGTCGCCGCGTTCGATCCCGAACTCGTGCTCTTGCTCGGCTGGATGCACGTGCTTTCCGCGCCGTTCGTCGCGCGGTTCCCCGAGTCGCTCAACCTGCATCCCGCCTTCTTGCCGCTCGACCCCGCGGACGATGCGGTAACGATGCCCGACTTCGCGCGCATCCCGGCATATCGCGGCGCGCGCGCGATCGACGACGCGCTCGCCGCGAATTCGCGTTGGGCCGGCGCCTCCGTCCATCGACTGGGCGTCGCGGTCGATCGTGGAAGCGTCCTCGCCCGCGCGCCGCTCGCGCTCGAACCGGGCGAATCGCGCGCGGACCTCGACGCGCGACTCCATGCGCTCGAGCGCACCGTGCTGCGGACCGCGCTACGCCGCTACGGGTGGGAGCGGCGAACGTGAACGCGCGGAGCGTGCTCCTCTGCGCGCTCGCCGCGACGCTCGTTGCGGCGACGCGCCAACCGCCCGCGCTGCGGCCCTTCGAAGTCTTGCTCTACGGCACCGTGCGGACCGTCGATGCGCGCGACCGGCTCGTCACGATCGCTTATGCGCCGCTCGACACGGCACCGGGCGGCATCCGCACGATGCGGGTGCGCGATCCGGCATCGCTCGTCGATCTGCGCCGGGGCGATCCGATTCAAGCCATCGCCGACACGCGGCGCAGACGATGGGTCGTTCGCGACCTCCACCGCATGCAATAGGCGGCGCGCTACGCGACGTGTGCGAAGGCGAACGGCAGGTTCGGGTTCGCGGCGAGCGTGCGCGCATCGGCGAGCGCGGCGGCGCCTTGGCGGTCCGCGGCCGCCGCGATCATCGCGGCGTTGTCCGTGCAGAAACGGCGATGCGGCACGTGGCCCGGGATGCCCGAGCGCTCGCTCCAAGCGAGAAATGCCGCCTGCAGCGCGGAGTTCGCGGCGACACCGCCGGAGAGGACCGCGGCGCGATACGGAGCGAGCGCCGTCGCTCGATCGAGCCGGTCGATCAGAACGTCGACGACGGCGGCTTGAAACGACGCCGCGACGTCGGCCGTCTTCGCGGCGTTGCCCTCCGGCGTGTCGAGAAAGTATTTTACGGCCGTCTTGATCCCGGAGAACGACATGTCGAGCGCGCCCTTCTCGGCACGATGGCGCGGAAAGGCGATCGCTTTCGGGTCGCCGGTGCGCGCGAGCCGGTCGATCTCGGGACCGCCCGGAAACGGCAAGCCGAGCAATCGCGCCGTCTTGTCGAACGCTTCGCCCGCCGCGTCGTCGCGCGTGCGGGCGACGATCCGCAGATCGGTCGGCGACGCGACGTGCACGAGTTGCGAGTGGCCGCCGGACACGAGCAACGCGAGGAACGGATACTCGGGTTCGACGCCCGTCTCGATGAACGGCGCGAAGAGATGCCCGTGGAGATGGTTGACCGCATACAGCGGCTTGCCCGACGCGAACGCGAGCGCTTTCGCCGACGCGACGCCGATGACGAGGCTGCCGACCAGGCCCGGGCCGGCGGTCACGGCGATACCGTCGAGCATCGGCAGCGATACCTCGGCGCGTTCGAGCGCGTCTTCGACGGCGGCGCTCAGCAGCGCGAGGTGCTGCCGGCTCGCGATCTCCGGGACGATACCGCCGAACTTCGCGTGGAACGCGTCCTGATTGGTCGAGACGTCCGCGAGCACGGTGCGGCCGTCCCGCACGACGGCGGTCGCCGTGTCGTCGCACGACGTCTCGATTCCGAGAAGCAACATGCGTTCGCTCTTCGCGCCCGCGTCACGCGACGCCCGCGGGCTCGGGGACGCGCGCGAGCTCGATGCGCGTGCTCGGAAGCGCGTTCGGATAGCGCTCGCGGACGAACGCGATGATCTTCTCGCGGACGAGGCAGCGCAGGTCGAAGAGATCGGGCGAGTTGCGCGCGCTGACGAGGATCCGGATCTCTACGGTCGATTCCTTCGCATCCGTCAGGGCGACGTTGACGACGTTGCCGTCCCACAGCGGACTACCCGCGAGAATGCGCGGGATCTCGTCACGAATCGCATCGACGGAGACCGCATAATCGAGATACAGGAAGACGCTGCCGATGAGCTCGGCCTTGCTGTACGTCCAGTTTTGGAAGGGATGGTCGATGAAGTACGTCAGCGGTAAGACCATCCGCCGCCAATCCCACAGGCGCACGACGACGAACGTGGCCGTGATCTTCTCGATGCGGCCGTACTCGCTCTCGACGATCACGACGTCGTCGATGCGGATCGGCTGCGTGAACGCGATCTGGATGCCCGCGACGAGATTCTCGAGAATCGGACGCGCCGCGAGACCGGCCGCCAAGCCCGCGAGGCCCGCGGACGCGAGCAGTGTGGCGCCGACCGCGCGAATCGCGGGAAACGTCATGAGTGCCGCGGAGACGGCGACGAGTGCGACGAGCGTGTTCGCGGTGCGGCTCAGGATATCGAGACGCGTCTCGAGTTGCCGCGCGTGCAGGTTGTCTTCCTCGTCGAGCTTGTACTGTCGCTTCGCGACGTCCGCGGCGAAACCGACCAGCGCGACGACGAGCCATGCGATCGCCGCGATGATGCAGAGACCGAGAATCTGTTCCGTCGGCGTCTTCGACCACGCCGGGAGCGACGCGGCGGGCACGCCCGCGAGGATGGCGACGAGCGGGAAGATGAAGCGGGTCGGGCCGCGCATCCGTCGCACCATCGCCGCGAGGACGCCGTCCTCGTGACGCGTCGCGAGCCTCGTGAGAAATGCGAAGGCGACGCGCTGGACCGCGAGCGCCAGGATGGCGAAGAGGACGAGCGTGGCCACGGCGATCGCGCCGTCGCGCTCGGCCGGTGAGAGCGCCCCGTGCAGTGGAGTCATGCGTTCGCCCTACCGCGACGGCCCGCTCGTTTAACGCTTTAGAAATTTCTTCCCGGACGCGAACGGCGATGCGTAAACGGCGCCTGTGCGCGTGTGATCCGGCGCACTCAGGGTGCGTGGGTTCGGCGGGCCATCGCGATCAGCGTGTCGCGCGCGTCGTCGGCGTCTCGCAAGCGATGATCGAACGGGACCCGCACGGTTTCGCGCGCATCCGCCGTGACGACCGCGAGCGTCATCGAGTCGGCATCCATCGTGTCCATTCGCGCCGAGACGACGTCGCGACACCCACCGAAGATCCGCGCGTAGTGCG
>CAJCIN010000302.1 GCA_903970385.1 Rhodospirillales bacterium | reverse complement strand
GTCACGTCGCCCGACGCGACGAAGAGAAACGCGCGGCGCCCCGGGCGCACCGCGAAGCGAATCGGCTCGCCGTCGACGCGCGCGACGTACGCGGTCGCGTCTTGCCAGATCGCGATTCGCGCGTCGACGCCCGTCTCGCCGCTCGCGATCGGCAGCCAGCGACCGCGCCGGTCTTCGACCGTGTAGTCGACCTGGCCGTAGCGAGGCGCGAGGCCGGCCGCGTGCGGAACGACCCACATCTGCACGAAGTGCACGGGCTCCACGGCCGAGTGGTTGTACTCCGAATGCGTGATGCCGGTGCCGGCGCTCAGATATTGCACGCCGCCGGGACGCACGATGCCGACGTTGCCCATCGAGTCCTTGTGCTCGAGCTCGCCCGAAAGCACGTAGGTCAGGATCTCCATGTCGCGATGCGGGTGCGCGCCGAACCCCGTGCCGGGAGCGACGACGTCGTCGTTGAGCACGCGTAGCGCGCCCCAATTGGTGTTGGCGGGGTCGTGGTACTGGCCGAAGCTGAACGAATGGTGCGTGTTCAGCCAGCCGAAATCGAAGCCGGCCCGCTCGGCGTTGCGTTGGATCGTCAGAGACGGCGCGATCGTGCTGTTCATCCTACCGTATAACCACCGTTCGGGCCCGGACGTTGCCGCGCCGAGGAGCGGGGCGGCCCGGCCGGAACCACGGTCCGGGTGAGCCTCGCGGCCTACGCGCAGTATTGGCGCATCAACCTGCTGACGATCGTCGAGTATCGTGCGAACTTCTTCATGTGGTTCGGCTTCACGTTCGTCTACCACGCGACCGCGATCGCCGCGCTCTGGGTGACGCTGCACGAATTCCCGTCGATGAACGGCTGGGATTTCCGCGAGATGGCGTTTCTGTACGCGCTCTGGATGCTCGGGCACGCCTTCCACAACACGTTCTTTTTCACGGTCGGGGACGTGCCGGTCATGGTGCGGGAAGGGCGCTTCGATCGCTTTTTGATCCGGCCGCTCGACCCGCTCTTCCAAGCGATGACGGTGCCCCAGCAGGTGTGGCCGGACGAGTTGATCCTCGCGATCGCGCTCCTGTGCATCGCGACGCCGCTCGCCGGGGTGCGCGTCGATGCGCTCTTCTTCGCCTACGTCCCGCTCGTGATGATCGGCGGGGCGCTGATCGATTTCGGAATGAACCTCGCCATCGCGACGCTCTCGTTCTGGGTAATCCGGATCGACGCACTGCGTTGGGTCGTCATGTCGCTCGAACAGGACTTCACGCGCTATCCGATCAGCATCTATTTGCGCTCGGTGCGATTCGTGCTCTCGTTCGTCTTCCCGTTCGCGTTCATGAACTATTTCCCGGCGACGTTTCTCCTCCACAAAACGGACGGTGCGATGCGCCTCTCACCGTGGATCGGGCTGTTGACCCCGCTCGTCGGCATCGCATGGTTTTCACTCTCGTATGCGTTCTGGCGCGTCGGCCTCGAACGCTATCAGGGCACGGGAAGCTAACTGCGGCCGAGGATCTGCCAGAGAGGCCGCGCGGCCGTATCCGCCTCGGTCGTGCGGCCGTCGCGCTCGGAATCGAGTTCCGGAATCGCCAGACTCGCAGCTGGCGTGACGTTCACGATCGCGCCGCTCGACCCGAGACGCTGACGATATGCGTCGAGCACAACGGGAACCGGCTCAAACAGGAATGCGCGCGTAGGCGCGTTCGGCGGCGGGTCTTCAAAATGGAACAGCACGATCTTCGTGTCATCGGGAAGATAGCGTGCGAGCGTGAACAACGTCGGAGCGTTCGACGAGAGAACGATGGCGCGCGGCACGCGTGACGCGACTGCCGCGCCAAGTGCCCGGTCGTCGAGATGACCGTTGTTGTCCCACCACACCTCGTACGGACGATCGAATACGTACGAGAACAGACCGGCAGCCGTGAGGTAGAAGAATGCCGCAGCGGCGACGGTGCTGCTTCGCAAATCGAGCGACTCCAACGCGGTCGCGATCGCAAGCGCGACGAGCATCTCCAACCCGACCCACGCAACCATTTGATAGCGCGTGACGGCTTCATAGTGCGTATGCTTCACGATGTCGATTGCGATGCTCGGGGCGAAACCGCAGACGACGGTCGAGACGACGAGCGCAAAACGAACGTCGCGGAACTGCCGGACGGCCATCACGGCGGCGAACGCGACGATGACGAACGCCGGGATCAGCGCGAGGACGAAGACGCGGTGCACGATTTCGGAGTCGAAGAACACGGCGCCGACGTTGAACACCCATTTCACCGCAAGCGCTCTCGGAGCGTACGGGTTCGCGAGCCACGCGAGATCGCGCGCGTGCGCCGCCGCGTTTCGCAGGCTGCCGAGCGACCAAGGCACGCAGACGGCGGCAGAACAAACGATCGCGATCGACCAGCCCACGACCGTCCGTTTCGGCCGTCGCGACGACAGCACGGTGATCGCGTGCGCGGCCCAAACACTCACGAAGATCGGCGAGATGAAGAATCCGGCGACCGATCCCGCGGCATATGCCGCCCAGCGCCATGCGGTGGGACGTTCGAGACACGCGAGCAGGAGCAACGCGGCCGCGAGCGTCGCGTCGGCAAGGCAGACGTATTCGCGAACCTGTCGCGACAGGTGCAGTAAAATCGGCGACACGGCGACGAGCGACGCCGACACCGCGCCTCCGAGCACGCTCTTGGTCAGCCTGCGCCCGAGAAGATACGCAAGCACGATGCCGGCGGCTCCGAAGATCGCCGTAAATTCGCGCATGCGCGCGACGCCATCGCCGAACGCGGTCGCCCACGCTCGCGCGCCGAGATAGAACAACGGCCCGCGTTGCGGCTCTTCGCGCATCGACCGCATCGTCGCGGAATATCCGAGCTTCGGGTCGAGGCGATCAAGCGTGCGCAGATCCTCGACCGAGTGAACGCGACGATCGATACGCGCCGAGATATCCTCTTCCGTGTGTCCCGTGATCCGCAGCATCGAATACGTTTCGTCGGGCCAGAAGATCTTGTAGTCGAGCCGTTCGAAACGGGCGAAGACGCCCGCGAGCGCGGCGAAGACGGCCACGAACAAAACCGCGCGCCGGAGCCACATCGCGTTGCCGGCCGGGCCGGCGGTCAAAGCGTCATCGCTCCGTTCTCGTCTCGTTGCCGTCCCGCACGTTCGCGAGCCGGGAGCAATGCTCCCGGCACGGGTAGATCGACGAGATGGTCAACGCGAGCTTCGCACCGATGGACATGCGGTCCGTCGTCACGATTCCGGATGGTCCCGGGTGGCA
>CAJCIN010000301.1 GCA_903970385.1 Rhodospirillales bacterium | reverse complement strand
GTCGGCCTTCGCGAGTGCGAGCGCCTGCTCTTCGGGAACGTCCGGTGCGACGGCGAGCCGGCCTCGGATCTTTCCGTTGACCTGCACGACGAGCTCGATCGTCGCGAGCGCGAGCGCCGCGGCGTCGAACGCGGTCCACGTCGCGAGATGCACCGACGTTTCGTAGCCGAGACGACTCCACAATTCTTCGGCGATGTGCGGCGCGAACGGCGCGAGCAGCACGGGAAGCGCGTGCGCGGCGTAGAGCAGCGCCGGATCCCGTGCGGCGTCGCCTTCGCGGCCGAACTTCGTCATCGCGTTCACGAGCTCGTCGAGCCGCGCGAGCGTCGTGTTATAGTGGAAGCGGCGCGTGTCCGTTTCTTCCGCACCGGATTTCAGCGCCGCGTGCACCGCGCGCACGATCGCTCGCTGCGCGTCGCCGCGGATCTCGGGTAGGCGTTCGAGCGGCACGTCGCGCGCGTGCGACGCGAGCGGGTCGACCGCTCGCCACACGCGGTCGAGAAAGCGCACGCGGCCGGCGATGCCCTCGTCCGTCCACTCCATCGTGTCTTCGGGCGGCGTCGCCTTCAAGAGAAACAGCCGCATCGCGTCGACGCCCGTGCGATCGGCGGTCTCGTCGATGCCGACGACGTTGCCGCGGCTCTTCGACATCTTCTCGCCGTTGCGCAGGACCATGCCCTGATTGAACAAGCGTGCGAACGGCTCGTCCGGTCCGTGCACCCAGCCCTTGTCGTGGAAGTAACGATAGAAGAAGCGCGCGTAGAGCAGATGCAACACCGCGTGCTCGGCACCGCCGATGTATTGATCGACGTTGAGCCACGGGTCGACGCGCTCGGTATCGAACGGCGCGTTCGCGTTCTGCGGATCGAGATAGCGCACGTAGTACCACGACGATTCGAAGAACGTGTCCATCGTGTCGCTCTCGCGGAGTGCCGGCAAGCCGCACGTGGGGCACGACGTCTCGACGAATCGCGCGTCGCGTGCGAGCGGCGAACCTTCGCCCGTGATCGGCACGTCGGCGGGCAGCAACACCGGTAACTCGTCGTCGGGGACGGCCACCTCGCCGTGCACGCTGCAATAGACGATCGGAATCGGCGTGCCCCAGTAGCGCTGGCGCGAGATCAGCCAATCGCGCACGCGATAGTTGACCGTGCGTTCGCCGCGGCCGAGCTGCTCGAGACGCTCGCCGATCGCGCCACGCGCGAGATCGGATTGCATGCTCGAGAAATCGCCGCTCGCCATCAGCCGCCCGTCCTCGACGTAAGCGGCGGTCGGGGGCAGCGTGTTGTCACCGGCGGGATCCTCGATCACGCGCGCGATCGGCAGACCCATCTTGTGCGCGAACTCGAAGTCGCGTTCGTCGTGCGCCGGCACGCCCATGACCGCGCCCGTGCCGTATTCCGCGAGCACGTAGTTGGTCACCCAGATCGGGACGAGATCGTTCGAGATGGGGTTCCGCGCGTACGCGCCGGTGAAGACGCCCGTCTTCTCCATGAGGCTCGTGCGCTCGAGTTCGGATTTGTTCTTCAGCGTTTCGGCGAACGCGCCGATCTCGGCGACGTGGCGCGGATGCCGGTCGAGGATCTTCGCGACGAGCGGGTGTTCCGCGGCGAGCGCGAGATACGTGACGCCGAACAGCGTGTCGACGCGCGTCGTGTACACGGCGATGCGGTCGTCCATGCCTTCGACGTCGAACGAAAACGTGACGCCTTCGCTCCGCCCGATCCAGTTGCGCTGCATCGTGCGGATCTTGTCGGGCCACCCGTCGAGCGTGTCGATGCCCGCGAGCAGACGATCCGCGAACGCGGTGATCTTCAAGAACCACTGCGAGAGATTGCGGCGCTCGACGAGCGATCCGCAACGCCAGCAACGGCCGTCTTCCACCTGCTCGTTCGCGAGCACCGTGCGATCCTTGGGGCACCAATTCACCGGCGCTTCGCGCTTGTAGGCGAGGCCGTCTTCGTACAGGCGCAAGAAGAGCCACTGATTCCAGCGGTAGTACGCGGGGTCGCACGTCGCGACTTCGCGCGACCAGTCGTACCCGGTGCCCATCAGCCGGATCTGGCGTTCCATGTTCGCGATGTTGCTGCGCGTCCACACGTTCGGATCGATGCCGCGCTCGATCGCGGCGTTCTCCGCCGGCAGACCGAACGCGTCGAATCCCATCGGATGCACGACGTTGAAGCCGCGCATGCGGCCCATGCGCGCGATCGCGTCGCCGAGCGTGTAGTTCTTCGCGTGGCCGACGTGCAGATCGCCCGACGGATACGGCAACATCTCGAGCACGTAGCGTTTCTCGCGCGGATCGTCGTCGCGCGCGCGATAGAGGCCGCTGCGCTCCCATTCGTCCTGCCAGCGTTTCTCAACGCTTCGAAAATCGTACGACTGGTCCGGCATGCGGCGCTCTTCCGCGGAGTTGCCGGAGACGCCCGTCGTCGCGATGGATGCGCATGCATGTGCGCCTTCCCGTCGTCGTCGCGATCGTCGTCGTTGCCGCGGGTGTCGCGGTCGTCCGCAACCTGCATCGCGACGCGCCGCCCGCGACGGGCGAAGCCGGGGTCTCGATCGCGACCGCCGCGCCCGAGCGCGTTCGCGCGCGGAGCCTCGCCGCGCGCGCCTCGGCGAAGGTCACCGTCTACGTCGCGGGCGAGGTCGTGCGTGCCGGCGTCTACGCGTTGCCGCCGAACGCACGCGCCGTCGACGCGCTACGTGCCGCGGGCGGCGCGGCGAGCGATGCCGATCTCGTGGCCGTGAATCTCGCGGAACCGCTCGCCGACGGCGAAGAGATCGTCGTGCCGGCGAGAGGCGTCGCGCCTGCGGGAGCCGCGTCCGCGAGCGGACACCGGCGCTCGAGCGCGCACGGCCGTCATGCGCGGCACCGGAAGCGCAGGCGGCATCGTGCTGCGAGCGATGCGCCTGCCGGCACGGACGCATCCGGCTCGACGGTCGACGCGGCCCCGACGCAGACGGTCGACATCAACAAGGCGGATGAAAGCGAACTCGAGACGCTGCCCGGCATCGGCGCGTCGCTCGCCGCGCGCATCGTCACGTTCCGCGAGATCAATGGTCCGTTCGGAACGCCGGACGATCTGCTCGACGTCGGCGGCATGACGCAGGGCCGGCTCGATGCGATCGCTCCGTACGTGACGGCGGAATGAAAGACGGCGCCCGCATCGCTGCCGGCGCCGTCCTCTATCATCGTGCGCTTTCGCGAGGCTACCAGCCGCCGCCGTCTCCACCACCACCGCCGCCGTCGCCGCCGAAGCCGCCGCCCGAGTCGCCCCCGAAGCCGCCGCCCGACGAGCCCCAGTCGCCGCCGCCGGAGTTGCCCATGTCGGCCTGACCGGCATCGGACTGCCAGCCGCTCGCGTCGGCCTGCGAACCGGTGTCGCCGCCCATCATGCCCGCGTTTTCACCGCCGCCGAATCCGCCGCGATTGCCGAAGAGTTCGTTGCCGAGGAACGCGCCGCCGAGGCCGCCGAGGAGCCCGCTGAAGAAGCCGCCCCCGCCGCCGCCGAAGCCACCGCCGCCGTATCCCCCGCCATAGCCGGGACCGCCGCCGTAACCACCCGGGCCGCCGCCGTAGCCGGGCGGCATCATGCGCGGACCGGCGATCGCGCGGAAGATCGCGCGAATGATGAGGAACCCTGCGAGCAGGATGAGGATGAGCCAGAAGAGCGACATACCGCCTCCGAAGGACGAGGTGCTCGGCGCGTAAGACGTGCGATGCACTTGGGAACCGCGCAGCACGCGTTCGTGACTGCGATACTGATCGATGACGAGGTTGACGCCCGTCGAGATGCCTTGGTCGTAATCGCCGCTGCGGAAATAGCCGCGCATGGCGGACGCGATGCTCGCGGTCGTACCGGTCGGGAAGAACGACGCCGCCGCGCGATCGGGAACGACGAGGTCCTTACGTTCGGCCTTCGCGAGGAAGATCAGGACGCCGTTGACCTGCTGGCTTGCAAACGCTTTTTCGGCGGCGTCTTGCACGGTGCTTCCGGAAAGCGAAGGAACCGTGACGACCACGACTTCCTTGCCGGTCGTGCGGTTGAAGTCGCCGATCGTCTGATTGAGGCTCGTCACCGTCGACGCACCGAACATCGACGCGCCGTCCTGGACGAACGATTCGCGCGCGAATGCGGGCGACGCGAAAGACGTTGCCATTGCGAGTGCGGCGATCGCGCTGAAGATTTTCATGGGGCTCCTCTGTCGAGTCACGCCCTCCTATACCCCCGGCGGCGCGCTTTGTTTCCGGCGCCTACCGTGCGACCGAGACGACCGCGACCCCGACGATGCTCGCCACGAAAATCAAGAGAAAGACCGCGATGCCCGCGCGCTTGAGGAAATCCTTCGTGCGGCGCTCGCGGCGCGTCTGGAGCTTCACGACGACCGCGCCTGCTGGACGTCCGGAGCGCCCCAGAGGCGCTCGAGGTTGTAGAACGCGCGCTGCTCCGGCGTGAACACGTGGGCGACCACGGGGCCGAGATCGATCAGGATCCAGCCGCCGTCCGAATAGCCCTCGGTCCGCGCGACGCGGAAACCGGCCTCGCGGGCGCGTTCGACGATGGAGTCGGCGATCGCGCGCGTCTGGATCTTCGAGCGTCCCGTCGCGACGACGAAGGCGTCGGCGACGATCGTGCGGCCTTCGAGCGGCAGCGTCGCGACGTCCTCGGCCTTGAGGTCGAGCGCGGCATCGCGAACGAGTTCGATCAAGTCAAGCAGAGAGCGGGGTCCTTTCTACGGATCGGTAGGTGGCGAGTGCCGCGATCGTTTGCGGCGCGGCTTCGAGGCCCTGACGTTCGAGATGCGCCACCGAGGAGCGGAGCACGGCCGCCATGGCGGCGTCGAGATCGACGAAGGCCAGCGCCTCGAACGATTCGCGCTCGGGGAATTGGCGCCCCGGTTCGACTCCGTCGGCGAGGTAGACGATCGCGTCCAGCCGGCTCATCGACCCGGCCGCGACCGTGTGCCTGCGGATCGCATCGAGCACGCCCTCGTCCGTGACGCCGAAACGTTCGCGCGCGAGCTCCGCGCCGAGCCGCGCGTGCAAGACGATCGGGTTGCGCCGTTCGAACGCGTCGATCGGCATCGCACGCGCCTCGCATTCCGCCACGAGGCGTTCGCTCGTGTAGAGCCGCGCGAGGTCGTGCAGCAGCCCGGCGAGACGGGCGCGCGCGGGATCCTCGCCGTGCCGTTGCGCGAGGCGATCCGCGAGACGCGCGACGCGGATCACGTGCGCGTAACGATGGTCTTGTCCGAGCGCGTCGCGAACGCCGCGCGAGATCTCCGCGAAACGCGGGGTCAACGCACTCCGCTCTTGCCGATCGCGATGCGGAGCTCGTGCTCGAGCGTCGCGAGGCGATTGCGATAGAGGTCGCCGCGCAGGTTGCCGGCCCACATCACCACGGCGTTCTCGCCGTTGTCGCTATAATACGCGCGTCGCGTGGACACCGTCGTGAAACCGTATTTGCGATAGAGGCTCTGCGCTATGCCGTTCGATTCGCGCGCCTCGAGCGTGATCCACGACGCGCCGCGATCCGTCGCCTCGCGCAAGAGATGCACGAGCATCTCCTCGCCGAGTTTCTTGCCGCGATGGTCGGGATGGACCGCGATCGTCGTCACGTGCGAATCTTCGAGGATCACCCAGATGCCGCCGTACGCGACGATGACGCCGTTCGGCAACCGGCCGACGAAGTAGTGCGCGAGCTTGTTGTCGTTGAGTTCGCTCGCGAACGCGCTCGACGGCCACGACGTGGAAAACGAGAGCGCTTCGATCTGCATCACGGCGCGAATGTCGGCGCTCGTCATCGGCTCGATCGTCATGTGCTCGGGGCGATCCGCCGCGCGCGGATCGAGGTCGGCTCTCACCCCGAACGCGTCTCGGACGAACGTTCCGCATAATGCGCTTCGCCGTAATCGGCGCGTAGCGCGTGCGGCGCACCGTCGACGCGCGACCAGTCCGCGCGGCGGGCCACGAGCAAGGCGGGAACGTCGTCGATCGGGATGGCGCGCACGGTCGTGCGACGTTCGCCAAGCGCGCGAGCGGCGCCCTCCGGAATCGCGTAGCACCACAGTTCCTCGCCGGGCGGCGTTCGCTCGGCGACGGCGTCCGCGAGCGCGTCGTACGGCCCGCAGAAGGCGTACTCGTCGGACGGGGAGCGGAAGCGCACGCAGGCGATGCCGGCGCGGCCGTGCACGAACGTCGCGTGCGTCGCGGGCGCGTCCGCCGGCGTCGATGCGTCGTACGACGAGACGCCGGCGAGCGGCACGCCGGCCGCGAACGCGAAACTCTTCGCGTAGCTGAGCGCGATCCGCAGGCCCGTGAACGATCCCGGACCCGTGCCCACGGCGATCGCGCCGAGCGCCGCGAGGCGCGTGCCGCCGAGCACCTCGTCGACCACGCCGATGCCGCGTTCGAGCGCGTCGTTTCCCGAAGCGACGGCGGTGCGGACGAACGCCGGATCTTCGTCGTCGATCAACGCGGCGGAAAAGGCGCCGAGGGCGCCGTCGATACCGAGCCGCAGCACTACGGCCGCTCGATCGCGAGGACGCGCGGCCCGTCGCCGGAGCCCTCGATCCGGATGCGGATGGCGTGCGCCGGAAGGAGGCCCGGCAAGCGGCTCGGCCATTCCACGAAGGTGATCGCATCTGCGGAGAACGCGTCCTCGAGGCCGAGTTCGACCGCCTCCGCCGGATCCTCGATCCGGTAGAGGTCGAGGTGCTCGATCGGCGGCGCCCCGGCGTACCGGTGGCGGAAGATGAACGTGGGGCTCGCGACCTCGTCCGCGTTGCCGAGCGCCCGCGCCACGGCGGCGACGAAGGTCGTCTTGCCCGCCCCGAGGTCGCCCTCGAGCGCGACCGCGTCGCCCGCCCGGAGCGTCGCCGCGAAGTCCGCGGCCGAGCGTTCGAACGCGGCGAGATCCGCGACCGTCACGCCGGCGGCACCGGGCGGCCACTTTCTTTAGAAGAAGCGGAACCACAGAACGCGAAGAGTCGGGCGATGTGGTGGAGAGCGAACGACGTTGTCGTGGGCGTCATAACGGGCGTCGTTTCGGCGGTCGTGGCCGCGCTGTTCGAGGCGTTCTTCGTGACGGCGCGATTCCTGTCGCTCGGCCAGCACGGCGGCGGGCTCGGAAGTAAGATGCTCTTGATCGCCATGGTCGGTGCGGTGGTCGGCGGACTCGTCGGATTTTTCGTGGGCGCGGTCATCAAGCCGCGCCCGCAAACGCGATAAGTCATCCCCATCGCTTTCGTCGCTCGAACGGCGCGCGCCCGCGCGAGATCCGTTCGCGTCTAGGAACAACGTTTGAATAGAGATCGAGTTTCACTGGTCAACGTCGAAGACGAGATGCGGGAGAGCTATCTCTCGTACGCGATGTCGGTCATCGCCTCGCGCGCGTTGCCCGACGTTCGCGACGGCCTCAAGCCGGTGCAGCGGCGCATCCTCTACGCGATGCGCGAGATGAACCTGACGCCGGACAAGCAGCATCGCAAATGCGCCGGCGTCATCGGTGAAGTTCTCAAGAGTTATCACCCGCACGGCGACAGTTCCGTCTACGACGCGCTCGTGCGCATGGCGCAAGATTTCACGCTGCGCTATCCGCTCGTCGACGGCCATGGCAACTTCGGCTCGATCGACGGCGACCCGCCGGCCGCGTATCGCTACACCGAGGCGCGCCTCGCGCGTATCGCGATGGAGATGCTCGCGGACATCGACGAAGACACGGTCGATTTCATCCCGAACTTCGACAATCAAGGCACGGAGCCGGTCGTGTTGCCGGGCCGTCTGCCGCAATTGCTCGTCAACGGCTCGTCCGGCATCGCCGTCGGCATGGCGACGAACATCCCGCCGCACAACGTCGGCGAGATCTGCGACGCGATCGTCTACTTGCTGGATCATCCGATTCCGGCGCAAGAAGCGGCGAACTCGCCGATTCTGCCGATCGCGGAGACCGGCGATAGCGACGGAGCGGTCGCGGTCGAGCCGGTCCAAACGTACGAGAGCGAGATCGACGATGCGCTCGCCGGCATCGTTCAAGGACCGGACTTTCCGACCGGCGGCACCGTGATGGGCAAAGAGATCATCCGGAATGCCTACAAGACCGGGCGCGGATCCGTCACGATGCGCGGCAAGGCCGAAATCGTCGAAGACGACAAGGGCCGCTTCCGCATCGTCATCACGGAAGTTCCGTTCCAAGTGACGACGGCGCGCATCGTCGAGGCCATCGCCGAAGCGCACAGCGAGAAGTCGATCGCGGGGATCTCGGATCTCAAGAACGAGAGCGACCGGCGCGGGACGCGCATCATCGTCGAGCTCCAACGCTCGGCCACGCCGAACGTCGTCCTCAACCAGCTCTACAAGCACACGCCGTTGCAGTCGACGTTCGGCTACAACATGCTGGCGCTCGTCCCCGCGGCATCGAGCGTGCCGGGCCTCGAACAGGCGCTCGAACCGCAGATCCTTTCGTTGCAGAAGTTCCTACGCCACTTCATCGATCACCGCGTCACCGTCATCCGTCGCCGCACGGAATTCCGGCTGCGGAAGGCCGAGGATCGCGCGCACATCCTCGAAGGCTTCCGCATCGCGCTCGATGCGATCGACGAGGTCATCCGGATCATCCGCGAGAGCGAATCGACGGACGTGGCGCGCGAAGCGCTCGTCGACCGGTTCAAGCTCTCGGTCATCCAGGCAAACGCGATCCTCGACATGCGCCTGCGCACGCTCACCGGTCTCGAGCGGCAGAAGATCGAGGACGAGTACAACGCGTTGCTCGCGACGATCGCGGATCTCAAAGACATCCTCGCTTCGCACACGCGCATCGCCGGCATCATCAAGAGCGATTGCGAGGACATCAAGAAGAAGTTCGGCGACGAGCGCCGCACGGAGATCGTGCCGCTCGAAGACGAGCTCAACATGCTCGACGTCATTCCGGATACGCCGGTCGTCGTCACGTCGACCGTCGGCGGCTACATCAAGCGCGTCTCGGTCGACACCTTCCGCGCGCAGAATCGCGGCGGCCGCGGCGTGATCGGCATCTCGAATCTCAAACGCGAAGACGTCGTGCAGAACTTCTTCATGGCCTCGACGCACGAGTTCGTGATGTTCTTCACGAACAAGGGCCGCGCGTATCGTCTGCGGGCGTACGAGATTCCCGATTCGACGCGCCAGTCGCGCGGAACGGCGCTCGTCAACCTGCTGACGTTACCGCCGGGCGAGAACGTCACGGCCGTCTTCCCCGTGCGCTCGTTCGACGAGGATTGCTTCCTCGTGATGGTCACGCGTCGCGGCGTCATCAAGAAGACGACGCTGCGCGAGTTCGCGAACATCCGGCGCAGCGGTCTCAACGCCGTCGGCCTGGACGAAAACGACGAACTGCTCGGCGTCGACCTCTCCGACGGATCCGACAACATCATCCTCGGGACGAAGGACGGGATGGCCGTGCACTTCTCCGAGAAAGACGTGCGGCCGATGGGCCGCAACGCGCGCGGCGTCCGCGCGATCACGCTCGCGGCCGGTGACTCGGTCGTCGCCATGGACGTCGAGCAAGCCGATCGCCGCGAAGTCCTCATCGTCACGTCGCAAGCGTTCGGTAAGCGCACGCCGATCGACGATTACCGGCACACGTCGCGCGGCGGCAAGGGCGTCAAGGCGTTCGCGCGCGAGAAAGACATCGGCTCGGTCGTCGATCAGCTGCTCGTCAATCAAGACGACGAAGTATTGCTGATCACGTCCGGCAATCAGGTGATCCGCATCCGCGTCGCCGAGATCCGCAAGGCCGGCCGTTCCACGAAGGGCGTCCGTCTGCAGCGGCTCGAGCCGGGCGACGAAGTCATCGCGATCACGAACCTCGGCGCGCAGACCAAAGCGATCGAGGACATCACGGGCGAACCGCCGGTCGTCGGAGGGAAGTAGCGCGTCGATCAGGTGCGTCCGCATCTGGACCGCGGCCGACGACCGGTCGCGGTTCGAGGAGGGCACGATCGCACTCGAGCCCGGGAAACACGGCGACGTGGTCTCGACGATCGTCCGCGTCGGAACGGCGTCCTTCGCGGAGACGCCGCCCGGCGGCACGTTGGAATGGCATACCGCGCCCGTGCGGCAACTCGTCGTCACGCTTTCCGGCACGCTCGAGTTCGAGACACGCGACGGCGAGCGTTTCGTGTTGCGGCCCGGTGACGTTCTGCTCGCGGAAGACACGCTCGGCCACGGCCACTCGTGGCGCCTGATCGACGACGCGCCGTGGCGGCGGCTTTACGTCGTGCTCGACGAGCACGCGGACGTGCCGTTCGGCGCCGTCCCGCGGTAGCCGCCGGCGGCCGCAACCGGGCCGTCCCGCGGTGTGGTCGTACGTCGCGGAGGTATTGATACCATGAGCGCGCTCCCCGAAGTCTCGCAGGCCTCGTTCCAAACGGACGTCCTCGCGAGCGAACAACCGGTCCTCGTCGATTTTTGGGCACCCTGGTGCGGCCCGTGCCGCATGCTGGCGCCCGTCGTTGAGAAGGTCGCTGCGGCCCACGCCGGCCGTGCGAAATTCGTCAAGCTGAACACAGACGAGAACCCGAGTCTGTCCGGGGAGTATCACGTCTCCGGTATCCCGTGTCTCATCCTCTTCAAGGGTGGGCAAGCCGTCGACCGGATCGTCGGCTTCGTGCCCGAGCAGCACATCACGCAGATGCTCGCAAAGCACGTCGCCTAACTGGCCCTCCGCGACGTCCCCGCGATGAGCCGGTTTCTCGAAGAACCGGACGTCGCGGGATATGCGGCTCTGTTCGGAACGACCGTCGTGAAAGCGACGGTCGATGCCGTTCTGGCGGACGTCCGCGCGCGCACGGCGCGCGACGGCGTTCCGGTTCCGCCGTTCGAGGATCTGCTCGCGCGCGCGCGGCGGCGCCTCGCGCGCGTCGAACTCGACGACCTCACGTCCGTCTTGAACGGCACGGGCATTCTATTGCACACGAACCTCGGCCGCGCGCCGCTCGCACCGCGCGCGCTCGAAGCGATGGCGACGATCGCGGGCGGCTATTCGAATCTCGAGTTCGACATCGAGACGGGCACGCGCGGTTCGCGGTACGGTCGCGTCGCGACGTTGCTGCGCGCGACGACGGGCGCGGAAGACGGCCTGGTCGTGAACAACTGCGCGGCCGCGGTGTTGCTCGTGCTCGACACGTTCGGCAAGCAACGCGAGGTCGTGGTCTCGCGCAACCAGCTGATCGAGATCGGCGGCGGCTTCCGTTTGCCCGACGTGCTCGCACGCAGCGGCGCGACGCTCGTCGAA
Organism: Rhodospirillales bacterium; assembly: GCA_903970385.1. GTDB lineage: Bacteria > Vulcanimicrobiota > Vulcanimicrobiia > Vulcanimicrobiales > Vulcanimicrobiaceae > Palsa-1515. The sequence goes on along the minus strand of CAJCIN010000301.1, from coordinate 6,242 downwards.
GTCGGCGCGACGAACAAGGTGTACCTCGCCGATTTCGAGCGCGCGTTGACGGCGAACACGGCGCTCGTGTTGCGCAGTCACACGTCGAACTACCGCATCGAGGGCTTCACGGCCGACGTCGCCGCGGCCGATCTCGCGACGCTCGCGCGTCGCGTGGGCGTGCTCAGCGTGGAAGATCTCGGCGGCGGCGCGCTCGTCGGTCTCGAGGCGTACGGTCTGCCGCACGAACGGACGGTGCGCGAGGCCGTCGCCGACGGCATCGATCTCGTCGCGTTCTCCGGCGACAAGTTGCTCGGCGGTCCGCAATGCGGCATCGTCGTGGGCCGCGCCGCGGCGATCGCGCGGTTGCGCGCGAATCCGCTCTTGCGCGCGCTGCGCGTCGACAAAGCGACGCTCGCCGCACTCGCCGCGACGCTGCGACTGTATCTCGATCCGCGCGACGTCGAAACGATTCCGTTCTACGAGATGCTCGCGTGGTCGCGCGGCGATCTGCTCGTGCGCGCGATCGACGTCGTCGCGGCGATCGATCTCCCGGGCGTGCGGCACGTCGAAACGATCGCGTACGCGGGCGGCGGGAGCGCGCCGCTCGCGACGCTGCCGTCGTACGGCCTCGCGTTCCGGCGCGACGGCGTCTCGCCGAACGAGCTCGCCGCGCGCCTGCGCGTGCGACCGCCGCGACTCGTCGGCCGTGTCGAGGGCGACGACGTGTTGGTCGACTTGCGCACGATTCCGGCCGCGCGCGACGCCGACGTCGCGGACGCGGTTCGCACCGTCCTCACCTGACGTGCACGTCCTCGGCACCGCCGGTCACGTCGATCACGGCAAATCTTCGCTCGTCCGCGCGCTGACCGGCACGAACCCGGATCGTTGGATCGAGGAACAGCTGCGCGGGATGACGCTCGATCTCGGCTTCGCGCGCCTGCGCTTTCCGGACGGCGTCGAAGCGGGCGTCGTCGACGTGCCGGGTCACGAGCGCTTCCTCCACAATATGCTCGCGGGTGCCGCAGGCATGGAACTGCTGCTCCTCGTCGTCGCCGCGAACGAAGGGCCGAAGCCGCAGACGGCCGAGCATCTCGCGATCCTCCAGTACCTGAACGTCAAGAAGACGATCGTCGTGCTCACGAAAGCCGATACGGTCGACGCGGAAGAGCTCGGATTCGCCGAAGAGCTGGTGCGCGAGTCGACGCGCGGCACGATCGCGGAGAACGCGCCGTGCGTCGCCGTCTCGAGCGTCACCGGGTTCGGGCTCGACGCGTTGCGCGATGCGATCCACGCGGCGCTCGTCGCACTGCCGCCGCGCGCACCCGATGCGCCCGCGTATCTGCCGATCGATCGCGTGTTCGCGCTCGCCGGTCACGGCACGATCGTCACCGGCACGCTGATGCAGGGGCGCATCGCGCTCGGCGACGAGTTGCGGCTCGAACCGTCGGGGCGCGACGTCCGCGTGCGCAGCCTGCAGATCTTCGGCGAGAAACGGGACCTCGTCAGCGGCGGCGCGCGCGTCGCGGTCAACCTGCCCGGCGTGGAGACGAACGAGATCGCGCGCGGCACGGTGCTCGGCAGCAAACAATTCGCGACGCGCTCGTCCGTGCCGGTCCGCTTTCGCGCGCTGACGCCGGCGCTCGCGATCCTCAAGCGGCGCACGCCGGTGCGCGCGTACCTCGGGTCCGCCGAGATCCTCGGCACGCTCGTCTTCGAGCACGTACCCGCGGACGTCGAGGAGACGCGCGCGACGCTGCATCTGCGCGAGCCGGCGGTCGTCTTTCCCGGCGCCGCGTTCGTCGTGCGGCGGCTCTCGCCGAAGACGCTGCTCGGCGGCGGAACGATCGCGGGCGTCGACGTCGCGCTCGACGCGGACGATGCGCCGGCATCGAACGATGCTCCGGAGATCGTCGCGGTGCTCGCCGCGCTCGCGGCGAGCGGGCTCGCGGGCGCCTCCGCCGCGCGTACCGGCGCCGCGGCCAACGTGCGCGAGGACGTCGCTACCGAGATCCTCGATCGCCTCGTCGACGACGGGCGCGCGTTCCGGCTCGCAAAACCCGCCGCATATCTGGATGCGGCGACCGCGAACGACGTGTTCTCGCGCGTGCGCGAGCGGCTCGAGTTCGGCGAGCGCGAAACGCCGTGGGCGCTCGGGATGACGGCGCTCGCGTTGTCGCGCGCGCTCGCCGTGCCGGAGCCGGCGCTCGTGCGCGTGCTCGCGGCACTCGCGGAGGAAGGCCGGATCGGGAGCCGCGCGGGCTATTATGCGACGCCGGAATTCGTACCGCAGCTCACGCCGGAACAGCGCGAGTTCTTCGATCGCACGTTCGTCGCCGACCCGGTGGCGCCGTACACGCCCGTCGCGTTCGACGAGGTCGTCACGGCGATCCGTACGGCGAAGATCGCGGGCCTCTCGATCGCCTTCGACACGTTGCTCGCGAGCGGCGCGCTCGTCAAGGTGCACGATGCCGTCTATCGTGGCTCGCAGATCGCCGACATTCGCGCGAAGCTCGAGGGCGCGCTGCGTCGCGAGAAGCAGCTTGCGATGTCCGGCTTTCGCGACGTGATCGGCACGTCGCGCAAATATGCGGTGCCGCTGCTCGAATATTTCGACGCGACGGGCGTGACGATCCGCACGGGCGACATGCGCGTCCTCAAGATCGTTCCCCGCCGTGAAAGCGGCTGAGACGGTCCGGCGGGCGTCGATCCCGAACGGCTCGCTATGAAAGAGACGAGCGGCCAAGAACGACATCGCGGCGTCGTGATGACCGGTAGCGACGGCTCGGACGGCCCGAAGGCGTTCTCCATCGAGAAGTGCGGATGAACGCGATCCTCGCGAAGCCCGCGCACGTGCGCAAGGTCGACGTGCTTCTCGGCAAGAGGGTCTTCGCGTGACGGAGCACCCATCGCGATGAAGATCGTGGACGTCGCCTTCGTCGCCTATCCATCGGACGACGTCGCCGGTACGCGCGCGTGGTACGAGAAGACGCTCGGGCTCGCGTTCGCCGGTCCCTACGTCGAGGACGGCGTCGAGAAGTACAACGAAGCGCACCTCGCGACGAGCTGCTTCAGCTTGATGGCCTCGGAATGGGTCGGCCGTCCGCCCGGCGCCGGTGCGGGCGCGGTGTTCGAAGTCGACGATCTCGACGCAGCGATGAGCGAGCTACGCGACAAGGGCGTGACGATCGACGGCGTCTTCGACGGCCCGGTCTGCAAACAGGCGTCGTTCGCCGATCCCGAGGGCAACAAGATCACGCTCCACGAGCGCCGGCTCTAAAACGCCGGCTCTAATGGCGCAGCGCCAACAGCCCGATCACCGCTTCGAATGCGATCAATAGGATGACGATGATCTCCAGGAACTCGCTGCGCGACGCCTGCGCCTGGTCCGTGAAGAAACGGTACATCTCGTTGACGGTCTCGACTTTCGAGTCGATCTGCTTCTGCCAATCCTTGAGACCGAGGCGGCCCGCCGCGCCGCGATAGAGGCGCGCGTAATACGCGTCGCCGATGATCTTGAGCGCGTTCGACGAGCGATCCGTCAGCTCGGCGATGTCGACGATGAGATAGCGCAGCCGGTCCGCGGCGTCTTGCGCCTGGCGGCGCCCGAAGCGGCGCGTCGGACGTTTCGGATCGAGCGCGTAGATCGTATCGAGTTCGGCATCGAGCCGCTTGTCGTAGGTGCGCAGTTCGACGAGTTGCGTGTTCGCGAACTCGAGGATGTCGAGCGTCGCGGCGGCGGCCTCGCGCCGATCGTACACGAACGCCGTATCCCACTGCACGATCGAGAGATCGTCGTCGAAATACGCGAAGTTGATGCGGAGCGCCTCGACCGATTCCACCGGCGTCAGGCGCCGTTCCTCGCACAGGACGAGGCTCGAGAGCGCGTCCCCGAACTCGCCGAGCAGGCTCGCGGAGTTGACGGGCGTCACGAACGACTCGACTTCGAAGACGAAGTAATCTTCGACGAGCGGATCGTGCGGCTCGTCGAGCGCGGGTGCGATCTCCGCGAGAACGCGGTCGAGCGTCGCGCGCGCCGCGCGCGTGATGTCCTCGTCCGTGCGGAGCCGGCGCGTCAGCGCGGCGAACGCGCTCCAGGGTCCGCTACACGGGAGCGTCAGGCGGATCGACACGACGCCGTAATCGAAGATTTTCGCCCGCGCCGCCATGCCGTTCGCGGCGGCGGGCATGCGCACGACGAGCGGCTGCGTCTCGAACTCGATGAAACCCGACGACGCTTCGGGCCGCAGCTGCAGCGGCGCGCGCGCGACGCCTTCGCCGGCCACGCTCGCGAGCCGGGCGAGATCGATCGTGTCGGCTACATCGAAGACGAAAAAGGCGTGGAACGCGCCTTCCCGGATCGCGGGCGGAGCGGACGGCGCGCGGCGTTCGGCGAGCTCCATCCACCTCGAGTTCGCGGTCGAGGTCCTGCAACGCTTTTGGATCGCGGACGTGTTGTATGCGGATAGAATGAACGCCGAAAAGATGACGGAGCGCGTGCGCGAGGCGCTCAACGACGCCTTCAGCCGTGCGCTCCGCGAGCGCAATCCGAGCGTGGAGCCCGAACACGTCCTGGCCGCGCTTCTCGAGCAGAATCAGGGCGTCGTTCCCGCACTTCTGACCCGCTCGGGCATCGACGTGCCCGGGTTCACGCGCCGCGCGCTCGACGCCGCCGAGGCGTTGCCGCGCCTTTCCGGGTCGGGCGACGTGCAGCCGCAATTCGGCGGCCGCGCGAGTCGCGTGCTCGTGCAGGCGGGTGACGAAGCGCACAAGTTGACCGACGAATATGCCTCGGTCGAGCACCTGTTGCTCGCGCTGATCGACGACACCGGTGCCGCCGGCAAGCTGCTGCGCGACGCGGGCGTCACACGCGACAAGGTCCTCAAGGCGCTCCGCGACGTGCGCGGCAACCAGCGCGTGACCTCGCAAAATCCCGAGGGCACGTATCAGTCGTTACAGCGTTACGGCCAAGATCTCACGCAAGCGGCGGAACAGGGGAAGCTCGACCCGGTCATCGGCCGCGACGACGAGATTCGCCGCGTCGTGCAAGTGCTCTCGCGACGCACCAAAAACAATCCGGTGCTCATCGGCGAACCGGGCGTCGGCAAGACGGCGATCGTCGAGGGGCTCGCGCAGCGCATCGTGCGCGGCGACGTTCCGGAATCGCTGAAGAACAAGCGCATCATCTCACTCGACATGGGCGCGCTCATCGCCGGCGCGAAGTTCCGCGGCGAGTTCGAAGAGCGTCTCAAAGCCGTGCTCAAGGACGTGTCGTCGTCCGAGGGCGCCGTGCTGCTCTTCATCGACGAACTGCACAACGTCGTCGGCGCGGGCAAAGCCGAAGGTTCGATGGACGCGGGCAACCTGCTCAAGCCGATGCTCGCGCGCGGCGAACTGCATCTGATCGGTGCGACGACGCTCGACGAATACCGCAAGTACATCGAGAAAGACGCGGCGCTCGAACGCCGCTTCCAACCGGTCTTCGTCGATCAGCCGAGCGTCGAGGACACGATCTCGATCCTGCGCGGTTTGCGCGACCGGTACGAAGTGCATCACGGCGTGCGCATCAAGGACTCGGCGATCGTCGCCGCGGCGACGCTGTCGAATCGTTACATCGCGGACCGCTTCTTGCCGGACAAGGCCATCGACCTCGTCGACGAGGCCGCGGCGAAGCTGCGCACCGAGATCGATTCGATGCCGGCGGAGCTCGACGAATCGTCGCGCCGCATCATGCAGCTCGAGATCGAACGCGAAGCGCTGAAGAAAGAAGAAGACGACGCTTCGAAGCAGCGGCTTGTGCGGATCGAACGCGAGATCGCGGAGCTGCGCTCGCAGACGGATAGCATCTCCGCGCGTTGGCAGGCGGAAAAAGACGCCGTGCAGCGCTTGCGTGCGTCGCGTCAGCAGATCGACCAGACGCGCGTCGAGATCGAGCAGGCGGAGCGCCAGTACGATCTCAACCGCGCGGCGGCGCTCCGTTACGGCAAACTCGCCGAACTCGAGCAGCAGCTCAAAGCCGACGAAGCCAAGATGGCCGGCGGCGAGTCGCGGCTCGTCAAGGAAGAAGTCACGGAAGAGGACGTCGCGGACGTCGTCAGCCGCTGGACGGGCGTGCCCGTCTCGAAGTTGCTCGAGGGCGAGATGCGCAAGCTCTTGCGGCTCGACGAAGAGTTGCACGATCGCGTGATCGGTCAGGACGAGGCCGTGACGGCGGTCGCCGAAGCGGTGATCCGCGCGCGCAGCGGCCTATCCGATCCGAACCG
>CAJCIN010000300.1 GCA_903970385.1 Rhodospirillales bacterium | reverse complement strand
AACGCGCCGGCGTCGACGCGGTCCGGGCCCGTGAAATCCATGCCGGCCGTCATCGCGGCCCACCACGCGCCGTCGTGCCTGTCCCGGACGGCGGCCGTGCGCGGCGTCCCGCTCGCCGTGCAGGCGGCACCGAGCAGATCTTTCGCGACGGGCGGAGCGCACAGCGAGCCGGGCACGACGGCCCGGTACGGCGCGAGATTCGGTACGCGCGCGAAGACCGAGCTCATCGGCGCCGCGTTCGCATCTTCGATCCCGAGCGGATCGATGCCGAGAATCGCTTCGATCGTGCGCAAGACGTTGTCGGTGGTGTAGATCGTGTGGTCGACGACGCCGCGCTTCGTATACGGGCTCAGCACGAAGGCCGTGGAGCGGTGCGTGTTCACGTGGTCGGGACCCGACTGCGAATCGTCTTCGAGCATGAAGATCGCGGTGTCGTTCCAGTACGGCGAGCGCGAGACGGTCTCGAGGATCTTGCCGAGGGCGTAGTCGTTGTCCGCGAACTGCAGCGACGGCGTCGTCAGTCCTTCGATCGCGTCCTTGAAGTCGCCGAAGTGATCGTGCGGCACCGTCATCACTTCGAGTTCGGGGAGATCGCCGCGCTTCACGTAGCCGTCGAACTCGCGCTTCCACTCTTCGTAGCGATAGACGTCCGGCACCGTCTGATCGAAACCGCGATAGTAGACGTCGGTGCGGCTCATCAAATCGGGCTTCGTCTGGATCGCCTGCGGCACGTGCTCCGCGAACGGATCGCGCACGACGCGCACGAACGGCGCGCCCGCGATGCGATCGTAGTACGCGAGATCGATGTGTTCGCCGTAATCGCGCACGCGCAGACCGTGGCGGAGCGCGTCGTCCCAGATATAGCCGCCCGCAGCGTCGCCGTCGAGATCGCCGTCGCCGTCGGACGCCGCGACGTCTTTCGGTCCCGGCAAGATCGACGACGAACCGGTCGGATCGAGCACGCCCGTGATGCGCTCGTCGAACGGCGTCGTACCGCCCGTTTGCGGCAGCCCGAGCGCGATGTTGCGGTTCGTGCCCTGATAGTCGTACGTGAGGCCGGCAAACTCGGCGTTGCCGTAGAGCACGGACTGCGCGCGTTCGGTGTAGTCGTTCGCGTGACCGGCGACGGACCAGTTCCAACCGACGCCGCTCGATTCGGCGGGATCGTAGAAATTGTCGAGCGTCACGAAGTCGCGCGCGAACGCGTGATGGTTCGGCGACAGCGGTTGCGGAAACGTCGTGAGCGCGGGGTCGCCGTTCGCGCCGGCGAGATCGCCGAGCACCTGATCGTACGTGCGATTCTCGTTCGTGATGTAGATGACGTGCTTGATCTTCGCGTGCAAAAAATCCATCATCGCGTCATCGACCGCGCGATTGCGAAAGTTGTCGTTCGCATCCACTTGCGCGGAGAGCGTCACGAGCGATGCGTCGTCGGGAACGGGCAAGTAGAGCAGCCCCGCCTTCTCTTGCGCCCAGCCGTACTGATTCGCGAACGTCGTGTTGCGCGCTTTGCCCGCCGGCGGCGCGTAGCCGTTCGCGGGATCGGGACCAGGATTGCTCTTCTCGTTGACGACGTAGAGCGCCGACCCGTCGTGCGAGACCGCGACGCCCGTCGGATACCAGCCCGTCGGGATGCGGCCGAGCACGCGCCGATGCGTGAGATCGACGACGGCGAGCGCGTTTTCGCCGCCGAGCGTCACGTAGAGCCGCGTGCCGTCCGGCGACACCGCGAGACCGTTCGCGTTGGCGCCCTTGTAGCGGTCGCCCGGACGGGAGAGCGAGATCGTGGCCGCGAGCGTATCGGTCGCCGTGTCGATCGCGGAGACGGTGTCGCTGTTGCCGTTGACGACGTAGAGCGTCGCGCCGTCGGGCGACAGCACGAGATTGTTCGGTCCGTCGCCGACGGGGATCTCGTGGAGGCGGCCGGACGCGTCGACGCCGATCACGTCGTCGTCGCGCAAACTCGACACGTACGTCTCGGCCATGCGACCCGCGGCATCGGACCGCACCGCGACGCCGTAGGGGAACTCGCCGCGCGGCGTCGCGCTCCCCGGCGTGAAGAACGCGACGTCTTGCGCGCGATGCGTCGCCGTGTCGATCACGGAGAGCGAATCGTTCTCCATGTTCGCGGCGAAGAGCACACGGCCGTCGGCGCTCGCGCCGAGGCCCGCGACGACGGCGCCCGTCGGCAACAGCTTCGGCAAGATCCGTCCGGCGAACGTCTTCTTCAGAATGCCGCCGTCGTACGACGGCACCGATCTCGAATCGTTCGCGTTGTGGCCGAGCACAAAGGACGGCCGCGCGGCGAAGCCGCTCCGTCCGCGTTCGTATGCGTAGACGCGATCGTCGATGCCGCCGGAAACGTAGAAGCCTCGGCCGTCGTGCCGCCACGCGATGCCGTCGTAGGTGTTCGGTATCGCGATCTGCTGCGTCTTGACCGGCGCGCCGTGCGCGACGTCGTAGACGAAGACCCACTCCGCCTTCTTCACCGGCTTGGCCGCGGCATCGGCGTCCCCCGTCTCCGGATCGATCGGCGCGTGCGTGATGTCCGCGCCCGCTTCGGTCTTGAACGCGATGTTGTAGCCGCTCGTCAGAACGAGCAGCGTCTTCCCGTCGGGCGAGACGACCGTCGCCGCCGCTTCGGCCGCGTCCGCGTTGCCGTCGGCGCGCAACCCCGTATCGAGCCGCTCGAAGCGCGCGCCCGGCGCGGCGACGGGCGTGATGCGAAAGCCGGTCGGGATGAAGCCGTCGTCGTCGTCGGCCGCCGCGAGCACCGGCGCGACGCACACCGTTGCCGCGACGACGACGGCGAGAACGGCTCGATCGATCTGCATCAAGCGGTCTCCGTTACGCCTCGGCGTCGTCGCCGCCTTGCGTCGTCGCCACCTTGCGTCAGCGCCGCCGCGCGAACCTCCGTGGCTTCGTGTGGTGCGTGTAGCGACCGAGGTGCGTGTTCCGATGCAGGAGCAACGACGCGCCTCCGGTCGCGGAGCCGCTCGGGCCGATCGCGATCGTTTGAAAGACGGTTCCGAGGAAGCCGCCGGCGTTCGGCGCGAGGTTCGGAATGACGAGAACCGGCGCGATGTTCGTGTGGGATCCGGTCACCCCGCGCGTGTCGTACACGTCGATCTCTCCCGTCGCATTGGAAGACGATTGCTGCGTATTCACGACGGCGACGATCCCGTTATAGGCCGCGAGTTCTTGCGTGCTGCTATTGTTCGGTCCGCCGTCGCCGAATTTTCCGACCGTGTCGCCGCCGATGACGAACTTCGGCGTCAGTTCGACGTCGAGCCCGAAGTTCAGCACGCTGAGAACCGTCGAGATATCGTACGCGACGAGATACGAATGGGGATTGCCGTCGGCGCAGTTCACGCTGCCTGCGATCGACGTGCCGTCGAGCGGCGCGCTCGCAGACGGCGCGGGGCACGAAGACAATCCGGCGTAGACGGCCGTCGCCCCGTTCAAGAATTGAACCTGGCTACCATCGGTCGGGTTGGCGAGCACGTAGAGCGTCGAGCCGTCGATCGCGATCGACGACGGTCCGTTCGCGTTGCCGCCGATCTCGGTCTTTTCCCCGGCGATATCCAGTTCGGGCAGGACGAACGGTTGGCTTCCCGATGCGGCTGCGTACACCGAGACGGCGGGAGGCTGATAGAGCGTGGTAACGCTGCCCGGTCCCGGCGGTGTGATCGGCTGAGGCGGGGTCGCGGACGTAAACGTATTATCGAGATAGTCTTGTCCGACGTACGGATTGCCCGAGGCATCCGCCGCCAAAGCGAACACCGAGCCCTGATACGTTCCCGACCCGAACGGACACGACGTCTGTGCGGCCGGTTGTCCGAGCTCGATCTGACACCCGTCGCCGAAGTAGTTTACCTTTTGCGTGCCCGTCGAGGAAAATCCGTAGAGGTCGATATCGAAATTCAAGTTGTCGCTGAGCGCGAAATAGTCGACTCCGCCGCCGGCCGCTGCGGCTAAGCCGAAGTTGACGAATCCGACCGGCTCCTTGGCGAAGACGGTGGGGACGGTCAGGCCGACGTCGGTCGGTTTGAATTGATAGACGTACGTCGAGACGCTATCCGTGCAGGCGGATTGCGCTAGGAGCCGCGCGCTCGCGTCGACGAGGAGACCGCCCAAGAACGCCGGCACCGATTGCTCCTCGTTGCAAACGATCGACCCGCCGCCGAGGCTCGCCGAGTCGAATTGAACGACTCTGCGAGGCGAAGGGCTCGGAACGGGTGCATCGGTCAACAATCTGTCGACGACGTCGTACTCGAGGATGTCGTTGTTTTGCGCATCGATCGCATAGAGGCTGATTGCCGGTAACGGCGTCGGGGTCGGCGTCGGCGTCGGTTTCGCCGTCGGCTTCGGCGTGCTGCCGGGAGTCGTCGGTGTGGGAACGGGCGTCGGACTCGGCGTCGGGCTCGCGCCGACGACGACGGCGATCGGTAATCGCGCCGTGACGGAATTGCCGAGAGCGTCCGTCGTCGTCGCTTCGAGGACCGTCCCGAGCGACGTGGCGCCGTCGTAGTGCACGTCGATCTGCTCTTGCAACGTCGAGACGAGCGTCAACGACGTGCGGCCATCGATCGTAAAGGATGTCGTCTCGGAACTCGTCACGCCGATCGGATCCGCAAAAAACGTGTTTCCGACGATCACGGAACCCGCGGCGTCGATCGGTTCGAGGATGGCCTTGAGATCGGTTGCAACGCCCTGCGCGAGCGTCGCGTTGCCCGGCGAGAACGTGATGGACGCGACGAAGCCGCCGATCGACACGGTCGCACCGGTCACCGTGGACGACGCGCTTCCGGTCGACGGGACGTCGACGTCGACATAACCGCTCGAGATCGGCGCGCCCGCCGCACCCCCGCTCGCCGGCGCGTAGGTCTGAAACAGATAACGATTGACGACGCCGGGCGCCGCCGGCACCGACGCGCTCAACGTGCAACCCGCGCCGGCGTGGGAGCACCCGTGCGAGAGAACCTTCGGAGCCTGCGCGACCGCAAGCGAGGAGCCGTTCACGGCGACGTCCGTAATCTGGATCGAACCGACGAGCGGCGAGATGTACGGCGCGGCGGACGCCGGTGCGGAAGGCACGGGCGAAGCGGCCGCCGCGCGACGACGGCGAGCCATCGTGGTGGTTTCGGCTTGCGACGGAACGACGATCGAAAACGCTACGGTTGCCGAAAACGCGCCGGAATAGCCCTCACCGGGAACGGTCGTCGTCGGCGCTGGTCGCGGCGTCGAGTTTCCGCCTCCGGAGCACGCCACTCCGAGCGCGAGCAACGCGCACAGCGCGGCGAAACGAAACTTCATGACGAGCTCCCGGGCAATTGCAACTGGTAGTCGGTCATCGTCGGGTAGCTCGTCGTGATGTCCGCGGTGCCGCGACTTCCGACGATCGTCGGCGCGATCGTCGTGTTGAACGGATACGACGCCTCGTACGCCGGGTAGTCGAATCCGACGGCCTGCACGTAGAAGACCTCGCTCAGATTCGGCAGCGTCGCTTGGCCGCCGCTCGTGAGGTACGCATTGTACGCGACGAGGTCGCTCGTCGTGCAGAACGTGTGGGTCGGATTGCCGTGCGAATCCGGCGGCCCGAGATTCGACGAAAGAAACAAAACCTGCGGTCCCGATGCCTTCGTAACGATCGAATAGTGATTCGTCGGCTCGCCGGGGCGATCGATCGGATCGCAATCCTCGCTCGAGACGTTGACGATGGTCTCCGCGACGCCGGCGGGCACGGTCAACGCCACGATGCCGCTGCCGTCGCTATTCCGCGTCACGACGGGCGCGGGCATCGGAGGCAGGACGAAGCCCGCGCTCGTCAAGGTCGCCGTTGCCGTCAGGGTCGCACTCTGCGCGTAATCGGAGCTCGTCGGATACGTTACCGAAAGCGAATAGCTGCCGGCGACCGGCGTGATGCCGAAATCGGTGAAGCCTTCCGGATAGCCGTCGAAGTACGAGAAGTTTCCGTAGCCTTGCGGCGACGGCCAACCCGGAGGACCGCCGTACGTCGTGATCGGCAGCATCTGCGCCGCGGAGACCGCATACGTGAGCGGCGCGGCGATCGGATTACCGCTCGAAAGGGCGGGAACGCCCGGTTGGCCCGATCCGATCGGTAACGCGAGCTCCGCCGAGTTGAGCGCGGTGCCGCCCATCAGCGTTCTGCTGTCGACGTGCGACGTGAACGGGAGATTCGGCGTAAAGCACGGCGTGAAACCGTTCGGCGCCGTCGGGCCGCGCAAGTCGACTTGCGGGACCGCGTTATAACTTCCGAGTCCGTAACCGAACACGCCGGTCTGCGCGCCGAATTGTCCGAGACCGGCCGGGTACGTCGTCGTTGTCTTCAGCGCCGCGACCAGTTGGGGTATCGTCACGCCGCTCAACTGATTCGGCGGCGCGCTCGCGACCGGCAACGGGTTGCCGATCGCTCCGGGATTGAGGATGCCGCATCCGATGCTGCTCAGGCGCATCGCCGGCGGCGCCGTCAAGACCGGGTCGTTCAACCCGGTGGCGTTCTGGCCGTTCGTCTGACGGAACGTCGTGACGATATTGAGCCCGGTCACCTGCGCGTTCGCTTGACCCGCGATATTCGCCGTACCGACCGCGAGCTGCAATTTCGCCGTTTGCGCGACGACGACGGGCACGGGCGTCGGAGAGACGCCCACTTGATTCGTCGTGCATGCGGCACAGCAGAACGCGACGATCGGCGCGCCGAGAAGCGACGCTCGACGCATGCTAGAAGCTCTCCTGGACGTAAAAACGCGCCTGGATCGGCTGCAGGTTCGGATACGAGACGTACGGTCCGCTCGTGCCGCCGTACGTCACCTGCGGACCGTGCGTCTTATCGATGACCGACGGGCCGCTCTGCGCGCACAGGCCGGTGGACACGAGTTGGCAGTACTGCGTGTAGTTCGGCACCGGGATACCGGCCGTCTGGTTGAAGACGTTCGTGATCGCCAAACCGTACTTCAAGCCGCGCTTGTTGTTCGGAGGGGACAGTTCGAACGTGATGTCGGTGTTGAGCGTCGCCTTCGCGAACAACGTGCCGGGGCCGGCGCTGATCGCATCGACGCCCTTGGTCGCATAACAGTTCGGATTGCCGACGGTGCCCGGATTCTGCGGGTTCACGGCGCACGTCGATAGTAACGAGGAATAGATTCCGTAGTAGAGTGCGTCGCTGTACGGTGCGTAATAGTTCTGGCCGTTGACGGTAAACGCGTTGAGCGTTCCGGCGCCGTAGGGATAGCCGTGTTTGTACGTGAGGACCGGATTCACGCGGAAACCCCACTTCGTCTTGTACGTAAATGCGAGCGTACTCTGAAACGGCGATAGGTCGGGCGATCGATAGAGTTCGCCGAGCTGCACCGACGCCGTCGGGAGATACGGGGTGGTCGAGTCGTTGCCGATTTGATTGATATACGTGGCCGAAAGTTGCGCGCTGAAACCGAACGCCACCGGACGCGTCGCGGCACTGAATTCGAGGCCCGTGGCCCGTTGCAACCCGAGATTCGATTCGATGACGGGCGAGAGCTGTTGCGTGCCCGTGAGCGGATCGATGCCGAGTAGCGTCTGCGTCGGCTCGACGATATCGTAGCCCACGCGATAGAACGGCGTGATGCTCACCGCCGTCCGGTCGGGGAACTCGTGCGAGAACGAGAAGTCGTAATTCGTGAACGTCGCGCCTCGGAGGGGCGACGTGAGCTGGTCTTGGAATTGGAAGCGCGCGTTACGCATGAGCCAATACATCTGGTCCGCGTAGCTCGTGCACGTTCGATCGCCGACGAAGTAGGTCACGCCGGCGATCGATTTCGTCTGGCCGGGGCCGCAATACGTCGCCGCCTTGCCGGTGACGCTATCGTACGACGGCACGTTCGCGTAAGCCGAGAACGCCGAGCGATCGATGTTCGTACCGATGAAGGTCGCCGGTGGAATCGAGAGCGTGCTGCCGAAATTCGCGCGCACGTAGTCGTGCGGGGTGAGCCGGTAACTCGCGGCCAGCTTCGGTTCGTAGAGACGCTGATGACGCAGGCCGTCCACCGCCGGCGGGTTCTGCGGATCGTCCGGAATGAGAAAGTTGTAGCCGTCGAGGCGCAGACCGGTCGAGATGCGGAGCCGGCTGTTCGGCGCGTACGTATCTTGCGCGTAGAGACCGTAGATCTGCTGTTGCGCGGTCGGGATCTCGATCTCGGGCGGGAGACCCGGTGGCCCGTTCGGGAAATATTTATAGAGATATCCGCAATGCTCTTGCGGAATGCCGCCTGCCGGCGGGAGGTAGGGCGCGCCGCTCGGCGTCTTCGCGCCGATGCAATACGGATTGCCGGCCGAGCCCGTGACCGTTAAGACCGGATCGACGAAATCCGCCAGCAGATCGTGCGTGTCGGCGCCGAGATTCGCATACCCGCTGCCGCCGACGGACCGATAGAGACCCGCGTACGCGCCCGTGTAGTCGATCGAATCCTCACGGCTGCCGAACGGGATCGCGTATTCGAACTTGCCGCCGATCTGCAGCGTGTTGCGCGTGCTCAAGATGTCGGTGAAGTCGACGGCGCCTCCCGTGCGGATGCCGCCGTTCTGCGGTACGTCGAGTCCTTGCGAGGGGAGGGCCTCCGACTGATCCGTCAACGCGCGATAGAAGCGTATCGCGGCGGATTTGTTGCCGTCGAAGTTGTTTTGATACTCGATCTTGAACGTATCGAACGAGTTGTAGATCGCCTCGGGAGACTTCAAAGGTAGCCCCGGCTCCGCGCCGGCCGCGGCGGGCGTGAACTGCGTGATGAACTTGGCGTACGCCGATTGGCTCAAGCCGTTCGGCGCGGCCAGCAGGTAATCGAGCGACAACGGGCTCGACGATGCACCGAAGATGTCGACCGGATTCACGAGCGGATTGTTCGCAAAGAAAATCGTTTGCGGCACGGCCGAGAAGAGACCGAGGCCGCCGTAATCGAGGTCTTCGTGAACGATCTGGCTCTGGATGAAGAACTGCAGCGATTGACCGTTCTGATGACCGAAGCGCAGCACCAGATTGTCGAGAAACGTCCGCGCAGCCTGACTCGAGGGGTTGAAGATCGCGGTCTGATAGAGCCGCCGCTGGTCGGCGGTATAGAAGCTCTGCAGCGACGGATCGATGATCGTCGGATCGGCGCCGATCGACGTGGCGAGCGTACCGTACGGACCGTACTGATACTGCGTGTTCTCGGCGACGAACGTCGCGTAATTCGAAAAACGATTGTTCGGCGTCGCGTACCCGTATTCGACGCCGAACTGCGTGCCGCCGCCGACCGCGCCGGCCTCGAAATCGATCAAGCCCGTCGCCGGATACGTGCCGCGCTTGGCCGTGAGATCGATGTTGCCGGTGCCCGTGTTGCCGCGCGTCGCGTCGCCGCCCCCCGGCGTGATCTGCAACGAGGCCGCGCCGAGCAAGATGCTTCCGTTCGCAAAATTGCTGAAACGGTTCGAGAGCCCCGCGCTCGGCTGCGTGAAGTCGATGCCCTCGTAGTCGTAACCCGTCTGAAAGGCGAAGCCGCCACGAATGAGCGGCACGTCGTTCTTGTCGATCGTGACGCTCGGAAGACGTTCGAGCAGCTTCGTCTGATCGGTGTCGAGCGATTTGCCCAAGATCTGATCGATCTGCGCGGCGGTGACGGTGATCGTGTCCGCCGTATGGCCCGGTTGGAACGGGCTACCGGCACTGCGCGCGCTGACGTTCGCGAGCGTTCGCAACTCCGTCGAGGGATTGAGCACGAACGCAACGCGAAACGCTTCATCGCCCGTGACCGTCGCGCCCGAGATCGACGACGCCGAGTAACCGCGTGCTTCGATCGCGATCGTGTACGTATCGAGCGTGACGCCGGCGATCGCGAAATCACCTTTCTCGTTCGATGTGGTCGCATAACGCTCGCTCGGCGACGCAGCGGAGATCCTCGCGCCCGCGATCGGCTTCTTCGTCTTGGCGTCGATAACCGTACCGATGATCTGTCCCGCCGTCGCCGCCGACGTCGTCGCGCTCAGCACCGATGACATGAATGTTAGTGCCAGGGCGAACGCAAAAAAGCGTCGTTTCGAAAACGAAGTGTCCAACGTGATCCTCGAAGCGAGTTGACGGGAACTGCCGCGCGGATGATAGCACGGCAAATATTAAGTCGAACTTAACTGGCGACGTTGCGAAAAAAGCGCGCGGTCCACTCTCACCCGAGTGAACCGCGCGCACCGCGAAACGTTCGGTTATTGGATCGGCAGCCCGAAGACGATACCGTCACCGTTCGCGCCGCCGAAGTTCGTCGTTCCGTACAGGTTGCCGTCGAACGACACGACGAGCTTGCCTTCCGGACCGGCGCCGTCCGCGCCGCCGAACTGATGCAGCAACGTGAAGTTGGTCGCCGCAGGTTTCGACGGATCGAGACGATAGACGACGCCGAGCGCATTCGCGCCGCCGGCGGAGGCCGTGCCGTAGATGATGCCGGTCCGATAATCGATCGACACGGGTGCGAACGGATTGCCGCCGGTCGGGCCGTTCCCCGTCGCATCCTGCGCGAAGTCGTGCACGATCGACTCGTGACCGTTCGCATCGGACTCGAAGATCGTGCCGATGCCGGCGCTTCCGCCGCCTGAAGACACGCCGTAGAGATTCCCCGAAAGATCCGGGATCAATTCGGATTCCGGCGCGCTCGCGTCGGGGCTGTTCGCGAAGTTGTAGACCGTTCCGAACGTGCCGCTCGTCGAGATGGCGTAGATCGTACCCGCGCCGAGCGTGCCGCCGGTCGTCGTGACGCCGTAAAGATTCCCCGACAGCGAAAAGCCGTTGATCTCGATCGAGAGCCCGGCCAGCGGAGAACCGCCGTCGCTCGCACCATTGAATGCGTGCAGCGTCGTCAACGCGCCCGTCTTCGGGTTGAGTTTGTAGACCGTACCGAAGCCGTACTTGCCACCCGTCGACGTCGTGCCGTAGTACGCGCCGTCGATGAATGCGAGCAGACGCCCTGCGGGCGCGCCGCCGTCCGTACCGCCCGTAAAAGAGTACACGAGCGACTCTTTACCGCTTGCGTCGGTGCGGAAGATCGCGCCGTTACCGCTCTTGCCGCCGGAGAGCGTCACGCCGTACAGATAGCCGGAGATCGCGACGTCGCCGATGACGTTGCGCATTCCGCCGTTCGGCGTCGCGCCGTCGGCCGTGCCCCCGGCGAAGCTATGGAACGTCGTCACCGCGGCGCCGGCCGTCGTCCCGACCTTGTAGATCGTGCCGAGCGATGCTGTGCCGCCCTGCTGCGTCTCGCCGTAGAGATTCGAGCTGACGCCCTGCAGCAGCGCGCCCTGCGGGCCTTCGCCTTCGGGACCGGCGAAATCGTGAATGTCGGTGAAGCCGGCGAGTGCCGCCGTCGATCGGCGTGCCACGTCGGATGACGACGAAGATGAGGACGTCTGCTGTTCGAGCAGTGCCGCTCGTTGTTTCGACGTGATCGTCGTCGACGACGTCGCCGGAGCGGCTTGGCTCTGACCATGGCGGACGATCGTCGACGCACCGACGTTCGAAATCGTTGCCGCGAACGCGGCGCAGAGAGCGCACGTCGCGGTGCGCGCGAAGAGTGACGGGTTGGGCATGAATACCTCGCAGAGAATGCGGGAGTGCAAGAAGCAAAACGAAGGCGATGCGTGTGGGCAGCACCGAAACGCTCGGCCCCGTCGGGGCCGAGCGCTCGCGGAAGCGGCGCGGACTAGGCGCCGATGCAGCCGATGGCTTTGCTGACCACCGTATTCGTCGACGGGCTGTACGCGAGCGGGAGCGTCGAGTAACCCGTCGTCCCGGTGCCGGTGCTCGCCGTAGCGGCATCGATGCTGTCGATGACGATGGCGTTCGAACTCGCGCTCGTGCCGCCGATCACGTACTTGTTGTTGTACACGGTCGCCGTGCTCGCGAACTGGATCTTCGCGAGCTTCTGCAGGTTGGCGGAATTCGTGCTGCCGTTGGCCTTCTGGCCGAAGTCGAGATTCGAGACCGCGACGATCGGGTAGCCCGTGCCGATCGCGTTGTAGGCGCCCGGATCGACGAAGGTGAGGCAACCGGCCGTCGTCGGCGCGGTCGTCAGTGCGACGGCGGTAGCAAGACCGCCCTGATTGAACTGCACGACCTTGTCGACGTCGATCGTGTTCGCGAGCTTGTTCGCGGCTTCGGGAAGATTCTTCACCGGGTCTTTGCCGCCGATCGTCGCGTACTCGATGCCGCTCGCGGCGTTGAGCGCGGCCTTCGCGTTGGCGGTTTCGACGTAGCCGATCGTGCCCGCTCCGCCGGTTCCGGTCGCACAGCTCGTATTCGAGACGATGCAGCTCGTCACGTTACCGTTGCCCGAAGCCGAAGCGCTGTTGCTCGGAACCGGCGATTCGACCACGACCGGCGTCGAGCCGGCCCACGTCTGGCTGACGCTGAGGGCGGCCGTACCGACTTTGCACGACGTCGCCTTCACGAGATAGTTCGAGAACGAGAAGGTCGTGCCGCTGCCGTCGGAGCGGTACACGAACGTGAGCGGCCGGCTCTTGTAGCCGAGCTGGCTCCAGTTGGTGTACGTGCCGTTGAAGATGTTGCAGAGTTGCGAGGCCGAGAGGCTGATCTGCTTGTTCGCGAGATCCGGATTGTTGTACAGCAGCGCGACGGATCCGACGACGAACGGCACTTGGACCGCTTCGCCGCGATCGGGTTGGATCGTGTTGTGATCCGTGTGCTTGTAGGTCGTGAAATTCGTGTAATCGGTCTGTGTGATCGGAGAATCGCTACCCGCGAAATCCGGATCCGTCAGCGGAAATCCGGTTCCCGTCTGCGGACCCTGGAAACCGTTCGTCCCGGCGACGGGCGACCCGTTCGTGCACGTGAGATTCACGGCTTCCTGACCGATCGCCGTCACGGGATTCGCCGCGTTGGCCGCGCCGTTGAGAACGGTCTTTCCGTAACCGCTACCGGTCTGACAGTATTGCACCGTCAACTTGTCGCTCGAATCGAAGTAGCCGAACACGGACTTCGCGTCGGACGGCTTCGCGAGAAACTTCACCGGCGCGCCGCTTGCGGTCGGGAACGGACCCATGTACGCGAGTGCCGGAAGCGTCGCGCCGCCGCCGACGAGGATCGCTCGAGCGGTCGGGTTCGTCAGCGGACGAGCTTGGTGGACGGCTGCGCCGCCGCCCGTCACGACGTGCGGCTTGATCGGGCCGGTGGCCGCGATCGCAGCTCCGGTGACCAGCAAACCCGTGGTCAGCGCTGCGCCGAGGCGAAGGGAATATCGAAACATTCTATCTCCAGAAGAGAGAAGAAATAAAGTGGATGAAACACGATGTCGTCGAGGGCGCGTGGTAGCCCCATGAGAGCGTACGCGGCGTGCGTCCGCGGAAGAAGGCAACGCGTGCCTTGACTTTCCTGGGAGTTAACGACGCCTTAAGAGCGTCGTCGCCGAACGACGGCGCGTGCGAGAACATGAGAAAGGACCGCTCGCTCGCGCGAACGATCCTTCGTCGACTTTCGACGTGCGATTATTGCAGCGGGAGACCGAAGACGATTCCGTCGCCGTTGGCACCGCCGCCGTTCGTCGTACCGTACAGGTTGAGATCGCGCGAGACGACGAGCTTGCCTTCCGGATACGCTCCGTCCGTGCCGGCGAACTGATGCAGCAACGAGAACGCCGTGCTCGCCGA
>CAJCIN010000299.1 GCA_903970385.1 Rhodospirillales bacterium | reverse complement strand
TTCGTCATGCACGGCGGCCTGCTGCTCTCGATCGCGTTGCTGCCGCTCTGCGAAGCGATGTCGGTCATCCTCGCGACGATGTACCTCCGCTTCCGCGGCAAGCGCCGGATCGCGAAACTCGTCGACCAGCTCGAGATGGTGTTGCGCATGATCGCGAGCGCGATGCGCGTCGGCCTTGGCTTCCGCCAGGCGATCATCCTCGTCACGGAAGAAGTCTCCGACCCGGCGCGGCGTGAGTTCATGCGCGTCATGGGCCGCTCGAACATCGGCATCAGCATCGTCGACGCGCTCGACGAGATGGCGCGCAATTGTCCGGCGGGCGAATTGCAGATGTTCGCGCGCGTCGTACGCGTGCAGCAATCCACCGGCGGCGATCTCGCGAAGGTGCTCGAGAAACTCGCGACGACGATCCGCGATCGCCGGCGCATCATCCGCAAGATCGGCGCGCTCACCGCGCAAGGTCGCTTCGGCGCGTTCATCATCGGCGCGTTGCCCGTCGTCGTCGGCGGCTTCATCGTCTTCACGCAGAAAGAAATGGGCGACGTCCTGCTCCACACGAAGCCGGGCTGGGGCGTCCTCGCCGCCGTCGGCGTGCTCGAGGGTCTCGCGGCCTACGTGCTCAGCCGCATCTTGATCTTGGACGGCTGATCGCATGCATTCTTCCAGCATTCTCATCATCGTGATCACGATCGGCTTCGCCATCTCGGCGGGCACGATCGCGTATTCGCTGATCCCCGTCAAATCCGAGGCGGCGAAGCGGCTCGAAGAGATCGAGAGCCTGACGTTCTCGCGCGGCACGCGCTGGAGCGAT
This sequence comes from Rhodospirillales bacterium, assembly GCA_903970385.1. Classification (GTDB taxonomy): domain Bacteria; phylum Vulcanimicrobiota; class Vulcanimicrobiia; order Vulcanimicrobiales; family Vulcanimicrobiaceae; genus Palsa-1515. The sequence goes on along the minus strand of CAJCIN010000299.1, from coordinate 4,316 downwards.
CAGTTCGCGCGGATCTTCAACGACAAGCAGCGCCGCGGCCTCACGCAGAAGCTCCAGGAAGCCGGCTGGTATACCGTCACGCCCGCTCAGATCGGCATGCGCATCCTCGCGTTCAGTCTGCTCGGCCTCGTGGCCGGGCTGACGTTCATCGCGGTGATGGGAAGCGCCGACACGCTCTATCTCGGCGCGTGCGTCATGTTGACGGCCGGCGGCGGCTACCTGCCGTATTCGCAGCTCAACAAGGCCGTGAAGAACCGGAAGAAAGCGATCCAAAAATCGCTGCCCGACTTTCTCGACATGCTCGCGTCGACCGTGCAGGCGGGGCTCGCGTTCAACGGTGCGCTCACGCAGGCGATGGAAGTCGTTCCGGGGCCGCTCGGCGACGAAGTCAAAGCGACGATTTCCGAAGTGCGTCTCGGGCGCTCGCGCGCCGATTCGCTGAAGTCGATGGCGGACCGCGTCCGCCAAGATCAGCTGACGGCGACCGTGCGCGCGATCGTGCAAGCCGAGCGTCTCGGTTCGAACATGGCCGAAGTGTTGGAAGAGCTGGCGGAAGAAGTGCGCAACGCGCGCATGATGCGCGCCGAAGAGCTCGCGAATCTCATGCCGACGAAGATGGTCATTCCGATGGCGCTCTTCATGTTGCCGGCGCTGTTCCTCATGATCTTCGGCGCCGTCGCGGTGCAGTTCTTGGTGCCGGGCGCCAATCCGGGAGTTCCGTAAGCATGACCGTCTACGTTCCCGTGTGGGTGTGGCTCACGGCCGCCGTCGTCTTCGGCTGCTCCGCGTATCTCTCGATGCAACTCGCGGCGTTCGTCTACGCGAAGGACGCGCCGCTTGAGGGCGGCCCCGTGCCGAACGAGGTACCGGCGGCCGCGCTGATCGCGGGCGCGGCGTTCGTCGGCGCGATCTTCGCGATGCACGGCACCGATCTCGCGAAGCTCGCGGTCGTCGAGGTGATCGTCTTCGCGCTCTGCGCGGCCATCTGGACGGACGTAACGCGCGGCTTCATCGGCGACTGGTTCACGTTACCGCCGCTCGTTCTCGTCATCGTCCTGGCGTTCGTCGAGCACAGAGCCGGGCCGGTCGTCGTCTCGCTCGCAATCGTGACGATTCCGTTCGCGATTGCCGCGTTCGCATCGAAGGGCATGGGCATGGGATGGGGCGACGTGAAGCTCGTGGCGCTCGGCGCCGCGCTGCTCGACATCCAGACCTCGATTCTGATGTACGCGGCGGCCTGCATGGTCGCGTGCGGCATCGCGTTCGCCCGACGCAAACGGACGGAGCCGATCGCGTTCGCGCCGTACCTCGCGACCGCAATCGCCATCGGCTTGATCATCCCGTCGGCCCCGCACCTCGGATAGGACGCAAGCGATGTATCTGGTCAACGCGACCACGGGCGACGTGATCGCCGACGACGTACGCGAAGCGACGAATCCGTTCACGCGGATGGTCGGCTTGCTGACGCGCGGCGCCGTCGCGCCGACGCAGGGCATCTGGCTCGGCGGCTGTCCCGCAGTGCACACGATGGGCATGCGCGCGACGATCGATCTGATCTTTCTCGACGGCACGAATCGCGTCGTCGCGACCTCGCCGAACGCCGTGCCGAATCGGCCGGCGTTCACGTGCCGCGGTGCGAAGAGCGTCGTGGAACTCGGCGCGGGCAGCCGCCTCGATCTGATCGCGCCCGGCAATCTGCTCGAGCTCTCGGAACACGACCCGCGCGCCGCATAGGCGCGACCGCGACCGCGTGTCCCGTCGACGGCGCACGTCCTGGGCTTAGCTCAGATGACGTCTCCTTGCTGCGCACCGCCATGGTATATTCTCAAGCAGCAGTTCGAGAACCAGCATGGGGCTTACGAGCTGACGTTGCCACACGAGTCGGCGAATGAGGTGTCAGCTTTGTCGAGCGCTCTAAAAAAGACCACCCATGCGGTCGCGTTATGCGCATCGGTGTTTGCCACGCCGATCGTTACCTCCGCAGCGCAAACGAACGCAGGTGCCGATACTGTAGGACTCTCACTGACCGTTACCCGTCCCGAGTCGTCGCGGCTTGCAATCTCGGTGCTTGCAAAAAATTCGACGGATAAGCGCATCGAGATCGACCTCGCTTCGCTAACCTTTTATTCACGTCCCGACGAGAGTTCCGAGTTCGTTCGGATGAAGCCCGGCGGGTGCCCTATACGCGGCAGCGGACCTGGTACCTACGTAATTTCCGCGACTCGTAAGACGCACTCCGACACCGAGCCCGAACCCGACGAGTCGCCTGCCGAAAGAAAGCCGGCGATACCGCCCTTCGCTTTGAGCGACCACACTTCGAAGGTGCTCGAGCAGGTCGCGTTCCCGAGTTATGATTGTTCGCACCAAGAAAGACGCGTTCGCGACCTGTATGCTAGCGCGAAATGGACGTATTCCGATCGAGCGCTGGATGATGGCTCACCCGAAACCGTTACGTCCTCTGTAGTTTCGATCGGCGGCGATTGACGCTCACCGGCAGAGGCGCGATCGCACAAAAAAAGAGAGGCGCCGTTCGGCGTCTCTCTTTCGTTGCCGTGGAGAGCGGCTCGCCGTCAGCGGCCGGCCGCCCGTCGGGTACGCGACGCTTCGTTCGCGCGCGAGCGCGACTGCGAGGCGAAGTGACGATACTGATTGCCGCGTTGCAGGCGCACGGGGAGCCGCGGCGCCGGCTTCGTCTTCGATGCGACGACCGCGCCGTCGACGCGGAGCTTGAGCGTTCCGAGGCGGAGCGCCGCGCTGCGCGCGTAGCGTGCGTACTCGGCCGCGCCGTAGCGGAGGCTGTTCGACGAGAGCTCGTCGGAGAGGCCGGCCGCGCGGAAGCGCTGCTGGATCGCCGTCGTCATGCCGCGGCCGGTTAGGCGTCGCGCCGTCACGGATTTCTCGCGGCGGAACGAGCGGAAAACGGGCCCGCGATCGATGACCGCGGCGTCGAGCCACGCTTCGAGCGCCGTGACCGCGCAATAGGGATCGCCCGGCAGCCGCCGGATCTCGATCTCGCGAACGGCGCTGAGCCGCGTGCTGTCGCTGCGCGGCAGACGGATGACGAGCCGGTCCGTTGCGAAGAGCAGGTTGCGCACGTCGAGCGCGACGATGCGTTCGCGCTCGAGCGCGGTCGAGAGACCGGTGAGGATCAGCGCCCAATCGCGCAGATCGATCGCTTCGTCCTTCGAGAGTTGCTTACGGATCTTCGCGAGCGCGGCGAACCGGAGCGGGCGCTTCGACGCGTTCGCCGACTTCTCGCTGCTCTTGCGGAGCGACTTCAGGAGTTGGCGTACCGCCGGGTCGCCGCTCGGATCCGCGAGACCGGCGCCGAGATGCTTCTGCGAGATGCCGTAGATGCGGCGGCGCACGGTTGCGGGCTTGAGCCGGTACGTCGAGCGCAGATCGTTCGCGTACGCGAGGACGTCGCGCGGGCGCGCCGGCAACGGGCAGATGCGCGACGCCTTACAGTACGCGGAAAAGTCGCGCCAGTCGGACTCGTACGCGATGCGCGTGTTGAGCGAGCCGATGTCCTCAGTGGTTGCCACGTTTGGTTTCCTCTGAAGGCACCTTCGAATGGCCGTTCGGGAATTCGGAGACGACCGTCGTCACGGAACGCGACATGTTCGCGTCGGTCGCGGCAACCACGGTGTAGAGCGAGCCCGTGAAGTAGACGGGTGCGATCGCGACGCGTCCCGTGAACGCGCCGGCTTTGTCGGCTTCGACGTGGAGGCGGCTCACCACGACGTCGGGGATCGAACGGGAGACCTTCGCCGTGAGCGTCAACGTAATCGCGGCAAACGGCGTCGCCTGGCCCTCCACGTGCAGCGCCTGATCGCCCTCGATGTGCATCGCCGAGAGCGATAGGATCGCGGGCGTGCGGTGCGGGCCGCTGACCGAGGGCTGGACGCCCGAGATCGCGTCGCGGCCGACCGTCGCATTCGGCCCGGCGAGCCGGCGAAGCGTGGCGACCATTCCGCTCGAGACGTAGACCTCACCGTCCTTATAGACGGGGACGGCGCCCGTGACCGGAATCTCGCGGTCGTTCATATCGAAGAGCGGGGCGCCTGGGCGCACGATCACGACGATACCGGGCCGGCTGAGCGCGACCGCTTCGTCCGGGCCGAGATACGCATAGTGATAGCCGAGCGTATGCGCGACGTCCGTTAAGGACATCGTCGTCGACTGTGCAGACACCGCTAGAGGTAGGAGGACGGTCGCGGCCACGGCCGCCGCCCGCAATTGACGCTTCAAGGAATTTCCTCATTCCTGCAAATTTGGACTCAGGTGAAGTCTCCTGCGTCCGATAAGCCTAGTAA
>CAJCIN010000298.1 GCA_903970385.1 Rhodospirillales bacterium | reverse complement strand
CCGGCGCAGAACAATTCGTTCCGCGACCACTACCTCGACCTGCCGTTCGATCTCTCGCAAGTGCTCTTCGTCTGCACGGCCAACGACCTCTCGACGATCAGCGGTCCGCTCCGCGATCGCATGGAGATCATCCAGCTCTCGGGCTACACCGAGTTCGAGAAGATGCAGATCGCGAAGCGCTACCTCGTGAAGAAGCAGCGCGAAGCGAACGGCCTGCGCGATTCGCAGGTGCAGATCAGCGACGCCGCGCTCCGCACGGTGATCAACGACTACACGCGCGAAGCGGGCGTGCGCAATCTCGAGCGCGAGATCGGCACCGTGTTCCGCAAGATCGCGCGCAAGATCGCGGAGGAGCCGCGCTTCAAGGCGCGCGTCAAGCCGGAGACGATCGTCGACTATCTCTCGCGTCCGCGCTACTACAACGAAGTGAAGAAGCGCACCGCGAGCGTGGGCGTCACGACCGGGCTCGCGTGGACGCCGGTCGGCGGCGACATCATGTTCATCGAGACGACGGTCATGCCGGGCAGCGGCAAGCTCGTGCTCACGGGCCAACTCGGCGACGTGATGAAGGAATCGGCGCAGGCCGCCGTCTCGTTCTTGCGCTCGCGTTCGGGCGAACTCGGTCTGCAAGACGACTACTTCTCGAAGCACGACCTGCACATCCACGTGCCGGCCGGCGCGACGCCGAAGGACGGCCCGTCGGCGGGCATCGCGCTCGCGACGTCGATCGCCTCGTTGCTCACGAATACGAAGGTCGATTCGAATCTCGCGATGACGGGCGAGATCACGCTGACGGGGCAAGTGCTGCCGATCGGCGGTCTCAAGGAGAAGGTGCTCGGTGCGAAGCGCGCCGGCATCTCGAAGATCGTGTTGCCGAAACGCAACGAGATGGATCTCGACGACGTGCCGAAAGAAGTGCGCGACACGATGACGTTCGTGCCGGTCGAAGAGATCTCGGAAGTCTTCGAGCAGGCGTTCGGCAAGCGCATCATCACGCCGGTTTTCCTCGGCGACGCGCCGCCCAAGGACGGCGTCGTCGTCCCGATGCGCCGCTCCGCGAAACGCCCGACGGCACCCGTGGTCGACGAGCGCAAGCGCGCGCCGTCGCGCCGCGCGACGGCGGTATCGACGCGCAAGCGTTGATCCGCGAAAAGACGGACGCGCACGAAAGCCCGGCGACGAGCCGGGCTTTCTCGCGCCCGGCCCCGAGCGCGGCGGCGGTCGCCGTCGCGTTGCTGCTCGTCTACGTGTTGTGGGGCTCGACCGCGCCGGCCATTCGCGTCGCCGTGCAGACGCTGCCACCGTTTGCGATGGTCGCGATCCGGTTCGCGATCGCCGGCACGTTGCTCTGGACGTGGAGCCGCGTGCGCGGCACGCCGCTCCCGCGAGCGGCGGAGTGGCGCGGCGCCGCCGTCACGGGCATCGCGTTGCTCGTGGCGAGCAACGGCGTGTTCGCGTGGGTCGAGCAGTACGTCCCGAGCGGCATCGGGTCGCTCTTCTTCGCGCTCGCACCGCTCTGGATGGCGACGTTCGCCTTCGCGCTCTACGCCGAGCGCCTCACGCGCTTCGCGGCGTTCGGGCTCGCGATCGGACTCGCCGGGATGGTGTATCTCTATTCGCCGAGCGGAGCGCAGCAATTGCCGGCGATTCCGACGCTCCTCGGCGTGTTCACGTCGGTCACGTGGGGATTCGGCGGCATCATCCAGCGGCGGCTCGCGAAGAGCGACCTCGTGCAGATGAGTGCGATGCAGATGCTCGTCGCGGCGGTCGTCCTCGCGGCGATGGCGATCGTGTCGGGCGAGCGGCTCGCGGTCGCGCAGTTCACGCCGAGCGCGGTCGGCGCGCTCGCGTACCTCATCGTGTTCGGCAGCATCGTCGGCTTCAGCGCGTTCTTGTGGCTGATGAACAACGTGTCGACGACCCTCGCATCGACCTACTCGTACGTGAACCCCGTCGTCTCGATCGCGATCGGCGTCGGGCTGCTGCACGAACGCTTCGACCGGCATCTCGCGGTCGGCGCCGCGATCATCATCGCGGGCGTCGCCGCGATGATCCTCGGCCGTGCGCGCCGCGCCGCAACGTAGCGTAGCGGCGTAGGTCCGCGTGGTCGCGGTTTCGAATCGCGGTCCATGAACCGCCGCTTCGCCTCGAGAGCGTCGCTCGTCGCTGCATGGTCGCTGCTCGCCGTGATGCCGGGATCGGCCGATCCCGTGGAGCGCGCTTCGACGCTCGCCGACCGCGAGAGCGTCAACGTGACGATTTACAACGGATCGCTCTCGCTCGTGCACGATCGCCGGCGCGTCGCGCTCGATGCGGGCACGAGCCGGATCGCGTGGCGGGACGTCAGCGGCAACATCGACGCGACGTCGGCCATCCTCGACGACCTCACGACGCCCGGCGCCGTGTCCGTGCTCGAGCAAAATTTCGACTTCGATCTGTTGCGGCCGGCGGCACTGCTCGAGAAGTACGTCGGCCGCACCGTGACGGTCGTGCACGACAAGCCGGTCGCGGGGCATTCACAGCGCGAGACGGCGACGCTGCTCGCGAACAACGACGGCGTCGTGCTGCAGTATCCGGATCGCATCGAGACGTCGCTCGACGGGAGCCATCTCGAGTATCCGTCGATTCCGGCCGACCTGCGCGAGCGTCCGACGCTCGTGCTCGATCTCGACAGCGCCGCCGCGGCGAATGCCGATCTCGATCTCAGTTACATCACGGGCGGTCTCGGCTGGCACGCGGAGTACGTCGGCGTCGTGTCGCCGGCGGAAGATAGGATGGAGATCCACGGACTCGTCACGTTGACGAACACGACCGGGACGACGTTCGCGAACGCGCGCGTGCAACTCGTCGCCGGGAACGTGAACGTCGCGGAGGAACCGTCGCCGCGGGGGCTGAGGTTGATCGCTGATGTCCGCACGAGATCCGCGAACGTGCAGCAAGAGAACTACTTCGAATATCATCTGTACACGCTGCCGTTGCCGACGACGATCGCGAACGCGCAGACGAAACAGGTCGCCCTGCTGAGCGCGCGCAACGTGCCGGTCCGCAAGACGCTCGAATTGCGCGGTTCCGAGTCGTATTATTCCAACCAGAATGCCGATCTCGGTGCGAAGCTGCCGATCGGCGTGTACGTGACGTTTACGAACAAGGACGGCGATCTCGGCATACCGCTCCCCGGCGGCCTCTTCCGGCTCTACAAGAACGACAGCCGCGGCACGTCGCAGTTCCTCGGGTCGGATCGCATCGACCACACGCCCCGCAACGAAGACGTGCGGCTGCACGTCGGCGACTCGTTCGACGTCACCGGCAACAAGAAGCAGACGGACTTCAAGGGGCTCGGCGGCTGCGAATACCGGAGCACGTACGAGGTGCGCGTCGCCAACGCGAAAGACGTCGCGCAAGACGTCGAAGTCGTCGAACCGATCCCGGGCGAGTGGACGATCTTTTCGGAGAATTTCCCGCATCGCAAGACGTCGAGTGGGACGGCGACGTGGACGCTGCACGTGCCGAAGAACGCGTCGACGACCTTGAGCTACGGTGCCGACGTGAAGCTGTGCTTCTGATGCGCGACGTTCGCTTCTCCCGTTTCGTCGCGTCGTGCGCGCTCCTCGCCTCGCTGGCTGCCGCTCCGATGCGAAGCGGCGCGGATCCCGCGGAGCACGTGTCGACGCAAGCGGATCAGCGTCGCTTGAACGTGACGATCTACAACGGCGCCTCGGCACTCGTGCACGACCACCGCCGGCTGACGTTCGCGAAGGGCATCAATCGGATCGCCTGGCGCGACGTCAGCGGCATGCTCGATCCGACGTCGGCGGTCGTGCGCAGCCTCACCGTCGCGGACGGTCTCGCCGTCGTCGAACAGAACTTCGACTTCAGCCTGCTCGCGCCGTCGTCGCTGCTCGCGAAGTACGTGGGCCGCGACGTCATCGTCTTCCACGACGTTCCGGTGCCGGGCCGGCCACGGCGCGAACGCGCCCGCGTGCTCGCGAACGACGACGGCGTCGTCCTGCAATATGCCGACCGCATCGAGACGTCGCTCGACGGGTCGCACGTCGCGTTCCCGGCGATTCCGAACGACCTGCGCGATCGGCCGACGCTGCTGCTCGATCTCGAGAGTGCGCGTGCGGGCGATCAAGACGTCGATCTCGCGTACCTCTCGGGAGGGCTCGGATGGCACGCGGACTACGTCGGCGTCCTCAGCCCGGACAAGACGCACATGGACCTGAACGGGCTCGTGACGCTCACGAACACGAGCGGCACGACCTATCCGGCCGCACATCTGCAACTCGTCGCCGGAAACGTGAACATCCCACCGTCGGGTGGAGGACCGTTTCAACCCAGCCAAACGTCCGATTCGTATAGCGTCAACGGCGTTGAGGTCGTCCGACAAGAAAACTACTTCGAGTATCACCTCTACACGTTGCCGCGCACGACGACGATCGCGAACGGGCAGACGAAACAAGTCGCGCTGTTGAGCGCGCGCAACGTGCCGATCCGCGAGACCCTCGAGCTGCGCGGATCCGACGTGTACTATTCGAACGCCAACGCCGATCTCGGCGCGAAGTTGCCGGTCGGCGCGTACGTGACGTTCACGAACAAGGGCGGCGATCTCGGTATCCCGCTGCCGGGCGGTCTCGTCCGGCTCTACGCGAACGATAGCCGCGGCACGTCGCAATTTCTCGGCTCGGACCGCATCGATCACACGCCGCGCAACGAGGACGTGCGCCTGCACGTGGGCGACTCGTTCGACGTCACCGCGAACAAGAAGCAGACCGATTTCAAGGGGCTCGGCGGCTGCACGTTCGAGAGCAGCTACGACGTGCGCGTCGCGAACGCGAAGACGGAACCGCAGGACGTCGAGGTCGTCGAGCCGATTCCGGGCGAGTGGACGATCCTCTCGGAAAACGTGCCGCATCGGAAGACGTCGAGCGCGACCGCGACGTGGCACCTGACCGTGCCCGCC
>CAJCIN010000297.1 GCA_903970385.1 Rhodospirillales bacterium | reverse complement strand
AACGCCTCCACGAATGCGGCCTCGAGTTGCGTGCCGCTCACGCGCCGCATCTCGGCGATCGAGGCCTCGACGCTGAGCGCCCGCCGGTACGGCCGGTCCGTCGTCATCGCGTCGAACGTGTCGGCGACGGCGATCAGGCGTGCGCCGAGCGGAATGCGTTCGCCGGGAAGGCCGTCCGGATACCCGCGTCCGTCGATCCGCTCGTGATGGTGCAGCACGCACGGCGCGATGTCGCTCATCGTGCTGATGCTGCCGAGCATCTCGCCGCCGATCACGGGATGCCGTTCGATGATCTCGCGTTCTTGCGCGTCGAGTCGCGAAGGTTTGAGCAACACGGCATCGGGGATGCCGATCTTACCGAGATCGTGCAGCAGCGCCGCGTGCTCGACGACCGCGATCTCGCGGCGCGAGAGCTTCATTTCGACGGCGAGCTGCTTCGCATACGCGGCGACGCGCGACGAATGACCCGCGGTGTACGGGTCGCGGCGATCGATCACTTCGGCGAGGATGGTCAAGGTCCGTACGAACGTGTCCTGCGCTTCCCGGCGGCGGAGTTCGAGTTCGCGCGACGCGCCCGTCGCGAGCGCGATCAGCGCGAAGAAGACGATCGCGATCGCGCCGGCCGACGCGACGACGATCGTCTTCACTTCGCCGCGCTCTTGTTCGCTGAGCGCCGCGCGCGAGAGATCGATCGCGAGCACGAAGATCGTTCGCTTCGTCGCGAACGGCAGGTATTGCACGAAGGTCTCGCTGCGTTTGCGATCGCCGAGTCGCGTCCAGAGCGTTCCCGTCTGCAACGTCCGGCGCACGTCCGCGACGATCTCCGGCGCGACCGCACGCGTCTGCGTCGGATACAGCTCCGAACCGTCGTACCGGTAGATCCGGAAGCCGTCGACGAATTGCAAGCGCTTCGCCGCTTCGTCGGCGAGGCGGAGCCCCTGCAGCGTCCAGCCGCCGGGACGTCCCGCGCGCGGCACGTCAGCCAGCGGTTCGTTCAAGAGTTCGGCGATCTGGCCCGCCGCCGTGACGCCCTCGTCGGCCTCGATCGCCGCGATGTGCCGATCGATCAGTACGTACGTGAGGGCGGCGGCGGCGATGACGGCGGCGAGGAACGTCGAGAGTGCGAAGCGCGCGAGGAAGCTCAAACGGAAGCCGCCGACGTTGCGCGACATCGACCTCAAACGCCTACTCCACGAAGGGTTGCGGGTAGGCCGGCTGTCCGAGCGCCTGCGCGAGTAGCGCGACGTGCGTCGTCTCGATGCCGAGGATGGAGCCCGCGGCCTTCGCGAGATCGCGATCCTGCAGTTTCGGGATGAGCGTGAGATACGTGTTCGCCGCGAGGTGCTCGACCGAGAGCGCGAACGCGAGGATGTCGGCTTGCGTGCGGAGCGGCGGATAGTCGACCGCGAGCGTCCGCGTCGTCACGATACCGTTCGCGGCGCGGACGGCCGAGATCAACGCGTCGCGATGGGCGGCATGGTCGCTTCGAAATCCGAGCGCGACTTTCGACACGTCGGCGCTCAGCAGACCCGTCGCCGCGGCGTCGGTGTAGGCTTTGATGCCGGCCCGCTCGAGTTCGATGCCCGAGTTCAAGAGCGCGACGTCGTTCGGCTCGGCGGCCGCGGCGGCGTCGGCGAGGTCGCCGAGGAGCGCGAAGCCCGCAAGCGCGACGGCCGGGGCGGTGAAAACGAAGCGTCGACGTGAAGCGTCGCTGGAGCGCATGTGCAAAGGTACCTCGCCCATTGGTTCGGCCCGATTGAACCGCGCTTTAGCGCATCGCCCGCACTGTTTTTCCCTTGCCGTTATTGATAAATTTGTCGGTAAAGCGTTTACACTTGTTCGACGCGCTCGATCTCGGGACAACGCGTGCGCACCGCGCGTTCGATCGCGCCTTTGAGCGTCTGCGCCACCATCGAGCAGCCTCCGCACGCACCCACCATCTGCACGAGCGCGACCGGACCGTCGATGCGAATCAGCCAGACGTCGCCCCCGTCCGCGCGGATGTTCGGCCGCACGTCCTCGAGGGCGGCGTCCACGCGGTCGCGCAGCGTCGATACGTCCATCGGGGGCCACAACCCGGTCGAAGCGGAGAATCGTTTCGTGCGGAAGGCGTGACGGCATGGGGCCGAAAATGACTTTCGCAGCGTGCAAAATCAGAAGCAGCCGCCGGCGAAGGTGCGTCGCACGACCGGTTCCGGCCGGCCGAAGGTCCAATCCGTCGACCGGACGCTCGACGTGCTCGAGTCGCTGGCCTCACGGCGCGGGGCGACGGGCATCAGCGAACTCTCGCAGCTCGTCGGCCTCCACGTCAGCACCGTTCATCGACTGCTCGCGACGCTCGTCGACCGCGGCTACGTGCGTCAGGATCCGGACAGCTCGCGTTACCATCTCGGTTCGCGCGTCTTCACGCTCGCGAGCGCGGCCGATCTGCACCTCGATCTCCGCCTCGTCGCGCGGCCGTATCTCGAACGCTTGATGCGCCAGTCGGGCGAAACCGCGAATCTCGTCACGGCGAGCGAGACCGAGGTCGTGTATCTCGATCAGGTCGCGAGTCTGCATCTCGTCAAGATGTTCACCGCGCCCGGGATGCGTGCGCCGCTGTATTGCACCGGAACGGGCAAGGCGATGCTCGCCTTCAAACCGCGCGAGGCGATCGAACCGGTGCTCGCGGCGCCGATGCGACGCTACACGGACAAGACGATCCTCGGGCGTTCCGCGCTCGAAGCCGAGCTCGCGCTGATCCGCAAGAACGGTTTCTCCGTGGACAACGAAGAGATGGAAGACGGCGTGCGCTGTCTCGCGGTTCCGGTGTTCGATCGACGTCGCGAATGCGTCGGCGCGATGTCGGTGTCGGGGCCGACCACGCGCATGACCGAGGAGCGCGTAGCGAAGCTCGCCGTCGCGGCGCGCGCGATCGCGGGCGAACTCTCCCGGCAACTCGGCTTCGAAAGCGAGTCACACTGATGCAAGAATCGTCGCTCGATCCGCAGGCACGCGCGTTTCTCGATCGTCTCGCTGCGGCAGGACGGCCGCCGCTCTCGACGGTCACGCCCGTGCAGGCGCGCGCGGCGAGCGCGATGCTCTCCACGTTGTGTGCCGGGCCCGTCGAGGACGTCGAAAGCGTTGTCGCGCGCGAGATCCCCGGGCCGCTCGGCCCGATCGGGGCGCGCGTCTACACGCCCGCGATCGCAACGGACGGCGCGCTCCCCGTGCTCGTCTACTTCCACGGCGGCGGCTTCGTGATCGGCGACCTCGACATGGTCGATGCGACGTGCCGGATGCTCGCGAATCGCGCCGCGTGTCTCGTCGTCTCGGTCGACTATCGGCTCGCTCCCGAGCACCCGTATCCGGCACCACGCGAGGACGCGTATGCGGCGACGGCGTGGGTCGCGCGCGAGGCGGCGTCCTTCGGCGGCGATCCGGGCCGCATCGCGGTCGGCGGCGACAGTGCGGGCGCGACGCTTTCGGCGGTCGTCGCGCAGATCGCACGCGACGAAGCGGGGCCGCCCATCTGCTTCCAACTGCTCGTCTATCCCGGCTCGGATCGCGACATGACGCGCGACTCGATGCTCGCGTTCGGCAACGACTATTTCCTCACGCTCGACACGATGCGCTGGTTCCAACGGCATCATGCGGGCGCCGTGCCGGTCGCGCGCGATCCCTATCTCGCGCCGCTCGAGGCGAGCGATTTCTCGAACCTTCCGCCCGCGCTCGTGATCACGGCCGGATTCGATCCGCTCCGCGACGGCGGCGAACTCTACGCGGAGCGGCTCGAAGCGGCGGGGGTTCCGACGGAACTCGTTCGTTATCCGGGCATGATTCACGGCTTCTTCGTCTTTCCGGCGGTGTTCGACGTCGCACGTGAGGCGATCGACCGCTCCG
>CAJCIN010000296.1 GCA_903970385.1 Rhodospirillales bacterium | reverse complement strand
GTAGTCGTGCAACAGTAGGACAGTCATTCTTCAGTTGTTGTAGGATAGGGGAACTTGTTCATCTAACTTTGCACTTTTTCTTTGGCTTCATGGCGATTGAAGAGTGCAAGGATTAATTGCGGGGGATTCGGCTAGGATATGTGCTATCGAGAAGTCAGAGGCACATCTAAAAGGGGAGTTCACAAAATTCATGCCAGTAGTGGAGGGAATGGAAGACATGCCGGTAGTGGAGGGTGACATCACCGGCGGTTGATTGCGGCCCGCCGGGAACGAAGCGGGCGGACATGCTCGCCTCGTATGCGGGCTCGTTCGGCATCGTCGAGATCGACACGACGTATTACGGCGTGCCGTCGCCCGAGACCGTCGCCGCGTGGGCGCGCCGGACGCCCGCGACGTTTCGGTTCACCGCGAAGTTGCCCGGCACGGCGACGCACGTGCCCGAACCGGCGCGCGGCATCGTGCACGAGGACGTGCGCGCGTTTCGCGCGAGCCTCGAACCGCTGCTCGCCGCCGGGAAGTTCGCGTGCGCGCTCATGCAGTTTCCGAACGGCTTCCGCCCGGGAGCGGATGCGGAACGTCACGTGACGGCGCTTCGCGACGCGCTCGCCGGCATCGACCTCGTCGCCGAGTTTCGCCACGCGGATTGGCAGACGGATCGCACGCTCGCGTTCTTACGCGACCTCGGCGTCGGTCTCGTCGCCGTCGACGAGCCGCAGCTCGCATCGTTGCCGCGCCCGCTCACCGACGCGACCTCGCCCATCGCGTACGTCCGCTTCCACGGCCGCAACGCAGCGACGTGGTGGAGCGGCGACGCGACGACGCGCTACGACTACGCCTACCGCGAAGACGAACTCGAGCCGTGGGTCGATCGCCTCGTCGACATCGCGTCGAACCCCGACGTGCGCGAGGTGCTCGCGTTCTTCAACAACCATCGTCGCGGCCAGGCGGCGCGCGACGCGCAGATGTTCGCCGCGATGCTCGCGACGCGCTTTCCGCGCGAGCAGATCGGCGCGATCCTACCGCTTGCGGCGGACGCACAGCTCTCGCTCGATCTGGGTTAGGTGCTACCCGCGTGCGAGACCGTCTCGCTGCGAAGCGCGTGCCAGATCTCGCGTAGAAACGAGTCGGCGTCCATCACGAGACCGATCGTCTGCGTCGACCCGCGATCCGTCAGCTTCGTGACGCTCGCCGGATTGATGTCGACGCAGATGACCTTGCACGAGGCGGGTAAGAGATTGCCGACCGCGATCGAGTGCAGCAGCGTGCACACCATGAGCGCCATGCCGATCTCCGGCACGTAGCGCCGCATCGCGCGCTGCGCCTCGACGACGTCCGTGATGACGTCGGGCAGCGGTCCGTCGTCACGAATCGATCCGGCCAGCACGACGGGGATGCCTTTGCCGTACGCCTGGTACATGATGCCGCTCGTCAGCCGCCCGCTCGCGATCGCGTTCGCGATTCCGCCGTCGGCGCGGATGCGGTTCACCGTGCGCAGATGGTGCACGTGGCCTTCCTCGACGGGAAACGCGTCGGCGAGGTTGACGCCGAGCGACGTCCCGTAGAATTGCGACTCGATGTCGTGCACGGCGAGCGCGTTGCCGGCGAAGAGCGCGTTGACGAACCCCGCTTCGATGAGGCGTTCGAGATATTTGCCGGCGCCGGTGTGCACGATCGCCGGACCCCCGACGAGCAGCACGCGTTTGCCGGCCGCCCGCGTCGCGAGCAGCTCGCGCGCGATCTCCGCGATCAGCGACTCTTTCGGCTTCTCGCTCGAGACGGCGCTCGACATGAATTCGAAGACCGCCTTGCGTCGCGGGCGTTGCAGCGCTTGCACGCGGACGCCCTCGTGTCCGACGACGACCGCGTCGCCCGCGCGCACGTCGGACGGTGCGATCGTCGATGCGGCGTCGCCGGCGAGCACGATCGCGCAATCCATTTCGGGTAGCGCGACCGGGTGCCAGCGACCCGCGATGCGGACGTCCGTCTCGAGGTTCGTCGTCGCGTAGAAGTCGTCGGGCAACACGCCGTCGGCAGGCGCCGGGATCGTCGCCGCGTCGGTGTCGCCCGCGACCACCGCACCGATGTCGCGCAGCTTGTCGAGCAGGTCGTCGAGGTGCTCGCCCGTGTCCGCTTCGATGCGCAGGCGCGCGGTGCTCGGGTCGGTCGCGGTCTTGCCGACGGCGAAGTTGTCGATCGTATAGCGCGCGAACTCGTTGTCCATGATGATCTCGAGCACGCGCCCGAACACGCCCGAATCGAGAATGTGGCCGCTGAGCTCGATCTCGCGGACGAAGCCCGTCGCGCCGTTCATCGTCGAATCCGCCATCGCACGGAACGTTCGGCTCTAGCGCGAGGTTTGCCCGGTCGGGCACGATAAGGGGATGCGGCTTTGCCGTTGATCTTCGTTCCGACGCCGCTCGGCAATCTCCGCGACATCACGCTGCGCGCGCTCGACGTCCTCCGCGCGTGCGATCTCATCGTCGCCGAGGACACGCGGGTCGCGCGACGCCTGTTGTCGGCACTCGACCTTCCGGCGAAGCCGATGTGGAGCTATCGCGAGCAGAACGCGGCGGGGGCGACCGAACCGATTCTCGAGCGCGCGCGCACGGAGACGATCGCCGTCGTGACGGACGCGGGCATGCCCGGGATTTCGGACCCCGGCCGCGAGCTCGTCGCGGCCGCGCGCGCGGCGGCGATCGCGGTCGAGGTGCTGCCGGGGCCGTGCGCCTTCGTCTGCGCGGCCGTCCTGTCGGGCTTCGACGTCGCGCGGCTCGCGTTCGAGGGATTCGTTCCGCGCGCGGCCGGCGAGCGCGAGCGTGCGCTACGCGTCGCGCTGGCGAGCGGTGTCGCGACCGCGTTCTACGAGTCGCCGAACCGGATCGTCACGACGCTCGAGCACCTGCACGGCATCGCGCCGAGCTGCGCTGCGTTCGTCGCCCGCGAACTCACGAAACACTTCGAGCAGCAGATCGCCGGGACGCCCGAGACCATTCTCGCGGCGCTCGAGCGGCCGGTCCGCGGCGAGATCGTCCTCGTGCTCGCACCCGCGGCACCGCAGGCGACGGTGACGCCGAGCGACGACGACCTCGACGCCGCGATCGACGAACTTCTCGCGGCCGGCGTCTCGCCGAGTCACGCCGCGAAAACGCTCGCCGCGCGCGATCTCGGCGAGCGCGGCGAGCTCTACCGCCGGATCGCGGACCGCAAGGCCGGTCGCACCGCGTAATACGCGAGCGCGGCGAGCGCGAGCCATGTCGGCAGTTTGAAGAGCAGCATTTCGAAGGGCGTGCGGCCGTCACGGCCGCCGAGCGAATCGATCCACACGCGCCACGACGTTTCCGCGAGCAGCGAGCCGTTCGAGACGAGCGCGAGCGCCGAGTCCGGATCGAAGCGCACGTGCGACGGGAAGAACGGTACGAGGAACAGTTCGAAGACGCTCTGCCACGGAATCGCGACGGTCGCGGTCGCCGTCAAAATCGCGACGCGACCGCGCGCGTAGCGCGCGAGCGTGACCGCGAACGGCAACGCGACGGCCATCTGATGGTCGTGCAGGTACACGCCGCCGGCGAGCACGCACGCCGGCGGCGCGAGCACGACGAACGCGCCGTCGCCGTACGTCCGTCGCAGCCGCGCGGCGAGCCAGATGCCCGCGGCGAGCATCGCCGCATACGACGCTTCGCCGACCCGGACGGCGAGCTCCGGACTCGCGCCGAGCGCATACGCGACCGCCGTCAAGCTGTATTGCGCGTGAAAGTTCGCGACCTCGGACAACGCGTGCGCCGGTAACACGCGCGTCGCGTATTCGACGTCGAGCGCGACGCCGCCGGCCCCAAGCGAGATCGCGGCGAGGAGCGCGCACATCGCGGCGACGGCGACGCGCGCGCGCCGCTCGAGCGCGAACAGCGCGACGAGCGCCGCGAGCCCGATATTCGGTTCGATCATCGCCACGGCGACGCACGCCGCGGCGAGCCACATCTTCCCCGCACGCGCGGCGAGTGCGCCCGCGGCGAGAGCCGACACGACGACGGGGACGAGTTGCCCGATGTAGATCGAGCCCACGCCGAGCGCCACGACGATCGCGGCGCAGACGAACGCGAGCGGTATCTTCGAGAGCCGATGCGCCGCGGCGACGGCCGCTCCCGTGACCGCGATCGACGCAAAGAAGAACGCGACGCACGCGAAGCGGAACGAGAACCACGCGAACGGCTCGAAGAACGCGAGCGCGTACGGCGGAAGCGGCGCCGGTACGACGAGGTGCTCCATCATCACGATGCGGGACTCGGCGAAGGCCGCGTCTTCGCACGCGCGGAGCGGCTCGGCGCGATACGGATCGTGACCGTGCGCGAGGACGCTCGCTCCGCAATAGAACGCGACGAAATCGGTGGGGTCGGTGAGCGGCCCGGCGTGGCCCGGCCGCGTCTCGTCCGCGACGTAGGCCGCGATCACGAACGCGAGCACGACGCATGCGGCGAAGCACGCTGCCGCGGCGGCGATCCGGCGGGAAGTCGAGGACGGACCCATCCTCACTAGTATCGGCAGGCGAGGGCGCGATTTCGCAGGCGGGGTTCCGCGGCGACGCCAAGATGTCGCTCCGGATGTCCAAGCGCGCCTACTTCGTCACCACGCCGATCTATTACATCAGCGGCAATCCGCACATCGGTCACGCGTACACCTCGATAGCCGCGGACGTGCTCGCGCGCTATCACCGGACGCTCGGGCCGACGTTTTTCTTGACCGGGACGGACGAGCACGGCCAAAAGGTGGAGCAGGCGGCGCGCGAGGCGGGCTTCGATCCGCAGGCGTGGACCGACGCGCTCATCCCGAAATGGAAGGCGCTGTATGCGGCATACGACGTCGGCTACGACGATTTCATCCGCACGACGGAAACGCGGCACACGACGCAGGTGGTCGCCGTCTTCGAACGGCTCAAGGAAACCGGCGACGTCTACCTCGGGACGTACGAAGGCTGGTACTGCACGAACGACGAGACGTTCTGGCTCGAATCGAAACTGATCGACGGACGCTGCCCGAACCCCGAGTGCGGCCGCGCCGTGCAGTGGCTCTCCGAGGAGAATTGGTTTTTCGCGCTGTCGAAGTATCGCGATCGTTTGGTCGCGTACTATCGCGCGCATCCGGAGTGGGTGCGGCCCGAGCGCGCCTACAACGAGATGATGTCGACGCTCGAGGGAGGACTCGACGACCTCTGCATCTCGCGCGTGAACCTCGATTGGGGCGTACCGCTGCCCGGCGGCGGCGTGATGTACGTGTGGCTCGACGCGCTCTTGAATTATCTCACGGCGCTCGACTACGCGAGCGACGGCGAGCGCTTCCGCACGTTCTGGCCGCCGAACGTGCAGTTGATCGGTAAGGAGATCGCGCGGTTCCATACGATCATCTGGCCCGCCGTGCTCTTCGCGCTCGGTCTCGAGACGCCGAACGTCGTGTTCGCGCACGGCTGGATCACGCTCGAGGGCGAGAAGATGTCGAAGAGCCGCGGCAACGTCGTCGATCCTTTCGAGCTCGTGGAGCGTTTCGGCTCCGATACGATCCGCTATTTCCTCTTGCGCGAGGCGCACTTCGGCAGCGACTTCTCGTTCGGCGAAGAGAAGGTGCGGTTGCGCCGCAACGGCGATCTCGGTAACGATCTCGGCAACCTCGTGAAACGATCGCTCGCGATGCTCGCGCGCTACCGTAACGGCCGTATCCCGGCGGCGGCGCCGTCCGCATTGGGCGCGCGCTTCGCGGATCTCGGCGCACGCACGGGCGCGCTCGTCGAGCGGCTCGCGTTCCGCGACGCGCTCGAGGCGGTGTGGGAGTTCGTGACGGCGCTCAATCGCGCGATCGAAGAGCAGAAGCCCTGGGAACTGCACAAGCGCGGCGACGACGCGGCGCTCGACGCGGTGCTCTACGACCTCTGCGAGGGCATCCGCTGGCTCGCGCATCTGACGTTCCCGTTCATGCCGGCGACCGCGCGCGGGATGTGGACGCAGCTCGGCCTCGCGGGCGAACCGGCCGGCGCGTGGAGCGACGAGCTCGTCTGGGGGCGCCTCGCGAGCGGCGCGCAGACCGCGCCTGCCGAGGCGGCACTCTTCCCGCGACTCGACGCGTCCGTCGCGTAGCGTCGCGCGCGCCGATGATCGACACGCACGCACACATTCACGATCCGGCGTTCGACGTCGACCGCGACGCGATGCTCGCGCGCGCGCGAGCCGCCGGCGTGACGCGCATCATCACGATCGGCACGGACGTCGGCGACAGCGCGCGAGCGCAAGCCGCGGCCGCGCGATACGATCTCGACTACGCGATCGGCATCCACCCGCACGAAGCGAAAGACGCCCCACCGGACGTCGGCGCGGCCTTCGGCGCGCTGATCGCCGCGGGCGAACGGCCGCCGCGCGCGATCGGCGAGATGGGCCTCGATTACTTTTACGATCACAGTCCGCGCGACGTCCAACGCGACGTGCTCGTCAAGGGGCTGCGCTTCGCGCGCGAGCGGAATCTGCCGGCGATCTTTCACCAGCGCGACGCGTTCGACGACTTCGTCGCGACCGTCGCCGAGCACGGAGCGGACATTCGCGGTGTGGTGCATTGCTTCACGGGCGACACGGAACAGGCGAAACGGTTGACGGGTGAGTTCGGCTTCAAGCTCGGCATCGGCGGCGTCTCGACGTTCAAGAACGCGGGCGCCCTGCGCGATGCGATCGTCGCCGTCGGGCTCGACCACGTCATCCTCGAGACGGATTGCCCGTATCTCGCGCCCATCCCGCACCGCGGCGCGCGCAACGAACCGGCATACATGCAGTCGACCGCGGAGAAACTAGCGACGCTCTTCGGCGTGCCGCAAGACGAGATCGACGCGCGCACGTCGGCAAACGCGATCGCTCTCTTCGGCGACTGACGCCCGCTCAGATGCGACGTTCGTGCGTGACGGGCGCCTTTCTACGCTGTGATGCAGATACCGGCGGCGTCCCGTAGCGCACACGATAGATGAGCCCGCTCGCATCGTCGGAGATGAAGAGGCTCCCGTTCGGGCCGACCGCGATGCCCGCGGGGCGTCCGATACGGGCTCCCGTGCTGTCTTGGAACCCGTCGAGGAACGCCACGGGGCTTCCACCCGAGGTTCCCCACGTCGAATACGGATAACCGCCCGGTGCGCCGGCCGCGCCCCACTGCTGCGGATTCGCGGGTTGATCGCCGTTCATCGGAACGAAGGCCACGAGCGGTTGCGCGACGGTGATGCCGCTCGCATCTTCATGCCAAGACCCGTGCAGCGTGAAGAAGAGACCACCCCAATATGCCGATGGAAATGCATACGCGGGCGAAGCCGAGGCGTAGTGCGGATAAAACGCCGCTCCCACGACGGTTCCGTACGCGGGCGCTTGAACCAGCCGAGTGAACATGCCGCTGCAATCGGAACCAGGGACGACGGCCCACTTGTTCTCTTCGCAGTCCGGCCAACGGTAATCGACCGTCGTCTCCGCCGTTGCAAAACGTTGCGAAACGGGGTCGATGAATTCGTACGGGTGGCCGTTCTCATACGCCACATCCTGTGACATACACGTGGCGGGCGGCTGCGTCCCGAGCGTGAAGCTCGAGCTCACCGCGCAGTCTTGACCCGCGCCTCCGGCCCAGACGGTGCCGCTGGAACTGACCGCGAGCGCCAGCGGGTTGCGAAAGCGCTTTGCGATCTGCACCAGCCCGTTTCCGGCGAGATCGGTTCGCAGGACGGAAGCCCGCATCGTATCGACCTCGGCGCATGCATTGCACGACGAGCCGACGCCGATGTACAGATTCGTTCCCGACACGGCAACGGAGGTACTGTGGTGGACGTCGCCGTCGGTCGCGTAATCCGCGATCGCGCCCTGCCGAACGTGAACGATGATCTTCGCAGGCTGCGCCACGCGGTCGCCGGTCGTGTACGGTATCTTCAGCACCGCGCACTCCATACCGACGTAAATCGTGCCGCCACTCGAGCTCGGCGCGAAGGCGATACTCTGCGCGTTCTCCTTGAGAGAGCGCGCATCGCCGCACGAACCGTCGCCGAGCGTGGCGAAGACGGCCGGCGTTCCCGCAAACGAAGGGCCGTCCGCATTCGGAATGATGTAGACTTGGTCGTTCGCGACGAACGGCGAACCCGTTCCGACGAGCAGGTCGCCGTTCGGTAACGCGAGGAGGCCGCGCGGATAGCCCGGATTGATGCTCGCGAACGACGCGACGGTTTGCCCATAAAACATCGGGTAGTGAAAGCCGAGTTGCGCCGGCAATCCAGCCGGAGCCGCCGGGCTTGCCGACGCACTCGCAACCGCGGTCGGCGTCGCCGTCGCACTCGGAGGCGCACTCGATGCGCCCGTTGGTCCGGAGCTCGGCACCTTCGTCGGAGTGGCGATTGGTGATGGTGACGGTGTCGGTGTCGCCGCTCCAGCCGTGGCACTCGCCGTGGCGCTACTCTTCGGCACCGATGCCGGTCCCGACGCACCGCCACCGCCGCTGCAGGCGACGGCTCCCATCAGCGTGACGAGCGCGAGCAGCGCGCTACGGACCGTTAACCCGCGAGTGGCGACGTTCGTCAGCACGATCGAGTCGCCGCCGGCGTAGGCGTCGTTCCTCGACGCCTCGTCGAGCGATGTAGAATCAACTGAACGCAAAAGGATCGTCCTTATAAAAATGAGCGCAACGTGCCGATGTACGCAGCTACATCGACGCGTCACGACCGATCTCCGCGCGTTTTTGGACGCTCGCGCGCGAGTTGTGACGTAGCTTGCAAAGCGTCGATTCGCGACGTCGTCGACTCGCGTTTTCCGAAAATCGATGCTACTCTGCAATGGACGGGCCGGGCACGGCACTTCGACAACGTGAGGTTACGGAAGATGCGAAGGTTACAAGCGTCGGCTCTTAGCGCCGCCGTTATTCTGATACGGTCGACGTCGTCGGTAGCCGCTTCGAACCTGCCGAACTTTGCGATGTCGGACGTTCCCGCTCGTTCGGTACTCGGCGCAGGTTACGATGCCGGCATCGACGTGTCGACGGCGAGATACGTCCGCATTTCGGCGAGCGGCACGCTCACCGCGAAGTACGGCGCGTGCGGGCGCAGCTACGTGCCGAGCGGGTGCGGTGCGTCGCAGGGCGCGCTCGTGGCGGCGTTTGCAACGTCGAACGGAAGACCGCTGTCCGGCGTTACGAAAGTCGGCGAGTTCGCCGTCCTCCCCGTGCCCGGCGGCGCGACGCGTCTGCTGCTCAAGGTCAATGGCGTGACCGGGCATGAAGTGGGCAGCTATCACGTCGTCGCCGATGCCGTGAACGCGGCGACGGTTCCGACGCTCGGTTCGGCGGAGCAACACACAGGGGGCGGCGTTCAGCGCGTCCACTTTATGGGTCGCGTCGGCGGCGTCCCCATGCCCGCTTCCGTTTCCGTCGCACCGGCCGAAGCGAACGCGAGCCGCGCTCTCGGCTCGAGACCGATCGTTCCCGTGAGCGGAACTGCGCCTACCCGCAGCGACGTGCAGTACGCGATGCGCCGATTCGGTTTCGGCGACTCGCCGGAGCAGGTCTCGTACTGGTACCGGCACGGCGGCGTTCCCGCGTGGATCACGTTCCAACTGGCGTACAACGCGATTCCGGACACCGGCCTTGCAAACTACGTCGATCCCATGCCGGTTCTCACGGGCAATGCGACGATCTACCCCGACGACGACGTGCAACCCATCGTCGAAACGCGCCTCTTCCAGCAACAGGTCGCGACGCAACGGCAACTCCTCGAAAAAGTGACGTTGCACTGGCTCGAGCATTTCGCGGTCAGTAAATACCTCGTCGGCAGCAACTTCGACATGGAGCACTACGTCGAAACGGTGCGCGCCGATGCGCTCGGTAATTTTGCGAAGCTCGTCAGCGACGTCGCAAAGGAGCCGGCGATGCTCGAGTGGCTCGACAACAACTATAACAGTGGGAATGCGACGAATCCGCCCAATCAGAATTTCGGGCGGGAGGTCATGCAACTCTATACGATCGGACTCACGCAGCTCAACGCGGACGGAACGCCCGTACTCGACGCCACCGGCACGCCGGTACCGACGTATTCGCAAAACGACGTCGTCACGTCGTCGGAAGCCCTCACCGGCTTCGAGATCCACGGATCATCGACGCAAGTCGGCAGCTACCCGGGACTCGTCGATTCCGTGACGTTCAATCCGGCGAGCCACTACAATCCGGCGATGCATAACAACGCGCCTCTGCCGACGATTTTCGGGCAAACGATCGCCGATTCGACGCGCGCGCAATGCGCGTGGAACGGGACGGCTCCGGCGGGCCAAGCGGCGAGCGGCCCGTGCGTCGTGGACGCCTTCGTGCAGATCCTCGCAATGCAGCCGACGACGTGCGCGTTCGAAGCGAAAGAGATGCTCCAGCGCTTCGTCAACGAGAATCCGTCACCGGCCTACGTCAATCGCATCTCGAGCGTGTGGTGCTCCAACGTCAACGCGAGCAACCAGATCGCGCTCGTCGTGAACGCGATCGCCACGGATCCCGAGTTTCTCGCCGGCAAATACACGATGGTCAAGGAACCGATCGAATACGAAGTCGATGCGGTCCGAGCGCTCCGCGGTGCGAAGAACGCCGTATCGGCCAATCCGATCGTCGGCCAGACCATCCCGCTCTCCGGACCGTTCAACGATTCGAAGAGCATGCAACAGGAGGTGTGGTACCCGCCGTCCGTCTTTTCGTTCTACTATCCGGGGCACAAGGAAGACTTGCTGAACAATTACGAGATTCTGTCGCGATGGCAATCGGCGGCGAACCTCGGAGCGGACGTCGTGATCCAACCTCGGACGACGCAAGCGGATACGACGCTCGACCTTACCGGGCTCGCGCCCGCCGGCACGATCGCAACTCCCGCCGAGGTGCGGTCGGCGGTCGATTACGTTCTCGATGCGCTCGTCGACGGTGGGACGCCCGAACTCCGAGCGATCGCGACGAATTACATGCTGAACTTCACGAACAACTCGAGCACGACCGCGAACAATAGTTTTCAACAGGGCCTGCGCGGCGTCGTCTGGCTCGTCATGAGCTCTCCGGAAGACGAGGCGAACTAACGTGTTTTCCCGCAGGAAGTTTTTATGCGGCGCGACCGCCGTCTCGTTTTCGGCCGGAACCTTCGTTCGTCTCCTCGCGAGGGCTGCCGAAGCCGCAACGACCAACACGATCGTCGTGGTCTACGACATGAACGGCGGCAACGACGGATTCAATACGATCGTACCGCTCACCGGGTCGCCGGCCATTGCGAAGCAGAACGCGCTGTACAATCAGCTGCGGTCGAACATCGCGATCCCGATCAGTGCGATCGAGTCCGCGCAGACCTATTTCGATGCGACGCCGTCGGCCGTCGGCATGGGCGGTACGTACGGTTTCAACCCCAGCATGACGAGCCTGCGCGCGATGTACGCTCAAGGCAAGGTCGCCGTCGTGTCGGGCGTCGGCGTCCCCGCGAACGTTCCGAATCGCAGCAGTCACCAACAGGGATCGTTCTATTGGGCGACGGGAGCGATCGACTACAGTTCGCCCGATCTCGGTTGGGCCGGACTTGCGATCGACCAGGTGGGTGGGGGAAGCGGATTCTCGCCTCTCGTCGCCCTCAACGGAGGTATCCCGACGGTCCTCCGCTCCCGCAAGGCGCCGCCGCTCGCGATCGGCGGCGACATCGGCAGCTTCACGCTCAACACGGGACCGGTTTCGAACGTGACCGGATCGACGGCCCTCGAAGCAAACGACGCCTACGCCACGGCATCGCTGAGTGCCGAATACGCGCGGACCGTCGGAAACGAGACTACGGGCGACATCGGCGCGCTTCAGGCGTATGCGCGAGCGGTCAACCCCGATCGGCTGGGCGGCGGCCCATTCACCGGCGGCGACCCGGTTACGCCGAGCTTCGCCCCATATCAATGCAACTTCGACGGCACGAGCACGTACAGCATCACGAAGACCAAGCTCGCGCAAGTGGCGCGCTTGATTCTCGGCGGTGCCCCGACGCGCGCGTACTATCTCAACCACAATCCGGGCTACTTCGATACGCATTCCGCTCAGATTTCCCGGCAGGGCAATCTCTTGCAAGAGTTCTCCGAATCGGTCACCGAATTCGTGAGCTATCTGCGCCAATACAACGCGAGCCACAACGTCGTCGTCATGACGGTCGGCGACTTCGGACGAACGCTATGGTCGAACGGCTCGGCCGGTACCGACCACGGAACCTCGACCTATCATTTCTTGGTGGGCGATCCGGTCAAAGGCGGCCTGTACACGACGAACGTCTATCCAGATTTTTCGCCCGGCACGAGCGGCGGTTACGCGGCGATCGATATCGATTTCCGCTACTACCTCTCGGCCGTCATCCAATACCTCGGCGCCGACCCCGAACTCGTGCTCGGCTCCTCGAGCTTCTCGAATCTCACGGGTGCCGGTGCCGGGCTCACGAGTCTCTTCGGCTAATCGATTGGCCGGCTCGTTCGGCCGGGCATGTACGTGGCTGATTACGGCCTACGTGGTTTCGCTGATGAGCTCGTTCGTGTGGAGAACACCGGACAGCGTTTGCTCCGAACGTGGAGGCGGCTTCCTAGACGTGCACTGCACGCCGGATCAGCGCGAATTCTGGCACGTCCTGACCGTCGTCTCGATCTGGGGAATCCTGCGATACATTGCCGGTCGTCTCGAGCGTCGCCGTGTCTCGCGATTCGAAGAAGCCCTTTCGAAGGCTCCTTCGGCTTCGGACGCCGTTCTTGACAAGTTGCCGATGGGCATCGCCGCGGCCGTCCATCAGTATGTCGTGGAAAATCCGGGAATCACGGTAGCGATCGCACGAGAACAGGTCGAGCGAGCTCGCCGTTCCCGAGCGCTGAGTTAATCTCGAGGCAGCTTCGGTCGTCGAAACCGTGCCCGGCGTCCCAATTGCGTTCGAAGGTACGTTCGAGCGTTGCGAGCATCGCGGGGTCATCGATGGCGAGGCCCCAGTCCGTCATCGGTTCGCCCGCGTAGGTCGCGTTCGCCGAACCCACCCAGCCGCGTTCGCCTGCCACGCACAGCTTCTCGGCCGCGGGTGCGACGCGCACCTCGACGCCGCGCGCCGCGAGGTCGCGCAGCAACGCACGCTCGCGCGCCGAGTTGCGCTCGAACGCGACGCGCGCGTTGACCAGTAAGCGTACGTGCGCGCCGACCACGACCCGCTCGCGCAACGCCGAGGAAATGACGCTCGCGCCGAACGATTCCGATTCGACGTCGATGCGATCGCCGCCGTGCCGGATGGCATCTGCTTCGAGCGCGAGCGCGGCCGACTTCTCCGTCGCGAGACGGCCCGCCGAATGCGGACGGCCGGCGATCGCGTCACGGATCGCCTCGACCTCGCTCGCCCGCGACGTCGCGACGATCGTCTCGCCGTTCGCGCTCCAATTGCGGTCGTCGAGATACGCGACGCCGTCGACGACGGCCGCCTTGAGATGCACGTCGTCGCCGCCCGGAACTCCATAGGACACGCGAATGCCGTGAGAACGGAGCTCGTGTGCGGTCACACGCGCATCGAGCCCGTCGAGCGTCACGGAAACACGAGCGCCGCGATCCGCCGCGGCGACGAGCGCACGCGTCATCGCGCCGTGCGGTTCGAGCACGTACGCCGAAAGCGCGATCGACGACGCACCACCCATCCGTCGTAGCACGGCGTCCGGCGCGACGAACGACACGCCGCCGTTCACGTTCGCGCCTCGCGCTATTCGAATGGCAGAGGCAACTGCGTCGGACCGCCGGCGAACACACCCTTGAGAAAAGTCGCGGCGGCGGAGACGGCGCGCTCGATCGCGGCGCGACCGCCCTCGCTCTGCACGAACGCCGACACCGCCGCGCCGAGAGCGGAACCGGTGGCCGCGGGCGAGCCGAAGCCGGGCTGCGGATACGCGGGTGCGTGCACGAGACCGCGCATGATGTCGTCGCGCCGGCCATGCAGCGCGCGCGAGAGCTGGTCGAACGACTTCAACCCGTCGATCGCGTCGCGGTAGCCGGGCGACGCAGCCGTATGCGCGGCGAAGCCGCGCGTGCCGATCGTATTCATCGCCGCTCCGATCGCGACGCACGGTTCGTACGACAAGGCTACGCGTGCAGGTGCGCGGTCGCGGCTCCACGGAGCGTTACGGATGTCGATCGACGCGAGCATCTACGAGTCGTTTCCACGGCACGCGTTCCGCCGGCCGCCGGAATTGGACGGCACGACCGCGCGCGTGCCCGTCGTCATCCTCGGCGCCGGACCGGTCGGCCTGACCGTCGCGCTCGGCCTCGCGCGCCACGGCGTTCGGTCGGTCGTCATCGAATCGCGCGACACGGTCGGTTTCGGAAGCCGCGCGATCTGCCTCTCGCGGCGCAGCCTCGAGATTTGGGATCGGCTCGGCGTGGCCGGGCCGATCGTCGCGCGCGGATTGCCGTGGACGGGCGGCCGCAGCTCGTGGGGCCGGCACGACGTGCTGTCGTTTACGATGCCGCACGACGACGACCAGAAGTTTCCGCCGATGCTGAACCTGCAGCAGTGCTTCGTCGAGCAGTTCCTGATCGAGGCCGTCATGGCAACGCCCGAGATCGATCTGCGCTGGCACTCGAGCGCGGCGATGCTGGACGCGCGCGACGACGGCGTTCGTCTCGGCATCGACACGCCGGACGGTCGCTACGAACTCGAAGCCGGCCGGCTCGTCGCGTGTGACGGCGCGCGCAGCTTCGCACGTCGCGCGCTCGG
>CAJCIN010000295.1 GCA_903970385.1 Rhodospirillales bacterium | reverse complement strand
CGCGCCGGTGCCGCAGCCGACGTCGAGCAGCGTCGACGCGTCCGGACGCGCGCGCCGGATCGTCGCCGCTACGAACGCGGCCTCGGCGCGATACGCTTTGCCGCGCGCGCCGTAGATCGTGTCGTAGAAGGCCGCCGTCTGCGTGAACATGCCGCGTCGTTCGCGATGCAGCCGGCGAAGCCGCGCGGCGGGGTGTCCGCCGCCTCGCGCCGTAGTTGGAACGGCTTTGAATCGGTACGACGTTCTCGTCATCGGCGGCGGTAACGCCGGGTGCGCGGCGGCACTCGCGGCCGCGCGACACGGCGCGCGCACGATGCTCGTCGAACGATACGGCTTTCTCGGCGGCACCGCGACGGCCGCGATGGTCGGGCCGTGGATGACGTTCCACTCGGGCGAGGAGCGTATCGTCGGCGGCATCGCGCAAGAGATCGTCGAGCGCCTCGTCCTGATGGATGGCTCGCCCGGGCACGTGCACGATGCGTCCGACTACGTCGGGAGCATCACGCCGTTCGATCCGGAGACGCACAAGGCGCTGCTCTTCGAGATGATGCGCGAGAGCGGCGTCGATCTGTTGCTGCACGCGTATTTTCTCGAAACCCTCCACGGCGACGGCGTCGTCACGGGCGCGCGCGTCGCGACCGTCGGCGGTACGCGCGACTACGAGGCGGCGATCACGATCGACGCGTCGGCCGACGCGTACGTCGCGGCATCCGCCGGCGTCGCGTTGCAGACGGGCGACGAACGCGGGCGCGTGCAGCCGGCGAGTCTGATGTTCCGCATCTCGCACGTCGATCTGGACGCGACGGCAGCGTACGTGCGCGAGCATCCCGCCGAGATGCGCACGAGCATCGAGCCGGCCGAGCGTGACGCGGCGTCGCTAACGGCCGTCGCGGGATTGTACGCACTCTGGAACGCCGCACGCGATCGCGGCGACGTGGACGTGCCGCGCGAACTCGTCTCGTTCTTCATCTCGCCGTATCCGGACGAGGTGACGGTCAACATGACGCGCGTCGTCGACATCGATCCGCTCGATCCGGACGACCTCACGCGCGCGGAAGTAACCGCGCGCGCGCAGGCGATGCAGTTGCTCGCGTTCTTCAAGCGCGACGTGCCGGGCTTCGCGAACGCGCGGATCGCCGCGACCGCCGCGCAGATCGGCATCCGCGAATCGCGCCGGATCGTCGGCGCGTACACGCTCACGGCCGACGACGTGTTGCACGCGCGCACCTTCGACGACGCGGTCGCGCGCAGCGCGTATCCGATCGACATCCACAATCCGTCGGGTTCCGGCACGACGACCTTCCGGTTGCCGCCGGGCGCGAGTTACGAGATTCCGTATCGCTGTCTCGTGCCGGAGCGCGTCGACGGATTGCTCGTCGCAGGCCGGTGCATCTCGACGACGCACGAGGCGCACGCATCCGCGCGGCTGACGCCGACCGTGATGACGCTCGGCCAAGCCGCCGGCACGGCCGCCGCACTCACCGTGCCGGGTTCACGCCCGCGCGACGTTTCGATCACGACGCTGCGCAAAGCGCTCGTCCGCGACGGCGTCGATCTGCGGCGCACCGCGCCGGCCGCGGAGGTACGCGCGTGACGGTCGAGATCGCGAACCTCGGCACGTGGGGCGGCGCGACGCTCGTCGCCGAGTACGATCCCGAGGACGACGCGATCCGCATCGACGCGCGCGCCGTCGAACGCGTTCGCGCAACGCTCGGCGACGAAGGAGCCGAACGTTTCATCGCGCTCGCGTGCGCGCACGAACGCTTTCACCGCGACCATCCACACGGCAGCGAACGCGACGCGGCGGCGTACGCCGAACGCGTTACGGGCGCCGACGCGCGGCGCTTCGAACGCGTGCTCGCGCGTCCGTGACGTGGTTCGCGGGCATCGACGGCGGCCAGACGTCGACGATCGCCGCGATCGGCGACGAACGCGGCGAGCGCGCGCGCGGCGTCGGACCGCCGGCCGACCTCGTCGGCGCTCCGCGCGATTCGGATCGTCAGGCGCGCGCGATCGGAGCGGCGCTCCGCGCGGCATGCGAGCAGGCGAAGATTCCGGCGGACACGCGCTTCGGCGCGCTCGTCGCGGGCGTCACGGGGTACGACGAAGGTGAGTCGCTCGCGCCCGATCTCGCTGCGTATGCGGAGCGCACGTCCGTCCTTCACGACGCGACGATCGCGCATGCGGGCGCGCTCGACGGTGAGCCCGGCATCGTCGTGATCGCCGGCACCGGCAGCGTCGCGCTCGGCAACGCCGCGGCGGGCGAGCCGTACGTGCGGGCCGGCGGCTGGGGCTATTTCTTCGGCGACGAGGGCGGCGCGATCTGGATCGCGCGCACCGCGCTGCGCGATGCGATGACGCGCGCGGATCGCGGCGAGCGGAGCGATCTCGCGGATCGCGCGTTCGCGTTCTACGGCACGACGTCGCTGCGCGCGATCCAGCACGCCTTCGCGCACGGCGACGTGACGCGGCCCGCGCTCGCATCGTTCGCGACCGACGTCCTCGCGGCCGCGGCCGCAGGCGATCCCGACGCGGCGGCGGTGCGCGATCGTGCGTGCACCGAACTCGCCCGTCTCGCGGCGACGGTCGCCGCCCGGCTCGCGCCGGCCGGCGCGAGCGCCGTTTCGCATGCGGGCGGCCTGTGGCACGACGCGGCGTTCGCCGGCGGCTTC
>CAJCIN010000294.1 GCA_903970385.1 Rhodospirillales bacterium | reverse complement strand
GCGACACCGCACACGCCGGCCGGCGTCGTGCTCGGCGGCGGGCCGAAAGTCCCGGTGAGCGGCCCGTTACAGCGCGAAGCGGCGGAACGGCCTGGTGGCGATGCCGAGCTGCGCGACGATCGTCCGGACCGTCCGCTTCAGTTCGGCGGCCGCCGGGCTGACGGAGCACTGCACGTCACCCGTCGTTTGTCCGTGGTACGCGATGCGGGTGACCGTTCCGAACGACATACTCCGCATGCAGTGCCCGGTCTCCACCGCGTCGAGCGGCGCGTCCTCGTCGAGTTTCGCGAACAGCCACGCTGTCTGCGGATGTGCGAGGAGGCGCCGCGTCGCGCGTCCGTTCTGGAACACGTCCGCCGTCCCGTCGCGGTGGATCACGAGCCGGTAGCCGGCCGCGTTCGTCGAGCCCGAATCGCTGATGACCGCGTCGTCCGGCGATGCCGACGCGACGGCGTCCGTCGGTACCGCTGACGCGCCGGCGTCGGGCGATGCGACCGCCTGCGCGAGCGTGAACGCGGCGAGGAGCGCCGTCATCCGCCCATCCGTTTCGTGCGACGGTCGCGTTCGGCGAAATACGCGAGCACGTCGTCGCGCTTGTCGCCTTGCAGCGACACGATGCCGTCCTTCACCGTGCCGCCCGTCCCGCAGCGCTTCCGAAGTTCGGCGCCGAGCGACTGCAGTTCGTTCGCAGCCAAACCATAGACGAGCGTCACGAGGCCGCCGCGCCGCCGCTCGCATCCGACGCGAACGACGCCGTCGACGGGAAGGGCCGGGCCGGCGGAGGACTGCAGCTTCTTCGAACGCGGCGCATCGAACGACGGCAGCGGAAGCATCCCGTCCGTCGAGTACACGAGGCGCCGGTCGTCGTTCGCCATGCCGCTTCGTTCTCTACGCGAGCCGGCGTTCCGCGAAATTGACGAACGTGTGTAGCACGAAGAGCAGCAGCGTGGCATCGTCGACGAGGCCGAGCAACGGGATGTCGCCGAGTAGATCGAACGGCGAAACGACGAGCGCGGCCAGCACGCCGGCGACGATCTTCGACCAAAGCGGAACGCGCGCGTCGCGCATCAGCGGCAGCAGCCGTGGAATTTCCGCGACCGCGGCGGAGAGCATGCGGAAGAGTTTCACGTGCCCCTCGTACCCGTTCGCCGCCCGAGTGTTGCACCGCGGTCAGCGCACGGCGAGGAACGCCGCGGTCAGCACGAGTGCGGTCGTCGTGATCCCGGACGTTCGGCGCGACATGCTCGTAGTGTAGCCGCGCCGGTTGTGAAGCCCCTAGGAAGCGACGCCGTTCTCGGACGCGCTCCGCTCGCGAAGCCACGTCGCGATCAGCCGGCGCGCGATCGTGTCCGCGTTCGGCGTCCGCTCCGCGAGACGGCTCTGCAGCGCGATCCCCTCGTCGTAGGTGAACCAGCGAACGTCCTCGAGTTCGTCCCCGCGCACGATGTCGTGCGTCGCGGCTTCGGCGAAATACCCGAGCATCAGCGAACCCGGAAACGGCCACGGCTCGGATCCGAAGTACGTCACCCGGCCGACGACGATACCGGACTCCTCGAGCACTTCGCGCGCGACGGCTTCCTCGACGGATTCGCCTTGATCGACGAACCCCGCGAGGGTCGAGTACATGCCATCGGGCCACGAGGCTTGCCGTCCGAGCAGCATGCGCTCGCCGTCGCTCACGAGCATGATCGCGGACGGTTCCAAGCGCGGCCAGTGCCGGTGCGGCTTCGGATTCGAGCAGATCTTCACGCGGCCCGGCACGTCCCAAGCGAGCGGCGCGCCGCAGCGCGAGCAGAAGCGCGTCGCTTCGGACCAGCGCGCCGCCGCGAGCGCTCGCACGAGGCCGCGTCGTAGCGTCCCCGTCGACCGGCCGAGTTCGAACATGGGATCGATGAAGCGGAGCGCCGTGGCCGGATCGTCCCGAAGCTGTTCCATGCCGTCGCGCGCCGCGTTCAAGAGCACGAAGCCGCCCGGTGCCGAGCCGTCGTCCGGGCCGAGGGAGCCCGGCTCGAAGGAGAGGACGTCGGCGCCCTCCGGCGCGCGCGCCGCCTCGATCGGGAACGGCGCGCGCGTGCGCGCCTCGACGAGCACGCGATCGCGCCACAGCACCAGATACCGCCCCGCGGGATCGCGAACATCCGTCGACATCGAGATCCGCTTCTCGCCGCTTCTGAGGGGGCCTTGCCCCCCGGTCTCAGAATACGGTTGGCCTCACGTCGAGGAGTTATTCATATGGTCGCTTTGTACATCAATGGTGTCCACCACGAGTTGGACGTTTCGCCCGAAATGCCGATCCTCTGGGCGGTTCGCGACGTCGTCGGCCTGACGGGCACGAAGTTCGGTTGCGGCGTCGCCGCATGCGGCGCGTGCACGGTTCATCTCGATGGCAAAGCGATCCGTTCGTGCGTCACGCCGGTGTCCGCGGCGGCGGGCCGCCACGTCACGACGATCGAGGGTCTCGCGCCCGAGGGTAAAGAGCACCCGCTGCAGGCGGCGTGGGTCGAAGACCAGGTGCCGCAGTGCGGGTATTGCCAATCCGGCCAGATCATGTCGGCCGCGGCGCTCATCAAGAAAACGCCCAATCCGAGCGACAAGGAGATCGAGGCCGCGATGAGCGGCAACATCTGCCGCTGCGGCTGTTACGAGCGCATCAATAGCGCGATCCGCCGCGCCGCGCACGAAACGGCGAACGCATGAGCGGCACGCTGAATCGGACCGACTTTCTCGCGTACACGGGTCGCCTCGGTGCCGGTCTCTGCATCGCGCTCTCACTGCCGCTCGGTACGAAAGCCGCAGACCTCGCGACGGGCGCCGCCGGCACGACCCCCGCCGGCGAGTTCGCCCCGAACGCATGGGTGCGCATCGCACCCGACGAGACGGTGACCGTGATGGTGTCCAAGTCCGAGATGGGACAGGGCATCGCGACGGGCTTCTGCACGATCCTCGCCGACGAATTGGACGCGCCGATCGCGAACGTACGGTACGCCTTCGCGCCGGCGTCGCCGGAATACGTCGACGCTTTCTTCGGCGACATGACGACGGGCGGCAGCACGAGTACCCCCGATTCCTGGATGCCGCTGCGCCAGGCGGGCGCGACGGCGCGTGCGATGCTGGTCGCCGCCGCGGCGAAGCAATGGAGCGTCGACCCTGCGACGTGCACCGCGGCGAACGGTGTCGTGACGCACGCTGCCTCGTCGAAGACCGCCACGTACGGCAGTCTCGCATCCGCGGCGAGTCAGATCGCCGTCCCGAAAGACGTCCCGCTCAAGACGCCCGATCGTTTCACGCTGATCGGCAAACATGTCGCGCGTCTCGACACGCCGTTCAAGGTGAACGGCAAAGCGAAGTACGGCATCGACACGGTCGTCCCGGGAATGGTGCACGCGAGCGTCGTGCGGTCGCCGGTGTTCGGCGGATCCGTCTCGCACTTCGACGCGACGAAGGCGAAAGCGATCAACGGCGTCATCGACGTCTTCGCGATCTCTTCCGGCGTCGCCGTCGTCGCGAAGAACACGTGGGCCGCGCGTCAGGCGCACGACGCCGTGCACGTCGCGTGGAACGACGGGCCGAACGCGCACGTGAATTCGAAGGTGCTGCTCGAGCAGGCGCACGCGCTCGTCGCGACCGCGAAGGTCGCGAAGAAGGTCGGCGACGTCACCTCCGTGCACGGTACGACGCTCAAGTCGACGTTCGAAACGCCGTTTCTCGCGCACGCGCCGATGGAGCCGATGAACGCGACCGCGGACGTACGTGCGGACGGCGTCGAGGTCTGGGCTCCGACGCAGGTGCAGACACGTTCGCAGCAGATCGCTATGGCGATCACCGGGTTGCCCGCGAATAAAGTGCAGGTGCACACCACGTATCTCGGCGGTGGATTCGGGCGCCGGCTCGATGCCGATTACGTCGGCGACGCGGTCGAGATCTCGAAGAAGATCGGGAAGCCCGTCAAGGTGACGTGGCCGCGCGAACAAGACATCCAGCACGACTTCTACCGGCCGATGAGCGTGAACGCGGTGACCGGCACGCTCGATGCGAGCGGAAATCTCGTCGCGCTTTCGCATACGGTCGTCGCCGATTCGGTCGCGAAACGTTGGGCGCCGCCGCTCTTCAAGGACGGCATCGACCCGCTCGCGCTCGACGGCGCGTGGAATACGCCGTACGACGTCGCGAACATGGACTATCGCTACGTCGATCAGAACAGCGGCGTGCCCGTCGGATTCATGCGCGCGCCGGCTGCGAACGTCAACACGTTCGCGACCGAAGTCTTCATGGACGAACTCGCGCACGCGGCGCACAAAGATCCGGTCGCGTTCCGCCTCGCGTTGCTCTCGAAGGCTCCGCGAGCCGCGGCCGTGCTGCAAGCGGCAGCGAAGGCGGCCGGCTACGGCAAGAAGATGCCTGCGGGACAGGCGCAGGGCATCGCGCTCTGCCTCTGGGGCGGCAGCTACGGCGCGCTCGTCGCCGATGTGTCGCTGAACGGCACGGACGTCGTCGTCCACCGCACCGTCATGGCCGTCGATTGCGGCACGGTGATCAATCCGGACATCGTGCGCATGCAGACCCAAGGCGCGGTCAACTACGGGCTCGCGATGGCGCGCTCGGCGAAGATCACGCTCGCGAACGGGCGCGTCTCGCAGACGAACTTCTACGATTACACCGTGCTCCGCAACGCGGACGCGCCACCCACGCACGTGATCGTGATGCCGAGCACAGAAAAGCCGAGCGGCATCGGCGAACTCGGCACGCCGCCGATCGCGCCGGCCATCGCGAACGCCGTTTTCAAGCTCAACGGCAAGCGCATTCGCAAACTGCCGTTTAGCGACGCGCTCGCATAACGGATCGACGCCAGGCGGAGGTTTAGCCTGCCTCCTGCCCGGGCAGACGGCTAAGGCACTCACTTAGGAGATCAACACGTGGGCCTCAAAGAAGAATTCGTCAAAGCCGTCGACAACGTCAAAGATGCCATCAGCGAAGGCGCCAATCGCAGTGAAGCCGAGGGCGAGCAGGCGAAGCGCGACGTCGCGGGCGATGCGATGACGCCGGGCGAGAACATCGCCTCCATGGCGAATCAAGCGAAGCATTCGGTCGCCGCTGAGTTCGACGCCGCGAAACAGGACGTTCGCAGCAACACGTAAGTGACAGGTTAGGTCGTCGAGGGCCCGGATCTCCGGCCGGCCTTCAAAACGGGTCTCGCGCAAGCGGGGCCCGTTCGCATTTCGCCCGAAAACAGGCCGATGCTCGCAACGTCAACGTCCGTCTCGCCGCGCCGCCGCGAACTCGATTTTCAGCTCTTCGACGTACTCGAAATCGACAAGCTCCTCGCCACGCCGCATTTCGCGGAACACGATCGCGCGACGCTCGACGCGATTCTCGACGCGGCGTATGAAATCGCAGGCGACTATTTCGCGCCGCTGGCGGCCGAGCTCGACGCCTTCGACTACAAGCTCGACAACGGCAACGTTGCGACGCCCGCCCGTCTGAAGACCGCGGTCCGCGCGTTCATCGACGCCGGTTTCATGGGCGCGTCGTTTCTCGCGGACGACGGCGGTCTGCAATTGCCCTCGACACTGTCGTCCGCGGCCGGCCTGGTGTTCGCCGCCGCAAACGGCTCGGCGAATTCGTACGCGTTCCTGACGGTCGGTGCGGCGCATCTCCTGGCCGCCTTCGGCGACGACGAGCAGCGCGAGCGTTGGATGAAGCCGATGATCGAGGGACGCTATTTCGGCACGATGGCGCTGAGCGAAGCGCAGGCGGGATCGGCGCTCGCGGAGGTGCAGACGAAGGCCGTTCCGGCGGCCGACGGCACGTATCGACTCTCGGGCAACAAGATGTGGATTTCGGCTGCGGAGCACGATCTCTCCGAGAATATCGTCAACCTCGTGCTCGCGAAGTTACCCGACGCGCCGCCGGGCGTCAAAGGCATCTCGCTCTTCATCGTGCCGAAGTTTTTGGTCGATGCCGACGGCACGATCGGCGAGCGCAACGACGTCGTCGTCACGGGCCTCAATCACAAGCTCGGCCAGCGCGGCGTCGTGAATACCGTTCTCACGTTCGGCGAAACGGGCGAGTGCGTCGGCTATCTCGTCGGCAAGCCGCACGACGGCATGCGGCAGATGTTCCACATGATGAACGAGGCGCGCATCTCCGTCGGCGCCGGCGCGGCGTCGCTGAGCATCGCGGCGTACGAATACTCGTTGCAGTACGCCAAAGACCGGCCGCAGGGGCGTCTGCCGAGCGACAAAAATCCGCTGTCGCCGCAGGTCGCGATCGTCGAGCATCCCGACGTACGCCGCATGTTGCTCGAGCAGAAAGCGATCGCCGAGGGCGGCCTCGCGCTCGTGCTCTATTGCGCGCATCTCGTCGACATCGCCGCAGCGTCGACCGATGACGCGGAGCGTCGCAATGCGGAACTGCTCGTCGACGTTCTGACGCCGGTCGCGAAGACGTGGCCGTCGGAACGCGGAATCGTCTCCACGTCGCTCGCGATCCAAGTGCTCGGCGGCTACGGCTATTCGCCGGAATATCCCGTCGAGCGCCATTTTCGCGATCAGCGGTTGAACCCGATCCACGAGGGCACGACGGGAATTCAAGGACTCGATCTGCTCGGTCGGAAGGTTCGCCTCGCGGACGGCGCGGGAGTAACGTTGCTCGTCGCCGCGATGCGCGCCGATATCGCCGCGGCGCGCGCGCATGCGGCGCTCGCCGAGGAATGCGACCGCCTATCGGAGATGACGACGCTCTTGCCGGACGTCACGAAGACGCTCTTGCAGGCGCAGATCGAACTCGGCCCGGATCGCGCGCTCACCGAAGCCACCGCATACCTCGATGCGTTCGGTACGGTCGTCGTGGCGTGGCGTTGGCTCGTGATGGCCACGCGCGCCGCCGCGGCCGCGGCCGACGATTTCAACTCGGGCAAGCTCGCGGCGTGCCGGTATTTCTACCGGTACGAACTACGGCAGACGAAAGCGTCGCTCGAGCACCTCGCGATGCTCGACGATTCGATCGCGAGCGTCCGCACGGAAATGCTTTAGCGCCCG
>CAJCIN010000293.1 GCA_903970385.1 Rhodospirillales bacterium | reverse complement strand
ACCGTGAAGTCCACGTGGCCAGGCGTATCAATGATGTTGATTCGCGTCTCGCGCCACGTGCACGCCGTTGCGGCGGACGTGATCGTGATGCCGCGCTCCTGCTCCTGCACCATCCAGTCCATCGTGGCCGCGCCGTCGTGGACCTCGCCGATCTTGTGCAGACGGCCGGTGTAGTAGAGGATACGCTCCGTCGCGGTCGTCTTGCCGGCGTCGATGTGCGCGGCGATGCCGATGTTGCGGGTGCGTTCGAGAGGATACTCTCTGACGAGTGCTGCCATACTATCTTACCAACGGTAATGGGCGAAGGCTTTGTTCGCTTCGGCCATCTTGTGCGTGTCTTCGCGCTTCTTGACGGAGGCGCCGACGTTGTTCGCGGCGTCCATGATCTCGCCCGCGAGCTTCTCCTGCATCGAGTGGCCGGGGCGCTTGCGCGCGTACTGGATCAGCCAGCGCATCGCCATCGCCTGACGGCGATCGGGACGCACTTCCATCGGGACCTGATAGGTCGCGCCGCCGACGCGGCGCGGGCGCACTTCGACGAGCGGCATCGCGTTGCCGAGCGCCTGCGTGAACACGTCCATCGGATCGCGGCCGAGCTTCTCGCCGACGACGCTGAGCGCACCGTACGTGATCCGCTCCGCCGTCGACTTCTTGCCCGCGAGCATCACCTTGTTAATGAAGCGCGCCAGCACTTTCGAATTGAAACGCGGGTCGGGGAGAATCTGCCGTTTCGGGACGGCTCCCTTACGAGGCATGGGTCCTACCTACTTCTTCGTGGAGCGCTTGGCCCCATACTTCGAGCGCGCTTGCTTACGATTCGCCACGCCCGACGTGTCGAGCGTTCCGCGGATGATGTGGTATCGAATGCCCGGAAGATCTTTCACGCGCCCGCCGCGGATCAGAACGACCGAATGCTCCTGGAGGTTATGACCGACGCCCGGAATGTAGGCCGTCACTTCCTCACCGTTGGTCAAGCGCACGCGCGCGACCTTACGGAGTGCCGAATTCGGTTTCTTCGGGGTGATCGTCTTCACTTGGGTGCAGACACCTCGCCGGAACGGGTTGCCCCGAACTTCGAAGGTTCTCAAGGGTAAGTCGGGATGACCCGGCTTCGGGCCGGTCTGCGCGACGCGCAGGGCCGGGGCCTTGACCTTCTTCTCGATCTTCGCGCGACCGGAACGGACGAGTTGACTGATAGTCGGCACGGACTCTCCAAGTGACGGGCGTCTTCACATCGTAGACGCACACAAATTCAGCCCCACCGCGGTGGGCCGGAACCACCGGAGTATACCAGCTTACGGTCTCGAGAGTCAACGGCGGCGGCGGCGGTCGCGAACGGATCGGTGCTCAGGCAACCTTCGCGCAGGGGCCGAAGCCGCGGAACATCGGCCGACCGCGTCCGCGGGGATCGCGGCCGAGGACCGCCTCACCGAGGGCGGTCAGGCTGTATCGGATCTCGGCCGCGTCGTCGTCCTCGTAGAGATCGTCGCACGCGTCGGTTTGCTCGCTCGTGACCTGTCGTTCGCTCTGCATGTGCCTCTCCTTCGGGCCCCCGCTACGTGTCGAGGGGAGTCGCTGAGCCTACGATACGGTCGCTCTGTGCCAACATTGTGGCGCACCGGTTCTGCGGGGCCGCGATGCCCCGCGCGCGTAAGCTGACGCGTGCGTCCTCATCTCTACGTCCGCGCCGTGCTCGCGGTGCTCGTCACGGCCGCCGGCGCGACCGGGTGCACGAAGACCGGCGGGACGGGACCGGCCGGCCTGCACGCGTGGACGCATCCGGACGAGCTGCGCATCGCGATGATCGCCTCGCCGAACACGCTGAACCCGATCCTCACGACGTCGCAATTCGAGGTTCAGATCGAGGCGCTCGCGATGGATCCGCTCGTCGCGACCGATCCCGAGGGCCGCGACGTCCCGATTCTGGCGGCCCGCGTGCCGACGCTCGAGAACGGCGACATCTCGCGCGACGGCCGCTCGATCACGTACCGGCTCCGTCGCGGCGTGGTCTGGCAGGACGGCGCCCCGTTCACGAGCCGCGACGTGGCCTTCACGTGGCGGGCGATCATGAATCCGAAGACCAACGTCGCGACGCGTCACGGCTACGATCAGGTCGAGCGCGTCGACACTCCGGACGCGAACACGGCCGTCTTCCGGCTGCTGCGTCCGTTCGCACCCGCCGTGCACACGCTATTCGCGCACAGCGACGCGCCGATCTTCATCTTGCCCGCCCATCTGCTCGAACGCTATGCGGACCTCAACGAGGTGCCGTTCAACGCGTTACCGGTCGGCACGGGCCCGTACCGGATCGTGCGGTGGCTTCGCGGCGACCGCATCGAGTACGCCGCGAACGAACGGTACTTTCTCGGCCGGCCGCGCATCCCGCACGTCGTCCTTCATTTCGTCGGCGACGAGAACACGATCGCGAATCAGATGCGCGATCACGAGGTCGATTGGTTCATGCAGCCGACGCCGCGCGTCTATCCGCAGATCCGCAATCTTCCCGGCGTCGCGATCCGGTTGCAACCGTTCAACGGCGTCGATTCGATCATCTTCAACACGGCGCGGCCGCCGTTTTCGGACGTGCGTTTGCGGCGCGCCGTCGCCCTCGCCGTCGACAAGCGCGCGCTCGTCGCCGAGCTGACGTACGGCACGACGATCGCGGCGACGGAAGACATCCCGTCGTTCATGTGGGCGTTCGATCCGTCGGCGGGCACGACGAAGCGCGATCTGCCGGAGGCCCGCGCGCTCGCGCGGTCCGCCGGCTGGACGCCCGGCGCGGACGGCATCCTCGCGAAGGACGGGCGCCGCCTGACGATCGGCATCGCGTTCCGCTCCGATAGCCTGACCGACCGCAACCGCGGCGTCTTGATCGCGGCGATGTTGCGCGAAGCCGGTTTCGACGTCGCGCTCAAAGGCTATCGCACGGAATTGCTCTACGGGCCCGTCGGCACGGGCATCCTCGCGAGCGGCAAGTACGACGCCGGGTTGATGACGTGGTATGCCGGCGTCGATCCGGACGATTCGAGCCAGCTGATGTGCGACCAGCGTCCGCCGAACGGATACAACTGGTCGCGCTATTGCGAGCACGCCGTCGACGTCGCGGAGGAAGCCGCGCTCTCGCATTACGATCTGCCGACGCGGAAGGCCGCATATGCGGTCGTGCAACGCTCCCTCGCGCGCGACGTGCCCTACGTCGATCTTTGGTGGCCGCGCGCGATCGAGGCGTACAACACCGATTTAGAGGGCTTCCGTCCGAACGGGATCGTCGAGGACTGGAACGCGTACGCGTGGCATTTCGGCTCCGCGAGCACGCGCTGACGATTACGCCGTAGCGGACGCCGGGGCGGCGCGGAGATGCGCGAGCGTCTGCCGATCGATGCGGCCGTCGGTCCGGACGCGGTTTTCCAAGTTCTCGACGTGCATGAACGAGACGAGCGCCGCTTTCGCCTCGTCGTCGAACGACGCGCGCGGAGCGGTGAGCGCCCCGACCCGCACGAGCTCGCTCGTGAGTTCCGCGCCGAGCGACGCGTCGATCGCGAGCACGTCCGCATCGTCCGGCGCGAAGAAATAGAGCTTGTGCAGTTCGAGGAGCCGCGCGAGTTCTTCGATCGGAGCCGGATGGTCGTCGACGCGGAGATCGACGTAACGATCGTTGAACCCGGCATATCCGCCGCCCGGTTTGTCGATGACGAGTGCGGCACTCTGCTGGCCGCGCTTGTCGCCCCCGCGCGCCTGCGCCGCGCGGAGCGCCGCGATCAAGCGGTCCGCGAGGTGACCGCGCTCGGAGCAAAACGTCGCGACGAGTGCGTCGACGACGTCCGTACCCGTGAGGCAGTTTCCCTGAGCCGCGAAGGCGTCTCCGCAGACGCCCGCCGCCGCGTCGATGCAGCGAGCGCCCGTGAAGGTCGCGGACCGGCCGTCGCGCGCGACGATGCCCACCTGGCGATCGTCACGTCCCGCATCGTCGCGGAGAAGGGCGGCGAGGATCGCGTCCGGCGCGTCGCCGCGGGCGAGCATCGCGAGCGCCTGCGGGCCGTACGCGGTATTCGCGAACGCTTGCGTCGCGATCGCGCCGTTGACGGAAACGAACGGAACGACCGCGCCGACGCTCAAGAATTTCGACTGTACCGCAACGCCGATCTCACCCGTCAACGGGTCGGCTGCGACGATCGAAAACGTACTCGGCGCGAACATCGCGTGACGATTCAACTCGAGACGAAGGCCGCCTTGCTCGGATCAGAGCGCCGCAACGTCCTGCTGCAAGAGACGCGCCACGTCCTCGAACGAATCGTCGCCCGATCCGTATTGCGACGTCGTCGTGCCGAACGGGGAAGTCACCGCCGCACCGGGCGCGTTGCCGAAACGGATCGGGCCCGTGGCGATGTTGCCGTGTCCCGCGAGATAGCCGCCGAGATCGACGTTCGACGCTTGCGTTTTCACGTCCACGCCGCCGTCGTGGTTCGACGCGAGC
This sequence comes from Rhodospirillales bacterium, assembly GCA_903970385.1. Taxonomy (GTDB): domain Bacteria; phylum Vulcanimicrobiota; class Vulcanimicrobiia; order Vulcanimicrobiales; family Vulcanimicrobiaceae; genus Palsa-1515. The sequence continues at coordinate 9,721 of CAJCIN010000293.1, read as the reverse complement.
GTCGTATCGATCGTGCCGCCGCTCGCGTTCCGGTCGACGATCGTGAGCGTCCCGTCGGCGCCGAGCGTCGCGCTCTCCGTCGCATCGAGCTGCGTCGTTACGCCGCGCGTGAGGTCGACGTTCGCCCCGTTCTCGCACACCGCATACGAGCCGTTCGCATTCATCGTGACGCGCGTGTTGCCGTCGTCCGTCGCGACCGTCGCGCTCGCATTGTAGGTGACGCCCTTCGCGTTCGGTGCCGTGACCGTCGACGAGATGCCGTAACCGCCCGTGAAAGAATCCGAATCCAGCAGATCCGCGTGCGCGTTCATGTCGTCCCACGCGTTCGAGACCGTCGTGCCCTGCGACGTCGTGCCGGAGAACGCATCGTGCGGATCGCCTACGGACGACGCGGTCGCGCTCGTGAACGAGCGCTCCGGCGATGCGGGTGCCGGCGCCGCCGGCGTCGTTCCGAGCCCGAAGAGATTGCCGAGCGACGACATCGCGCTCGAGAGCAAGTTCATGAAGCCGTTCATGACGCCGGAGAACGAACCGAGGCCGGTGTCGCGCGAGGACGAGCCGCCGTACAGGCCGCCCGACGACGGCGGTGCGATCGGGCCCGGGACGGGTGCGTACGCGATGCCGTCAGACGGCGCGAACGGTTGAGCCGTGCCGTTGCCGAACGACGGCGGCGCGAACGGTGCCGGCTCCGGATTCGCAAACGCGGGTTGCAAGTTCGTCGTGATCGCTGACATCGCGTGATCCCCCCAAGAAGACGGTGGTGTTCGATCACCTATCGCGACGAGGGGCCGTCATCGCAAGATCGCGCGGGAAGCCCAGCAACGCGACGAGCGACGCGCAGGCCGCGAAGAACGCGCAGCAGAGCATCGTCGCGTGAAAGCCCGCGGCATACGCCGTCTTCGCCGCGCTTCCGATCGCGCGATGGTCCGTCGCGGATGCCGCGGCCGTATGGGCGAGCACGATGCCGAGCGCGGCGATCGCGACGAGTCCGGCCGTCCGCGACAGCGCGTTGTTGATGCCCGAGGCGACGCCCGCATGCGACGACGAGACCGCGCCCATCACCGTCGTCGTCAACGGAGCGACGAACGCCGCGCCGCCGATGCCGAGCAAGACCGCACCCGGAAAGAACGTCGTCCAGTAGGGATGCGCGATGCCCGCGGATGCGAAGACGGCGAAAGCCGCGGCTGCGAACGCGGCTCCGATCGCGAGCGGCGCGCGCGGCCCGGTGCGCAGCGCGATGCCGCCGGAAAAGCGCGAGAGCGGAAACATGATCGCGACGAACGGCAAGAGCGCCGCGCCCGCCTCCGCCGGTGAGTAGCCCTGCACGTCGATGAGATCGAACGGAACGAAATAGAGACCGCCTCCGAGCGTCGCGTACAGTGCGAACGTGTAGAGGTTCGCGACGGCGAAGGCGCGCGAACGGAACAGGTCGAGGGACATCATCGGATGCGTGCTGCGGCGCTCGACCGCGACGAACGCGACGAGACCGCACGCGCCCGCGGTTGCGACGATCGCACCGGCGGCGTCGCCGCCGGATTGCAGACGGATCAGTCCGTAGACGAGGGCGCCGAGCCCGAGCGTCGCGAGTACCGCGCCCGGCACGTCGACCCGACGCGACGCCTCGCGATCGCGCGACTCACGAACGCGGAACGCGAGGATCGCGAGCACGAGCACCGCGAGCGGAACGTTGATGAGGAACACGAGCCGCCACGAACCGGCTTCGACGAGCCAGCCGCCGAGCACGGGTCCGAGCGCCGACGTGATCGCCGAAAAACCCGACCACGTCCCGATGGCGCGACCGCGCGCTTCGCCTTCATAGGTCGCGCTGATCAGGGCGAGACTTCCCGGAAGCGCGAGCGCGCCGCCGATACCTTGCACGCAACGCGCGACGACGAGCGTCTCGATGGACGGCGCGAGCCCGCACGCGATCGACGCGAGCGCGAAGAGCGCGATCCCGAGCGCGTAGATTCGCCGCCGTCCGAAAACGTCGCCGAGCGATCCGCCGATGAGGATCAGCGCGGAGAGAAAGAGCGAGTAGCCCTCAACGACCCATTGCACGTTCGCGGCGCTCGCCGCGAGATCGCGCTGGAGGATCGGCAGCGCGACGTTGACGGCCGTGCCGTCGATGAAGCTCATCGCCGAGCCGACGATCGCCGCGAGCAACGCCCACGCGGGTGCGGGTTTACGGATCGAAGATCACGGGTCCATCTTCTGCGTCTCGGCGACGTCCTCGCGCTTCTCGGGCGTGACGTCGCGCTCTTCCGTGAGATCGTCCTCCATGATGCCGTCGTCCGGCGATCCGTTCGTCGTGACGTCCTGCGCTTTCGGGGTCTCCGGTTCGATTCGATCGCTCATGCGAGCGTCGTACCCGTCCGGCGCCGATTCGATCGACATCCCGCCGGGTAGCGCTGAGACGTATGAAAGATCCGTCGGATCCCGCGAGCCCGCGGAAGCAGCCGCCCGTCATGCGCTACGCCATCATCCTCGGCGTCGTCGTCGTGCTCGCGATCGTGGTCGGCTCGATCGTCGGCCAACGATCCGAGAATCCGCGCCCGTCGCCCGTCTCGAGCGCGATGCCGGGTGCGAGCGCGGGCCCGATGGCGCGTTACTAAAGGAGCTTAGGAAGCTGCGGTACCGGACGTATCGGTCTGACGCCGGTCGGGCGTCGGATCGACGCGCGGATCGTCGGAGCTGCCGCTCTGCGGATCCTCCGCCTGTGCGTCGCGCGGGTCGCGCGTACGCGGATCTTCACGTGAATCGCCGTTCATGACGCACCGTTACCCGAAAACGGCGCGTGTCGAGTGTTAGGCCGGTTGCTTTGCGGGAATACTCGTTCCCGATAGCAACCCATTGCCGAAGACGAAGGATGGAAACATGAGCATTTTGAGCTGGATAATCGTCGGACTGATCGCGGGCGCGCTCGCCAAAATGGTCGTCCCCGGCGAAGGCCCCGGCGGCATCATCGGCGACATGATCGTCGGCATCGTCGGCGCGTTCCTCGGCGGCTGGATCTTCAATTTCTTCGGGCACACCGGTCTCGATGGACTGAGCCTTTGGTCGATCATCGTCGCCTTCATCGGCTCCGTCGTCCTCCTGTTCATCCTTCGCGCGCTCACGGGTAACCGTCGCACGGTCGTCTGACGCGAACCGTCACCCGTCGAGCGGGCGGTCCCGGACGCGGGGCCGCCCGTTTCGTTCCTCGCCGTTCACACTTCTAGCGAAAGCCGGTCTCTCCATGAGCGAACCACGTCCCGAAGCCGATCTCGATAACCCGGGCGAACTCCACACGCAAGCCGACGACGAGACGCCGCTCTCGCGTGCGGAAGCGACCGTCGCCGGGATCGTTCCCGGTATGGTCGTGTACGGCGATTCGTCGCTCGATCCGAACGCCGACGATCGCCGCGACAACAACAGCCCGGAGCGCGACGAGCACTTCTAACCCGAACGTTCGATCGCGGCGAGCACGCGCGGGTAGACGACGCTCGTCCGCTGCTGCGGGTTGTTGCGATCGATGATGTCGTGATTGGCGGGAAGACCGTCGATCACGTCCACGTCGCACGAACCGTCGCGACGGCGCACGAACGCCGTCGCGACGTCGCAGGCGAGCGCGTTGTTGCACGCCGGTTCGTTCACGTTCACGATCATCGTCGTCGTGCCGTTCGGCACGGCCGAGCGCGCGGATCGCGCGACGTCGAGCCCGATGTCGAGACATTGACCGAGCGTGCGCGTCGAATACTCCCCGTACGCGTACGGCGGCGAGTCCGCGGTGCTTCCGCGCGGATCCCACGGGACGATGAAATCCGGCAGCGCGCCGAGCGCGAACGCGAGCGCACGATTCGCGGGCGCATTCAAACGCGCGACGCCGAAGAGCGGCACGATCGGAACGGCGCGCGTCACGTCGTTCCGGCGCAGGGCGAGCCACGCCGCCATCGCGCCGCCGATCGACAGACCGGCGAGCACGACCCGTTCGCCCGCGCCCGTCGCAACGTCGACGGCCGCGCTCGCCGCGCGGAGGAAATCGTCCGCGCGGACGCCGGCGAGCGCCTTGGCGCTGCGACCGCGAATGCCGTGCCCCGGAAAGCGCGGGATCACGACGTTGTGGCCGCGCTCGCGTAGCTGCTCCGCGAACGGCATCCACTGTTCCGGAACGTTCGTATAGCCGTGCAGGAGCACGACCGCGAGCGGCGCGGCGCGACCGGCCGTCAAGAACCGCGAACGTCCCTCGGGGATGACGTTCGCGTCGTCGCGCGCGGCGAGTTCCGCGAAGCGCGCGACGGCTTCCGCGTGATCGCGCGCCGGGCGAACGACGAGCGACTTACCGATCGACAAGGTCGACGAGAGCGGGATAGAGGCGCCGGACGATGTCCGGATTGCGCTCGGGTTCGATGATGTCGTGCGACGCGGGCAGCCCGCGCAAGCGGTGCAAGACGATCCGTTGTCCCGTCGATCGTGCCCACGATCGCGCGAGGTCGCGCGCCGTCGCGTTGCTGACCGCGGCCTCGCTCGCGTTGACGACGATCTGCACGTCGCTCGCGGCGGGACGCACGCGCGCGGCGTCGCGAAGCACTTCCTGACCGAGTTGGGCCGCTTGCGCGAGCGCGTGCGTCGGAACGCGCGGGTATCCGTGTGCCGGCATGAGGCTCCCGCGGAGAACGGGATTCCACCACAGGTACCGGTTCGGCGCGACCAGCGCGATGCGAGCGAGCGGCGACGTGAGCCGTCCGGGCAACCATGCGACGCCGAAAAACGGCGCGATCGCCGTGACCCGCGCGACCGGATAGCGTTGTCCGATCCACGCGGCGAGCAACCCGCCGACGGAGAACCCGACGACGACGACCTCGTCCGCGAGCGACGCCGCGCGCTCGACGCTCGCGGCCGCGAAGACGCGCAATTCTTCCGCGGTGAGCGCTCGCAACGCCGGCGTCAGCCGATCGGCGTATCCGTGATGCGGCAAACGAGGAATCAACACGTTGGCACCGCGGTCGAAGAGGAGACGCCCGAACGCCGCGAACTGCGGCGGGCTCGCCGTCAGCCCGTGCAGCAACACGTACGCGCGGCGAACGGGCACGTCGTGCTGCAAGAGGATCGAATCGTACGAGACGAAAGCCGAGGACCCCGTGATATCCACTCGTGACGCGTTCGCCGCCGGTCAGCTTTTGCTTGGCGGCCGCGTGTTCGCTCGCATGCTCGCGACGGCCGCCGGAGACCCGCTCGTTTCGGCGTCGGCCGTTCCGCCCGACGCCGGGACCATCTGCGCGATCGTGCCGGTCTTGAACGAGGCGGCGCGGATCGAAGCGTGCCTCGAGACGCTGATCGCGCAACCGCAGGCGCTCGCGTCGATCCTCGTCGTCGACGGCGGGTCGCACGACGGCACGCCGGAGATCGTGCGAACGTTCGCCGCGCGCGACGCACGCGTCCGGCTGATCGACGCGTCGCCCGTCCCGCCCGATTGGAACGGGAAGGCGTGGAATCTATCGTGCGGTCTCGCGGCGAGCGACCCGGCCGCCGACTACGTCCTCACGATCGACGCCGACGTGCGCGTCGCACCGAACTTCACGGCGTCGCTGCTCGCGCACGCGCAGGGCGCCTACCTCGACGCGTTCAGCGCGGCGCCGCTGCTCGAGGTCTCGAAGGGGCTCGAAGAAGCGCTGCACGCCGCGTTCCTCGCGACGCTCGTCTATCGCTTCGGGCTTCCCGGATCCGTCGCGAAACGAGCGTCCGACGTGCAGGCGAACGGCCAGGTCTTTCTCGCGAAGCGTGCGGTGCTCGTCGAATCGGCGGCGTTTCGCGCCGCGCGTTCGTCGCGCTGCGACGACGTGACGATCGCGCGACATCTCGTGCGCGCGGGCGCGCACGTCGGCTTCTTCGAGGGCGGCGCGATCGCGAGCGTGCGCATGTACGACGGCGCCCTCGCGTGCTGGACGAATTGGCCGCGATCGCTCACGCTCCGCGACGAGAGCACGTCGCTACCCGAGCTCCTCTCGGCGCTCGCAGACGTCGCATTCGTGCAGGCGCTCCCGCTCGCTGCCGTCATCGCGACGCTGGTGCGGCGCGGCGACCTGACGTCGTTCTTCTTCCGCACGAATCTGATGCTCGCCGTCGCGCGACTCGGCGTGCTCGCGGGCACGCGTCGCGCGTATCGCACCACGACGGATGCGTATTGGCTCGCCGCGCTCGCGGACGTGCCCGTCGCTCTGCGACTCGTTCAATCGGCGTTCGCGCGCGAACGGACGTGGCGTGGCCGGCGCCTCGTCGCGGAAGGACGAGCGGCGTGAGAATCGTGACGATTTTTCTGACGGCGCACGTGCTCGCGCTCTCGCTCGGCATGTTCGGATTGCTCTCGGCGGTGCCGAACAGTCAACAGTTCGCCGGCAATCCGTACGCCCTCGCATTCTACGACTGGGCGATCGTGAACACGGGAACCGTCGACATCTGGACGGGAGCGCTCGCGATCTTCGCGTTCGGCATCGCGACGATCGGCGCGCGTCGCACGCTGTTGTTTTTCGTCGCCGCGACCGTGATCTCGGCGACGGCCGAACTGACCGGGACGAAGACGGGCTGGCCGTTCGGCGGCTACGAATATACGGGATTCCTCGGCTTCAAACTCGCGGGACGCGTCCCGTACACGGTGCCGCTGTCGTGGTTCTACATGGGGTTCGCGTCGTTCTTACTCGCGACGAAGATCGTGCAGCGCTCCGGTACCCGTAACGAGGCCGCGTGGTCCGTCGTTCTCGGCGCGTGGCTCCTCATGGCGTGGGATCTCGTCCTCGATCCCGCGATGGCGAGCGACAAGATGACCGTGATGCACTTCTGGGTGTGGAAAGAACACGGCGCGTATTTCGGCATGCCGCTGCGCAACCTCGCCGGCTGGCTCGGCACGGGCCTCGCGTTCATCGCGGCCGGACGCCTGTCGTGGCGGGGCGCGTTCGACGCGCGTTCGATGTCGGCGTGGCTGCCGTTCACCGTGTATGCGGTCAACGTCGTCTGGGCGATGGCGCTCAGCCTGTCGGTCGGCCTGTGGCCGACGGCGCTCGCGGCGATCGCGCTCAGTCTGTTGCCGGCGTCGTTCGCATTGCGTCCGCCGCGCGCCGGACGGCTCGCACGGGCCGTCACGTGAGGTGACGCCCTTCGGGCTCGGCGTGCGCGCGATCGCGGCGTACAATCTCGTGCGGCACATGAACCTCACCGTCACGGGCCGCGAACACGTACCCGCGCGCGGCGCCGCGTTGCTCGCCGCGCGCCACTATCACCACCTCTTCGACGGGGCGGCGCTCGTCATGGGATTGCCGCGCCAGCCGCATCTCTTCGTCGCTCTCGATTGGACGAGCTCGCGCCGGCAACGGCGCATCATGGAACTCGCATGCCGGCTCGCCGACTGGCCCGTCGCGTTACGCGGCGAGAACCTCGCCGGTGAGAGGTGCGCATTCGCTCCGAGCGACGTCCGGAAGTACGTGCGCCGATCGATCGCCGCCGGCGCGAAGATCCTCGCCCGCGGTGACGTGCTCGCGATCTTTCCCGAAGGCTATCCGACGATCGACCCCGCCGGCACGCGAAAGACGGATCCGGGCGCGTTCTTACCGTTCGCGCCGGGCCTCTTCGCGATCGCCGAGCGTGCCGAGCGGGTCACCGGCGCGCCCATCCCGATCGTGCCGGTCGGCTTCAGATACGCGAGCGCGAACGACGGTCGCGTCGACGTCGCGATGCGGATCGGCGCGCCTCTGCCGCACGGCGGCTCCCGCGCGCGCGACGTTCGTCTGCGCGACCTGGAGGCGCGGGTTCGCTCGCTCTCCGAATGACGCGATCGTGATTCCGGAACGGATCGAAGCTCCGACGGTCGACGACGCCCTCGCCGTGGTTTCCCGCGCGGTCTTCCAAGCGGGTCTGTCGTGGAAGCTGATCGAGACCAAGTGGCCGGCGTACGTGCGCCTCTTCGAGAACTTCAGCGCGAGCCGGGTCGCCCTGTTCGACGGCTTCGACGTCGAACGGATCATGGCCGACGGCGGCGTCGTGCGCACGCGCAAGAAGATCGAGGCGACCGTCGCGAACGCGAGAGCGCTCGTCGCGCTCGAGGTGCGGTACGGCGGCATTCCGGCGTATCTGCGGGCGTTCGAGGGCTACGACGCGCTCGCGGCCGACCTTCGCGGGCGGCTCGCCTTCGTCGGCGACCTCTCCGCCTATTACGTCGTCTTCCGGCTCGGCGGCGACGTGCCGCGGTTCGAGGAGTGGGAGCGGACCGTCAAGGGCGACCATCCGCGCATGCGGGAGATGATCGCGCACGCGCGCAGCGGCGGTTGGCCGGGGTAACTCCCCGAGAGGCGGCGACCGGTCCGTCCCGAAATATTCCGCGTACCAGAGTACGGAGGCATCATGAGCGCTACGATCGATCCGATGGTCGAGATTCCCGGGCGGCCGCTCCGCGAGCGCGTGAGCGCAGAAGAGTGGGACGTGCGCGTCGATCTCGCGGCGGCCTATCGTCTCGTCGCCCACTACGGCTGGGACGACCTGATCTTCACGCACATCTCCGCACGCGTGCCCGGTCCCGAACATCACTTCCTCATCAATCCGTACGGCATGATGTTCGAGGAGATCACGGCGTCGAGTCTCGTGAAGGTCGATCTCGACGGCAAGATCGTCGAGCCGACGCCCTATTTCGTGAATCCGGCGGGCTTCACGATCCATAGCGCCGTGCACGCGGCTCGCGAGGACGCACATTGCGTCATGCACCTGCACACGATCGCGGGCGTCGCCGTGTCGGCGCAAAAAGAAGGCTTGCTCCCGCTCAACCAGACGGCGATGATCCTCGAGGGATCCATCGCGTTTCACGATTACGAGGGCGTGGCGCTCGATCTCGACGAGCGGCCGCGACTCGTCGCCGACCTCGGCGACAAGGACGTGATGCTCTTGCGCAACCACGGCACGCTCACCGTCGGAAAGACGGTCCGGGCCGCGTTCTTGAACATGTATTTCTTCGAGCGGGCGTGTGCGACGCAGGTTGCCTCGCTCGCCGGCAACAGGGAGATCAACTGGCCGACGGACGACGTGCGCGCCCTCGTGCGGCGTCAGGCGAATTACGGTCGCGGAGCCCTCGACGATCTCGCGTGGAAGCCGCTCCTCCGCATGCTCGACCGCAAGGAAGCGACCTTTCGCGACTGAACCGCGCGCCTTTCTTGGTAAGATGAGCCGTGGACAATCTTTCCGCGGCTCGTGCGCAGATGGGCACGTCGCTCGCTTTTCACTACATCTTCGCGGCGATCGGCGTCGGCTTTCCGATGCTACTCGTGATCGTCGAGGGGTTGTGGCTCCGGACGAAGGACGCCCGCTACTACCGGCTGGCGCGTACCTGGTCGCGCGTTCTACTCCTGCTGTTCGCGATCGGCGCCGTGTCGGGGACGACGCTGTCGTTCGAGCTCGGCCTGCTGTGGCCGGAGTTCATGCGCCATGCGGGGGCCGTCGTCGGCGTTCCGTTCTCCGCCGAGGGGTTCGCGTTCTTCATCGAGGCGATCTTCGTCGGCATCTATCTCTACGGCTGGGATCGCCTCTCGCCGTTCGCGCACTGGCTTTGCTCCATCCCGATCGCGATTTCCGGCGCGTTGTCGGCGGCCTTCGTCACGGCCGTCAACGCGTGGATGAACACCCCGGCCGGTTTCCGTAACGAGGGCGGCCGCGCGGTCGACATCCACCCGCTCGCCGCGATCTTCAACCCGGCGATGCCGACGGAAGT
>CAJCIN010000292.1 GCA_903970385.1 Rhodospirillales bacterium | reverse complement strand
CGCCGACATCACGTCGCGGTCGCGGAGTTCGCCGATCAGGATGACGTCCGGATCCGCACGCAGGACGCCGCGCAGCGACTCCGCGTAGGAACCGACGTCCCGACCGATCTCGCGCTGCCGCACGAGACATCGTTTGCTCGCGTGGCGATATTCTATCGGCTCCTCGAGCGTGACGATGTGGCGCTCGTACCGAGCGTTGATACGGTCGATCAGCGCGGCGAGAGCCGTCGATTTTCCGGAGCCGGTCGGTCCCGTAAACAGCACGAGCCCCGTCGAAAAATCGGCGAACGTCGAGATGGCGGCGGGAAGCCCGAGCGCGTCGAGATCGGGAACGCCGTCACGTAGCAGACGGAGCGAAAGTGCGAGACCGTTCTCCGCGCGGAACGCGTGGATGCGGATGCCTCCGGCATTCGGAAACGCGATCGCGCCGTCCGCGGCGCCGTGCGGGCCGCTCAGCCGTTCGTACTCGCGTTTGCTGAGGTACGCCTCGCAGAACGCGCGGATCGCATCCGGTTCCGTGATCGGAAGATCCATGCGCCGCATGGCGCCGTCGACGCGGTGCCAGGGAGCCTCGTTGCCCTCGATGTGCAGATCGGACGTTCGCTCGTGGCCGCCGAGTCGCGCGCACCGGATCGCCTCCGCGATCGCGTCCGGCGCGTCCGGACGCTCGTCGATCGCGAGCGCGCTCATTCGGCATCCTCGTACGCGACGTGCCGCAGGATCTCGCCTTCGGACGTGGCACCGCTCGCCACGTGACGGAGCGCGTCCACGATCATGGGCCGATATCCGGCGGCGAAGGCGATCGTCCGTAATTGCGCCGGGGTCTCGCCGCGTTCGATCGCGGCGGCGAGATCCGGCTTGACCTCGAGGATCTCGAAGATGCCGATGCGGCCTTGAAATCCGCTGAAGGCGCACGCTTCGCAGCCGTGTGCGTCGCAAGCATCCGCGCTCGGCGCGCAACCGTAGCGCCTGCCGACGGCAAGTGCTTGCGACGACACCGACGTCTTGATCTTGCAGCGCCGGCACAGCGTTCGCACGAGGCGTTGTGAGACGGCGAGCGTCAACGACGATGCGAGCGTCGCACGGTTCGCTCCGAGTTCCGCGAGCCGCGCGGGAACGCGTAACGCGTCCCGTGCGTGCAACGTTGTCACGAGCGAGATTCCGGTCAAGCTCGCCTGCATCGCGATCGAAACGGTATCCGCGTCGCGGAGTTCGCCGATGAACAGCTGATGCGGATTCTGTCGCAACAGGGCGCGAAGCGCGACGGGAAAGGTGACGCCGGCCTTCTCGTTCACCGCGATCTGCGCGATGCCGGGCATGCGGCATTCGATCGGCTCTTCGACGCTGCAGACGTTCGCGCGGTCGATGCGCAGGGTTTGAAGCGACGCATACGCCGTCGTGCTCTTGCCGGAGCCGGTCGGCCCCGCAACGACGCAGAACGAACCCGGTCTACGGAGGGCTCGTTGATACCGGGCGAGCACGTCGGACGCCATTCCGAGCTGCTCGAGGTCGGGGACGAGGTCGAAGCGCTGCAGAAAGCGCAGCACCAGCTTCTCCAGACCCCCGACCGGAATGCTCGACGCTCGAACGTCGAAGGACCGCCCGTCGAACGTCACGCAGAGGCGACCGTCTTGCGGGACGCGCGATTCGCCCGTGTTCATGCTCGCACGTACTTTCACGAGCGAGACGACGCGTTCGAAGAGCCCGCCGTCGAGCGTTCGGTCGTGGTGCAGCACGCCGTCGATGTCGAGGCGAACGCGGCCGGCGCGGTCGACCATCGGCTCGATGTGCACGTCGGATGCGTAGGTCCTGATCGCTTCGGCGAAGATTTCGTCGAGCGTCTGCGCCGCGAGCGAATCCGCGTCGCGCGTCGTCGCAGCCGGGTAGACGAGCTTCAACGCGTCGCGGATCTCGCGCACCGGCATCGCGACCGTTCGAATCTCTTTTCGCGTGATCTGCCGGATGCGCTCGACCAACTCGCCGTTTTGCGTTGCGACGGCGACCGTGAGCGCCGTACCATCGTACGCGAGAGGCAGGACGTCGGCGTCGTAGGCGAACGATCGAGATACGAGTGCGGCGGCCGTTTGCTGCGTCACGTCGGGAGTGATGCTCGATTCCGTCATCGCTTACGACGCGAGGGCGTCGCGCATGCGAGCGAGGGCACTGCGATGGATTCGCGAGACGCGCTTCGGGCTGAGTCGTAGCGCGCTTGCGAGCTGCGCCTGGGTGAAACCGAGGAAATAGACGCCGCTGACGATCCGGCGCTCGATGTTTTCGAGACTTGCGAAAGCGTGTTCGATGAAGAAGCGGTCTTCGACCGCAGGCTCGTGGCGCTGCCGGTCGATCGCCGGGGTCGCGTCGAAGCACACCGGCCGAATTGCGGCGCGGGCGTGCCGCGCTTGCCGGACGTGCGATGCAGAAAGCGAGAGCGCGCTTGCGATTTCGTCGTCGTTCGGCTGACGGCCGAACCGTGCCGCGAGCGCATTCGTCGCGCCGGCGACGTGCCGATCGATCGTCGCGAGGCGGCGCGGCAGGCGAATCGCGTATTCGTTATCCCGCACGTGATGCATCAGCTCGCCGATGATGGCGATCCATGCGTACGCCTCGAACGGCGTCTGCATGGCGGGATCGAAGCGTCGAGCGGCTTTGATGAGGCCGATCGCGGCCACCTGTTCGAGATCGGCTCGCTCGAGCGTCGGTCGCAAGAACTTCCGCGCGCCGCGAGTACACAGATACTTGTAGTCCCGCACGAGCGCATCGCGGTCGTGCGGTCGGGCGACGGATGTTGAGATCACGATTGCTGCTCCTCGGATCTTGCTCCGGTCCGAAGGTCGAACCGGAGGTCGATTATCGGAATCAAATGTGTCCGCGGTGCAAACTCAACATTAAATCTTCTTAATGTTATCGCGAGCGAAGCGTGCGAGGCGTGACCGGCGCGTTATGCGAAAGCGACGATCATGCGCGAACGTTTCGCGAACGACGGTTTCGTGGTCATCGACGATTTCGTCTCGCCGGAAGCCCGGGCGGCGCTGCGGACGCGCGCGCTCGAGATCGTCGATGCGACCGATCCGGCCACGACGAGCGTGTTCACGACGCGCCGCGACGCGGCGGCGCGTGACGCGTATTTTCGCGAATCCGGCTCGACGATTCGCTGCTTCTTCGAAGAAGATGCGTTCGACGAGCGTGGGTCGCTACGCGCGCCGAAACCGCTCGCGATCAACAAGATCGGCCACGCGATGCACGATCTCGATCCCGCGTTCGACCGCTTCTCGCACGACGCGCGGCTCGATGCGCTCGTGCGCGACCTCGGCATCGTCGATCCGCGCGTCTATCAATCGATGTACATCTTCAAGCAGCCGCACATCGGCGGCGAGGTGCACTGGCACCAAGACGCCACGTTCTTCGTGACCGAGCCGCACAGCGTCCGCACGTTATGGTTCGCGCTCGAAGATGCGAACCGCGACAACGGCTGTCTATGGGTGCTGCCGGGCGGCCATCGCGGACCGCTGCGCGAGCGGTTCGTCGCTGACGGCGAGACGACGCGCATGGAACGGCTCGACCACACGCCCTGGCCGACGGTCGGGACGGATGCGCTGCCGCTCGAAGTCCGTGCGGGAGCGCTCGTGGTGCTGCACGGCCATCTGCCGCACTACAGCGCGCCGAACCGTTCGGCTCGGTCGCGGCACGCCTATACGTTGCACGTCGTCGACGGCGCGGCGCACTACGATGCGCGCAACTGGCTGCAACGCAGTGCGGATTTTCCGGCCCGCGGACTGCGCTAGAGAAGCCGCTCGCGCGAGGAGCCGTCCCGGGTGGATGTGAAGCGCACGGGATGCTCTCCCCCGCCGAGTCCACGTCGCGCGAGATCGCGCAGCGGCATCGTCGCTACGTCCTGACGCCGTGGGCCGCGCAGGCCGGCCTCGATACGCCCGTCATCGTTCGCGGTTCGGGCGTCCATCTCTACGACGCGGACGGCACGCGCTACGTGGATCTCTCCTCCGGGCTCGTCGCGGCGAATCTCGGCCACGGCCACCCGACCGTTCTCGGCGCGATGCACGAGCAGATCGACCGGATCTGTTTCGCACCGCCGAGCTGGTTCAACGACGCCCGTGCGGAGCTCGCGGAAGCGATCGTCGCTCTCGCACCGTGGGCGGACGAAGGCGGCCGCGTGTTCTTCACGACGGGCGGTTCGCAGGCGAACGAAGACGCGGTAAAGTTCGCGCGAGCGATCACGGGACGGCACAAGGTGCTGACCGCGTACCGGTCGTTTCACGGATCGAGTCCGGGCGCCGCGGCGCTGACGGGTGAAAACCGCAGGTGGGTCAGCGAATCGGGGACGCCGGCGGGCGTCGTGCGCTTTTGGGCGCCGTTTCCGTATCGCAGCCCGTTCGATACGACCGACCCCGCGGACGAAACGCGGCGCGCGCTCGCGCATCTCCGCGCGACGGTCGCCGCCGAAGATCCCGGGCGCATCGCCGCGATCCTCATGGAGCCCGTCGTCGGCTCGAACGGCGTGATCGTCTATCCGGACGGCTATCTCGCCGGCGTGCGCCGGCTGTGCGACGAGACGGGCATCCTGCTCGTCTTCGACGAGGTCATGACCGGCTTCGGACGGCTCGGCGCCGCCTTCGGCGGCGAACGCTACGGCGTCGTGCCGGATGCGCTCACGTTTGCGAAGGGCGTGACCTCCGCGTACGCTCCGCTCGGCGGCGTCGTGCTCCGCGAGCGCTACGCTCGCGCGTTCGACGACGTGCCGCTACCGGGCGGGCACACGTACAGCGGTCACCCGGTCGCGATGAGCGCGGGTCTCGGTGCGCTCCGCGCGTATCGAGAAGAAGATGCATTCGATCGCGCGCTCGCGCTCGAGCCGTCGTTGCGCGCGAAGTTGAACGATCTGCGCGACCGACACGCGATCGTCGGCGACGTTCGCGGCGCCGGCGCGTTCTTCGCGCTCGAGTTCGTTTCCGACCACGCGTCGCGCGCGCCGCTCGTCGCGTGGCAAGGCGCGGGGATGGGCGTGATGGCGACGTTCTATGCGGGCCTGCGCAAACGCGGCGCGTACGCGTTCGGCCGCTACAACGTCGTCTGCATCGCGCCGCCGCTCCTGACGAGCGAAGCGGAACTCGACGAGGCGCTCGTCGCGGTCGAGGGTGCCATCCAAGACGTCGAGTCGGCGCTCCGCGGATGACGCCGTGACGGCGTCCGGTCCGACGAGCGGTGACGCGGGTACTGCGCACGGCATGTCCTTACGCGTCCTCGTTGCGGAAGACGATCGTGCGATCCGCGAACTTCTCGTCCATCATCTCGAACGCGACGGCTTCCGGACGATCGAAGCCGGCGACGGACCGTCTGCGTTGCGCGTCGCACGCGACGGCATCGATCTCGTCTTGCTCGACGTCGGTTTGCCCGGCGTCGACGGCTTCGACATCGCGCGCACGTTGCGACGCGAGGGTCGCACGATGCCGATCGTGATCGTCACGGCGCGGACGGAAGAAGTGGATCGCGTCGTCGCATTCGAGCTCGGGGCGGACGACTACGTGACGAAACCGTTCTCGCCGCGTGAGGTCGTCGCGCGCGTTCGCGCGATCCTACGGCGCAGCGGCATGACCTCCGATGCGACGCCGGCCGTCATGCGCTTCGGCCGGCTCGAGATCGACGAGGCCGCGCGCGAAGCGCGCGTCGACGGCCGCGACGTCGGTCTCAAGCCTCGCGAGTACGCATTGCTCGTGGTCCTCGCGGCGAACGCCGGCGTGGCATTGTCACGCGATACGTTGCTCGAACGTGTCTGGGGGTACGATTTCGACGGCGACGAGCGAACGGTCGACGTTCACGTGCGCCGCTTGCGGATGAAGCTGGTCGAAGAATACCATCTCGACGCATGCGTCCACACCGTTCACGGGTTCGGCTACAAATTTGCGCCCGCGTAACGCGGCGAACGGTCTCGCGGCGATCGACGTCGCTGCCCTCGCGACGCGGCTCCGCGCGGCGTGCGCCGACGCTCCGGTGCCGTTGCTCGTCGTGCGCGTGCGCGATCTGGAGCGCATCGCATGGCGCGAAGGTCGCGCGGCGGCGCGCGCGCTCGAACGGCGGAGCCTCCGGACGTTCGTTACGACCGCTGCACGGACGTTGCGCTCCGACGATCTGCTCGCGCACGACGTCGATCGTGAAGATTTCGTCGCGGCGCTCGTCTCGCGAGCTCGCGCCGGCGCAGTCGCGACGCCGGGCGATTGCCGCGCGGCGCTCGC
Organism: Rhodospirillales bacterium; assembly: GCA_903970385.1. Classification (GTDB taxonomy): domain Bacteria; phylum Vulcanimicrobiota; class Vulcanimicrobiia; order Vulcanimicrobiales; family Vulcanimicrobiaceae; genus Palsa-1515. Next base: position 826 of record CAJCIN010000292.1, on the reverse strand, counting down.
GCGGCTCGCATCGGCGATGGAGTGCGGCGGCGAGCTCGAGGTAGAAACCGGTTGGACGATGCTCGCGAGCGTCGGGCCGGACGATCGGCTCGTCGCCGCGATCTCCTCCGCGCTCGAACGCGGCGCGCGCGAGCGCGAGCGGTACGCGTTCTTCTCGACGATCGGCCACGAGCTGCGCACGCCGCTGACCTCGATCCGCGGGTATCTCGAAACGTTGCTCGGCGAAGATCTCGATGCCGCCACGACGCGACGGTTCCTCGAGATCGCTCGCGATGAAGCCTTACGGCTCGGCAGACTCGTCGACGGAATGTTCGACGTGTCGATGTTCGACTTGCGATCCGGGTCGGCACGAGCCGAATCGAGCGCGCTCGAGGATGCGCTGGAGGCGGCGATCGCCGCCGTCACGCCTCTCGCCGCCGCGAGCGGCGCGCGAATCGTACGGCTCGGCAGCGTGGCGGGCGACGTGGCCATGGACGGCGACCGGCTCGCGCAAACGTTGATCAACGTGTTCGAGAACGCGATCAAACACGGACGCCCGGGCGGCGTGGCCTTCGTTTCGGTCGCCGCTTCGGACGAACGGTTCGTCGACGTCCGCATCGACGACGACGGTCCGGGTATCGATCCGCTCGAGCGCGACGACGTCTTCGCGCTCGGCCGTCGCGGTGCGAGCGCTCGGGGGCCCGGGTCCGGCATCGGCCTCGCGATCGTCCGGCTCATGCTCGAACGCATCGGCGGGGACATCGAGCTCGGCGAATCGGCGTTCGGCGGAGCGAGGTTCACGATCCGGCTGCCGCGCGCGACCGCGGTCGAACGGCGCGTCGCCGAA
>CAJCIN010000291.1 GCA_903970385.1 Rhodospirillales bacterium | reverse complement strand
ATGCCATCGAGTCCGCGAGCCGCGCGTACGGAGCGCGTCGCGCCACGAAATGTGATCCGCGCGTCGTCGGGATCGCCGCCCGGCGGCCACGCGAGGTCGAGTTCCGCGATCGCGGGCGCGATCGGCACGGCATCCGCGGCGACGTCGTACACGGCGATCTTCCAGCCGGTCGAACCGCCATTGAAGATCAGTGTGGCCAAACCCACTCCCGCACGTCCGGCAGATCCTCGCCGCGTTGCGTGATATACGCCGCGTGCTCCGCGAGCTTGTCCTCGCACCGCTCGCGTAAGCCGGCGCCGCGCGCGCCGAGCGACGGCACGCGTTCGATTGCCGCGAGCGCGAGGTGATAGCGATCGAGCCGGTTACGCACGACCATGTCGAACGGCGTCGTCGTCGTGCCCTCTTCGATGAATCCGTGCACGTGGATGTTCGAGTGGTTCGTTCGATTGTACGTGAAGCGGTGGACGATCGACGGGTAGCCGTGATAGGCGAACACGACCGGTTTGTCGCGCGTGAAGAGCACGTCGAACGCGCGATCGTCCAAGCCGTGCGGATGCGCCGACGGCGGTTGCAGGCGCATGAGGTCGACGACGTTGATGAAGCGGATCTTCAGCTCGGGAAACGCCTCCCGCAACAGGCTCGTCGCCGCGAGCGCTTCGAGCGTCGGCACGTCGCCCGCGCACGCCATGACGAGATCGGGCTCGCCGCCGGCCTCGTTGCTCGCCCACGGCCAAATGCCGATGCCCTTCGTGCAATGCAATTCGGCTGCGGCCATGTCGAGATATTGCAGCTCCGGCTGCTTCCCCGCGACGATGACGTTCACGTAATTCTTGCTGCGCAAACAGTGATCGGTGACGGAGAGCAGCGTGTTCGCATCGGGCGGCAGATACACGCGCACGACGTTCGCCTTCTTGTTGACGACGACATCGATGAAGCCGGGGTCCTGATGTGAGAATCCGTTGTGATCCTGGCGCCACACGTGCGAACTGAGCAGGTAGTTGAGCGACGCGATCGGCGCGCGCCAATCGACGCGCGCGCTCTGTTCGAGCCACTTCGCATGCTGATTGAACATCGAGTCGACGATGTGCACGAACGCCTCGTAGCACGAAAAGAATCCGTGCCGTCCGCTCAGCAGATAGCCTTCGAGCCATCCCTGGCACGTGTGCTCGCTCAGAATTTCCATCACGCGGCCGTCCGGCGCGAGGTGGCAGTCGTCGTCGTTCTCGCGCTCGGCGTCCCACGCGCGTCCCGTCTGCTCGAAGAGCGCTTCGAGCCGGTTCGACGCCGTCTCATCCGGACCGAACACGCGGAAATTCTTCCGCACGTCATTGAGATGCGTGACGTCGCGCAGGTAGCCGCCGAGGATGCGCGTCGACTCCGCAGTCTGCGTTCCGGGCTTCTCGACGGACGTCGCGTAGGTGCGAAAGTCCGGCAGCGTGAGGTCGTGGAGAATCTTACCGCCGTTGGCATGCGGATTGTCGCTCATGCGCCGCGCGCCGTCCGGTGCGAGCGCGCGCAAATCCGCGCGCAACCTGCCCGCCGCATCGAAGAGCTTCTCCGGCTCGTAGGAACGCATCCAGCGCTCGAGCTGCGCGAGGTGCTCGGGGTTCTTCGCGATGCCGTCGAGCGGCACTTGATGCGAACGCCACGAGCCTTCGGTCTTCTTGCCGTCGACCGTTTTCGGACCGGTCCAGCCCTTCGGCGTTCGCAACACGATCATCGGCCAGCGCGGGCGCGTTGCGTCGCCGGCGCTGCGAGCGTTCCGCTGGATCGTCGCGATCTCGTCGAACACGCGATCGAGCGTCTCCGCCATGAGCCGATGCATCGTACGCGGATCGTCGCCCTCGACGAAGTACGGCCGGTAGCCGTATCCGGTGAGCAACGCTTCGAGTTCGTCGTGCGAGATGCGCGCGAGCACGGTCGGATTCGCGATCTTGAAACCGTTGAGATGTAAGATCGGCAGCACGGCGCCGTCGTGAATCGGGTCGACGAACTTGTTGCCGTGCCAGCTCGTCGCGAGCGGCCCCGTTTCCGCCTCTCCGTCGCCGATCACGCAAGCGACGATCGTGTCCGGGTTGTCGAATGCGATGCCGTATGCGTGCGAGAGCGAATAGCCGAGCTCGCCGCCCTCGTTGATCGAACCCGGCGTCTCGGGCGCCGCGTGACTCGGAATGCCGCCGGGAAACGAGAACTGCTTGAAGAGCCGCTGCATGCCGGCCGCGTCGCTCGAGACGTTCGGATAATATTCGGAATACGTCCCCTCGAGATACGCGTTCGCAACGATGCCCGGACCGCCGTGACCGGGCCCCGTGACGTTGACGACGTCGAGGTCCCGCGCGCGGATGATGCGATTGATGTGCGCGTAGACGAAATTGAGGCCGGGCGTCGTGCCCCAATGCCCGAGCAGACGCGGCTTTACGTGATCGAGCGTCAGCGGCTCGCGCAGCAGCGGATTGTCGAGCAGATAGATCTGACCGACGGAGAGATAATTCGCCGCGCGCCAATAGGCATCGATCGAGGCGAGTTCGGTTTCCGATAACGGGGCCGCGGTGGCGCTATCCGGCACGTTGCATCCTTTTTGCGGAAAGTCCGCACTGTAGGTTGCCCCATTGTACGGGAAAGGGAACGCCATGCGCGTCTTGACGTTGAACGCCGGCTCACGCAGTCACAAGGCGATCCTGTACGCGGTCGCCGATCCGGCGCCGCTCGACCCGCCGGATGCCCTCTGGGAGCGATCCGTCGAAGCCGGTCACGAAAACTTCGCCGATCTGCTCGATCGCTTCGACGGCGAACCGCCGGATGCGATCGGGCATCGCGTCGTCCATCCCGGTCCCGCCTACGCCGGCCGCGCGGGCGCGCGCATCGACGACGACGTGATCGCTGCGATCGAAGCGGCCGTCCCGCTCGCGCCTTCGCACAACCCGCTCGCGCTCGAAGGCATCGCCGCCGCGAAAGAGCGCTTCGGCAACGGCGTACCGCAGTTCGCGGCCTTCGACACGGCGCTCGACGACGACGCGCCCGCGTTTGCGACGACGTGCGCGGTGCCGCTCGCATGGCGCGAGCGCTTCGGCGTGCGGCGCTACGGGTTTCACGGCGTGAGTCAACGCGACGTGATCGATCGCGTCGACGCGGCATTCGGCGGCGATGCCGGCCGCAGGACGATCTCGCTGCACCTCGGCAACGGTGCGTCCGGTTCGGCGTTCGCGGGGCGGCGCATCGTCGAGACGACGATGGGCATGACGCCGCTAGAAGGCCTCGTCATGGGCGAACGCGCGGGCTCGATCGATCCCGGCACGCTGCTCGTGCTGCTCGATCGCGACGGACTCTCGATGGACGACGTGCGGCACGGTCTCTCGAAAGAGTCGGGGCTCCTCGGCCTCTCGGGCGTCTCCGCCGACACGCGCGAGATCGTCGCCGCGATCGAGGGAGGCGACGAGCGTGCGAACTTCGCGCTCGATTACTACGCCTATCGCGTGCGCTGGCACGTCGGTGCGCTCGCTGCCGTTCTCGGCGGCGTCGACCTGCTCGCGTTCACCGGACCCGTCGGATCGCATTCGAGCGAGGTGCGGCGGCGCGTCTGCACCGGCCTCGAACATCTCGGGATCGTGCTCGACGACGCGAAGAACGCCGCGAACGTGCAAGATGCCGACGTGTCCGTCACGTCGGCATCCGCACGCATCGTGGTCGTGCCCACCCTCGAAGAGTGGGCGATCGCGCGGATCGCCGCGCGCGAACTCAAAGCCGTTAGGCGGTTTTAGACTTTCATGGTCTCGCGCGGCAAGAAGGCACCGAGGCCGAACGCTTCGAGCACGCCGCGCTGGATCGGCGCGACGGCCGCGTTGATCGCCTCGGCGGTGTGCCCGGCCGGCACGACCGTGCGCAACGGACGCGCTCCGGGTGCGGTCGCGATCAGCGCGGCGATCGCATCCGCGACCTCTTGCGGGTTCCCGCTGGACGACGCCATCGCGGCGCCGATCGTGTCGATCGTCTTCGCG
>CAJCIN010000290.1 GCA_903970385.1 Rhodospirillales bacterium | reverse complement strand
CGTCGAGCAGCGTGCGCTCGCTGTCCTCGTCGTAGATCGGCTTGTTCAGCGAGATGTACTGATTGAGCGGAATGTGCTTCTGCCGCGTCGCGGTTTTGATCGCCGTGATGATCTGGCGCGTGATGCAGAGTTCCGCGAAGGCGCGAAAACTCGAAAGCTTGTCCGCCTTGAAGTCGCGGACCGCCTTGTACAGACCGATCATGCCCTCTTGGATGATGTCTTCACGGTCGGCACCGATCAGGAAGTAGCTCTTCGCCTTGATCCGGACGAAATTCTTGTACTTGTTCAGCAAGAATTCCATCGCGAGGTTGTCTCCGGCTTTCGCCGCGGAGACGAGGTCCTCGTCGGCTCGCTCGTGGTAATCGAGCGCGTCAGGCGCGCTCTGCGCAAGCGCCATTTCTTTGGTTCCCCCTTGGATACGATGCGGCGAAGTCGCGGGCCGGGGCCCGTCGAGCCGACCGCATCTTAATGAGTATAGGAGTGTCCTGCAAGAGCGTCAAGGGAAAAAGGGCTCAAAGCGATGCCGGACGCCACGGTCCGACCCGGATCTTGCCGAAAACTCATGCGATCTTAACGCCGCGGGCACCCGGCCGGTGACGGCTTACTTCGCGGTGTGGGACACCACGTAGCGGATCGTGCCGCCCCGGACCTCGTACAGGCTCACCGTCGGGTCCCGGAGGTCGCCCGCGGCGTCGAAGCCGACCGGGCCGATCGGCGTCGGGAGACCGCGGGTCTTGGCGATCCGGCCGAGGACGTCTCCACGGTCGGGCGCCTTGCCGGGGGTGGTCACCAGCGCCGCCCGGATCGCCGCAAGCGACGTCGCAGCGGCCGCGTACGCGCTCGCGCTGTACGTCCCGGGGTCCGCGTGGAAACGGGCACGGTACGCCGCGACGAACCCGCGGGCGGCCGGCAGCCGGTCGACGTCGGGCGCGGCTTGCGTGAAATAGGTGCCGTCGGCGTCCCGGCCGGCGAGCGGCACGTATTCCGGGCTCGCCAGCCCGTCGCCGCCGAAGTAGGGGATCGTCCCGAGCCCGACGTCGCCCATCTGCTTGCGCAGGATGGCCCCGCCCGTGCTCACGATCCCCCCGAAGAAGATCGCGTCCGGATGCTCGGCGGCCACCTTCGTGAGCAGCGGCTTGTAGTCGAGCGCGAACGGCGTGAGGTGCTCCCGTCCGACGATCGCGCCGCCGCGCCGTGGAAACTCGGCCGCGAAGACGTCGGCGATGCCCTTCCCGTACGACTCGTTGTCGTCGATCACGAACGCGCGCCGCAGCCCACGCGAGCGCGCGAAGGTCGCCGCCGCGGCACCTTGACGATCGTCGGAGGCACAGGTCCGGAAGAACGTCGGGCGGTCGGGATGCTCCGGGCGCAGCCGCATCGCGGCCGGGCCCTTCGTCAGATCGATCGCCGACGCGGCCATCGTGATCAACGCGAACCCGGCCGCGTTCGCGATCGGGATCTCGGCCTCGGCGACGTTCGAGTTCATCGGTCCGAGCACGGCGACGACGGCGTCGTCGGTTGCGAAGGTCCGAAGATTTTGCGCGCCTTGCGCCGGATCGTGCTTGCCCTGCACGCTATCGTCGAGATCGTCGACGGCCACGCGCGCTCCGCCGGGAAGGCCGCGCCGGTTCGCCTCCTCGACCGCGAGGACGATGGCGTTGCGCACCGGGATCGCGCTCGCGCCGTCGATGCCCGAGAGCGGCAAGTCGACGCCGAGCTTCACGACGAGCGGGCCGTCCGCGAGCGCGCCGCCGCCGCTCGCCGCTACGATGAGTACGAACGCGAGCGCCGCGAGCCGTCGCGCGTTACGCATCGGGTCGCGCCGCACGCTGGCGCCGCGCTTCGAACAGCAGGACGCCCGCCGCGACCGAAGCGTTGAGCGATTCGAGCGAACCGAACATCGGGATGCGCACGAGAAAATCGCATTCCTTACGCACGACCTGCGAGATGCCGTCGCCTTCGGCCCCGATCACGATCGCGAGATCGCCGCGAAAATCCGCAGCCGTATAGTCTTGCGCGTCGGGTGCGGCGGCCGCGCCGGCGGCCCAGATGCCGGCTTTCTTCATCGTGCGGAGCGCGCCCGCGACGTTCGCCACGCGCGCGATCGGCACGTGCGACGTCGCGCCCGCCGCCGACTTACGGACGGTGGCGTTGACGCCCGCCGCGCGACGCTCGGGCAGAACGACGGCGGTCGCACCCGCACACTCGGCGGAACGAATGATGGCGCCCGCGTTGTGCGGATCGGTGATGTGGTCGAGCACGACGTACAACCCGTTGCCCGGTTCGCGCGCCGCGATCGCTTCTTCGATCGTCACGTATTCGAATGGCGTACCGAACGCGACGACGCTCTGGTGCGCGCGATACGGGAACTGCGAAAAGAACGTCCGGCTCTCGTAACGGATCGGCAGCTTCATCGCTTTCGCTTTGTCGAGCAATTTCGCGAGCGCGGGATCGCGCTTGCGTTCGTCGCCGACGTAGATCCGGCGCAGCGGATCGTTCGCCGCGAGCGCCTCCTCGACGGCGTGAACGCCGTAGATCACGTCGTCGAGATCGAGGTTGTCCTTGCGTTGCGAAGGACGGCTCGAGCCTAGGCGCCGACGATCCACGATGCCTCTCCCTTTCGGTCCGTCACCGTGACGCCGATCGCTCCGAGCGCCTCGCGCATCGCGTCGGCGAGTGCGAAATCGCGCCGGCGCTTCGCGAGCCAACGAGCTTTGACGACGTCGCTCACCGCATCCGCTTTCGTCTGCCCGTTGAGATGGAGGTGCTCCGCCGGGATGGCCGCGCGCAAACGATCGAGCGTATCGGCGGGCAGCCGCGCCTCGGCATCGCCGGGTGCGACGACCGTGAGCGACTCGCCGCCGTCCGTGAACGTCCGCGTCGTCGTCTGCGCGACCTCGACGATCTTTCGCTGCGACGGCGAGATGCCGAGAATCGAGAGCGCTTCGTGGAAGAACGCGGACGCCGCACTGCCTGCGCCGCGTTCGATCGCCTGCGCCGCATCGTTCGCGAGGTCGAAGAGCACCGACACGGCACCCGACGTGTTGAGATCGTCGTCGAGCGCGCCGAAGAAACGCGTGCGAAACGACTCCACGTCGCCGCCGCTCGAGCCCGCGGCGGGCGCGGTGCGGAACGCGTCGTATGCCGCCTGCAAGCGGCGCAGCCCGGTCGTGGCGCCCGCGATCGACTCTTCGGTAAAGTTCAGCGGTTTACGATATCCCGCTTGAAGGAACAGGAGCCGGATCGCTTGCGGATCGTGGCGATCGAGCAGCGTCGCGAGCGGTTCGAAATTGCCGAGCGACTTCGACATCTTCTTCCCGTCGAATTGCAAGAGGCCACCGTGCATCCACACGTTCGCCATCGGCGGCGGCACGAGCGACTCCGTCTGCGCGATCTCGTTCTCGTGGTGCGGGAAGATGAGATCGAAGCCGCCGCCGTGGATGTCGAGCGGCTCGCCGAGCAACGCGTGCGACATCGCGCTGCACTCGATGTGCCAGCCGGGCCGGCCCGCGCCCCACGGCGACGGCCACGACGGCTCGTCCGGCTTCGCGATCTTCCAGAGCGCGAAGTCGAGCGGATCGTGTTTGTTTTCGCCCGCGGCGATGCGCGCGCCGATCAACAGTTCCTCGACGTTCCGTCCGGAGAGCGCGCCGTAACGCGGAAACGACCGCACGGCGAAATAGACGCCGTCCTCGACGGCATACGCGTGGCCGCGCTCGACGAGCGCGGCGATCGTCTCGACGATCTCGGCGATGTATGCGGTCGCGCGCGGTTCGTGATCCGGCTCGAGCACGCCGAGCCGGCTCATCGACCGTTTGAAGCTCGCGTAGTAACCCTCGACGATCGCGGTCCACGGCGTATTCGTGCCCTTCGCCGCCGCGATGCTGCGGTCGTCGATGTCGGTCACGTTCTGCACGTACGTCACGCGCAGGCCGAGGTGCGTGAGATAGCGCCGCAACACGTCGAAGAACATGAACGACCGCGCGTGCCCGAGATGCGCCTCGGCCGACGGCGTCAGGCCGCAGACGTAGATGCGTGCGTGGCCCGGCTCGTGCGGTTCGAACGGCTCGACCGAACGCGTGCGCGTGTTATAGAGCCGAAGAGACATCGCCCGGAACCGTTTCGATGTCGAACGCACTCGCGGGCGTCACCTTCGCGCGCGTACGGTCGAGTGCGGCTTCGAGGGCCGCGACGCGCTCGATCAGATCGGCGATGATCTGCCCCTGCGGATCGGGCATGTCGACGCGTTGCGCGAAAACGCTCGCGACGGGGCGCCCGTCCTGCAGCACGATGCGCCCCGGGATGCCGACGACGGTCGCACGCGCCGGCACGTCGCGAACGACGACCGAACCCGCGCCGACCCGCGCGCCGTCTCCGACGGTGATCGCGCCGAGGATCGACGCGTTCGTGCCGATCACGACGTCGTTGCCGATCGTCGGATGACGCTTGCCGCCCGCGAGACTCGTGCCTCCGAGCGTCACGCCCTTGTAGAGCGTCACGTCGTCGCCGATCTCCGCCGTCTCGCCGATCAAGACGCCCATGCCGTGATCGATGAAGAACCGGTGCCCGATGCGCGCGGCGGGATGGATTTCGACTCCCGTCAGAGCGCGCACGACGTTCGCGAGAAAACGCGGCAGCAGCGGAACGCCGAGCTCGTGCAACGCGTGGATGAACCGGTGCGCCGTGATCGCATGGAACCCGGGATACGAGAGGATGACGTCGAGCGGTCCGCGCGCCGCGGGATCGCGCTCGACGGGAACGCGCAGGTCCGCGGCGACCTCGCTCCAGATGCTCACTCGACGTGCTCGGCGGCGCCCGGGGCGCCAGCGGCGCCGAGCGTTTCGAACGGCTTGCCGTCGGGGCCGAACGCGATCGGCTCGAGACCGCGACCGTGCAGCAGATGCGAATTGATCGCGCCGATGCGCATCATGATGCGATCGTGGCCCAACAGCGGAAACACGAGGTCGAGCGACGGGCCGTCGTCGACGCCGGTCAGCGCCATGCGCGCGGCCCAGAGCGCGTCGGCCGGTGCGATCCCGAATTCTTTGGCGATCTCGAGGAGATCCGCTTCGACCGGGATGCCGCGCAACTCGGGCTGTTCGTCGACGTACTGGCTGATCGTATCGAGATAGAACAGCACCTGACGATTGCGCAACCGCTCGAGCGGCAGCGCGGGCACGACCACGGCTTCGGAGCGCAGCGCGCGCACGAGCGGCAACGCGGCGTCGGCGCTCTCGATCCGGTCGCCGTATGCCTCGACGAACGTGTCGATCCAGCGCAGCGCGGCAGGCGGCGCCGGCGTCTCGAGGAGACCGGTCCGTTGCATCGCTTCACCGATGTCGTCGCGCAGCACGGCGCGGATAGGGGCTGGGGGCACGGTTGCGTCTTCCATCCTCGGCTAAGACCGGGTCAGACAGGCCACGGCGTATGCGGCGATGCCGGTGCCGTCTCCGGTGTAGCCCATTCCTTCGCTCGTCTTGGCTTTAACACTGACCGCGTCCGTTTCGATGCGCAGGACGGCCGCCACGCTCGCGCGGATGCGCTCGAGGTGCGGCGCGAGTTTCGGCGCCTGCACGACGACGGTCGCATCGACGTTCACCGGCTCGTACCCAAGCTCGCGGACCATGTCGACGCACGCGCCGAGCAGGCGCATCGAATCCGCACCCTTCCAGCGCTCGTCCGTATCGGGAAAGTGTTTGCCGAGATCGCCGAGCGCGCACGCGCCGAGCAGCGCGTCCGACAGCGCGTGGGCGAGTACGTCCGCATCCGAATGGCCGAGCGGTCCGCGCTCGAACGGCACGTGAACGCCGCCGAGAACGAAGGGCCGCCCGTCCACGAGCCGGTGCGCGTCGAAGCCGTGACCGATCCGCACGCTCATCGCTTGACCGCGAGCGACGTGCGCTCGCGCAAAATCGCCTCGGCGAGGTCGCGATCGCCGCGCACCGTCACTTTGAAATTCTCCGATGACGGCGCGACGACGACGACGTCGCAACCGCTGCGTTCGAGCAGCATCGCGTCGTCCGTCGCTTCGAGCGCATCCGGCGCCGAATCGTGCGCGCGGCGCATGTCGGCGAGCGTCGCGAACTGCGGCGTCTGCGCGGACCAGAGTTCGGAGCGGTCGAGCGTCGACTTCACGCGAGTGCCGCCGCGTTCGACGACCTTGATCGTGTCGACGACGGGCGCGGCGAGCAGCGAACCCGTCCCCTCGCGCACGGCAGCCATCCCGGCACGGACGTCGGCGGCGAGGACGAGCGGACGCGCGCCGTCGTGCACGAGCACGGCGTCGCACGACGCCGGAATCGCGTCGAGTGCGGCGCGCACGCTCGCGCGCCGCGTCGCGCCGCCGCAGACGACGACGGTGCGCAAGCGGCTCGCATACGTGGCCGCCAACGTCTCCATCGTGCCGACGTGTTCGCGCTCGGTCGCGACGATGAGATCGTCGAGTTCCGTCATCTGCCCGAACACGGACATCGGCCACGCGACCAGCGGCCGCCCCGCGACCTCGACGAGTTGTTTCGGGCGCCCGAAACGAACGCCGCGACCGGCGGCGACGATCACGGCCGCGAACTTCACGGCTGCGCGACGCCTTGCGCGCGCTTGATCTTCGCGAAGATCATCCGGCCGGCGACCGTCTGCAAGACGCTCGTGACCGTCACGTCGGCGTCCTCGCCGATCAGCCGGCGCGCGTTCTCGACGACGATCATCGTGCCGTCCTCGAGATAGCCGACGCCTTGGTTCGGCTCCTTACCATCGCGCACGATCGCGACGTGCAGTTCTTCACCCGGCAGGAACACCGGTTTGACGGCGCCCGCGAGCTCGTTGACGTTGAGGACGTCGACGCCCTCGACATGCGCGACGCGATTGAGATTGTAGTCGTTCGTGACGAGCTTCGCGCGCCGGTCGCGCGCCATGCGCACGAGCTTCGCATCGACGCCCGCGATGTCGCCGTAATCGAGTTCGGAGATCTCGATCGTCGTGAGCTCGCCGAGCCGCGCCAGCACGTCGAGCCCGCGCCTGCCGCGCGTGCGCTTCATCGGATCCGACGAATCCGCGATCAACTGCAGCTCCTGCAGCACGAAGCGCGGCACGACGAGCGGCCCTTCGAGGAAGCCGCTCTCGACGATCTCGATCACGCGGCCGTCGACGATGACCGACGTGTCGATCAGCTTCGCGACGGCGGGCGGTGCGGCCGCCGCTCCGAGCGATGCCGGCAGGCCGATGCGCTGCTTCGCGCCGACGCGCGCGCCGAGATACGCCGCGAAGATGCTGAGGACGATGTACGCGACCGTCGCGATGTACTGCCCGGCGCGACCCGCATTCGAGATGATCTCGAAGAGTACGCTCTTCACGAGAAACGCGATCACGAGACCGACGATGAGCCCGACGGCGCCGCCGGCCACTTCGCCCGGCGCGAGCCGTTCGATCGTCGCTTCGACCGCGTCGAGTTCGACTTCGAACATCGCCTGCGCGTACGGCGCGGCGAAGAGTCCGGCGACGGCGCCGATCGTCGGCACGGCGATCGTGAGCGCGATAAGCCACGATTGGTTCGCGACGTGCAGCGAGATCAGGTGCGTGTACGCTTCGCGGCCGAGCAGAAAGCCCGCCACGGCGAAGACCAGCATGAAGAGCACGCGCAGCAACGTCTTCGACATCGTCAGCCCGCGAATCCGACGAACGCGCCGCACACGTCGTTCGCGACGAAGCGTCCGCGGCGCGTCAGGCGCACGTGGGAAGACGTCGCGTCGATCGTGCCCATCGCGCGCATCTCGGTCAGCACCGGCCGGTAGAAATCGTGGAAGTCAACGCCGTATCGTTCCGCGAACGCGGCGATATCTACCCCTTCCGCCGTGCGCAGTCCGAGCATCGCGGCCTCGCCGAGCCGGGCCGCACCCTCGAGGCGCTCGGACTCACCCGGGATCGGGCCGCCCGCGAGCGCCGCGTCCACGTAGGCGTCCAGCTCGCGGACGTGCGTCGACCGGACGCCGGCGAGGTACGACGCCGCGCCCACGCCGAGACCCACGTACTCGCCGTTCGCCCAGTAATTCGCGTTGTGCGCGCAGCGCCGGCCGGGGCGCGCGAAGTTGCTGATCTCGTAGTGTTCGAAGCCCGCGCGAACGAGCGTATCGATGCCGTGCGCGTAGAGCTCCGCTTCGAGATCGTTCGTCGCGAAGGCGCCCGGCGTGCGCGCGAACCACTCCGCGAACGGCGTGCCGTCCTCGATCGTAAGCCCGTACGTGGACACGTGCGCGGGCTCGAGCGCGAGCGCGGCGGCGAGCGACGCGTCCCAGCTCTCGACGGTCTGGCCCGGAATACCGAAGATCAGATCGAGCGACAGGTTGTCGATGCCCGCGTCGCGCGCGATCGCGAAGGCACGGCCGACGTCGCCCGGCGCGTGCCGCCGGCCGAGCGTCGCAAGTTCGCTCTCGACGAACGACTGCACGCCGAACGATACGCGATCGATGCCCGCCGCGCGATACGCGGCGAACGTCGCGGGCGTGCAGAGTTCGGGATCGGGATTCATCTCGACCGTCGTCTCGGCGAATCCGTCCGGCGAGAAGCGCGCGGCGAGCGCGCGCACGAGCTCGGCGAGCGTCGCCGCGTCGTACGTGTTGGGCGTGCCCCCGCCGAAGAACAGCGTGCGCGCCTCGAACGCGGGCGCGCTCGCGATCTCCGCGTGCAAGGCCTCGAGATAACGCGTCGCGCTCGAACGCCGGAGCGGCCACTTCGCGAAATCGCAATACGGGCAGACGTACGGGCAGAACGGGAGATGGACGTACGCGCCGCCGTGCGAGCGCGCGATCCGGCTAGGCGTCCTTTGCGGTTCGACCGGCATCCGCCGCGCTCGCAGCGAGCGTCCCGGGTCCGCGCACGAGCTCGCCGATGCGACCGACCACGTCCTCGCGGCACTCCGCGACGGCCGCCTTGATCGCACTGCGCACGGCGAAGCGATTCGCGCGACCGTGCGCGACGATGCAATTGCCGCGCAGTCCGAGCAGCGGCGCGCCGCCGTAACTATCGTAACTGAGTTTGTCGCGCACGCGCCGGAGCGCGGGCCGCACGAGCAACGCGCCGAGCTTCGTGAACGGACCGCCGCTACGAATTTCCCCGGTGACGATGTCCGTGATGAGCGACGCCGCGCCTTCCGAGAGCTTGAGCATCACGTTTCCGACGAAGCCGTCCGTCACGCACACGTCGGCGACGTTTTCGAAGACGTCTTTGCCTTCGATGTTCCCGATGAAATTCACGGGCGTCGCGTCGAGCAGCCGCGCCGCCTCGAGCGTCTGCTCGTTGCCCTTCACGCGCTCCTCGCCGACCGAAATGATGCCGACCTTCGGGCGCTCGATACCGAGCACGGCGCGCGCGTACGCGCTGCCCATCACGCCGAATTGCGCGAGCCATTCGGGCCGGCAATCGACGTTCGCGCCGCTGTCGAGCACGATCACGGGCCCGCGTTTCGCCGGATAGACGACCGCGATCGCGGGGCGCGCGACGCCGTCGATGCGGCCGAGCCCGAGCAGGGCGACCGCGAGAAACGCGCCGCTGTTTCCGGCCGAAACGACCGCATCGGCGCGACCGTCGCGCACCAGGTTCACGGCGACGCCGAGGGACGTTTCGTCGCTGCGACGGACGGCCTGGCGCGGCTCGGCATCCATCGCGATCGCGCCCGGCGCGTGAACGATCTCGCAGTGGTCCGTCGCGCCGTTCGCCGCGAGCAACGGCTCGACGCGCGCGCGATCGCCGACGATGAGCATGTGCCCGAGCCCTTCGGCCGCGGCGAGCGCGGCGCCGGCGACGATTTCCTCGGGCGCTTGATCGCCGCCCATCGCGTCGACCGCGATCCGCGGAGCTGTACCGTTCGAAGAGGCTTTGAGCACGTCGGCCCTTACCTTCCGGTTCGTAGCGCTCGAAGCCCCTTCTTGCACGGCCTTCTCGCCCGTGGTACACTTCCGGGGTTGCGTCCGCCTCAGGGCGGCGATACTCTACGAGATTGGTACGGAGATCAAATGGCGAAGCGCTGCGACGTGTGCGGGAAAGGCCCGATGGCGGGCAACAACGTGAGCCACGCGATGAACAAGACGCGGCGCCGTTGGCTTCCCAACTTGCAGCCGGTCCGCGTCGACGAGCGTGGCACCCACAAGACGATGAAGGTCTGCACGCAGTGCATTCGCTCGCGGCGGGTCAAGCGCGCCTGAGCGTCCCGCTCCGGGTCGCTCGCACGACGGCCGCCTCGAAGATCCGAGCATCGCTCGGATCTTTTGTTTTTACGGTCGCGGCCTGCGCGCCGGGCGCGCACGCCCTCGCGACGGCCGACGACCGTAGGTACGGCACGGCGACGTTCACGTGGCTCGTCGATCACGACCCGTCGGCCGTGATGGCCTGGCGGGTGCCGGCCGCCGAGGTGCGCCGGCTGCTGCCGGGGGAACGCGTCCTCGACGCGCCGGCGACCGCGACGTGCG
>CAJCIN010000289.1 GCA_903970385.1 Rhodospirillales bacterium | reverse complement strand
TCGGCATGAACCCGACGGCGTCGTTCAAAGACGCGGGCATGACCGCCGCGATCTCGCATGCGAAAGCCGCCGGTGCGCGCGTCGCCGTATGCGCGAGTACGGGCAACACCGCGGCGGCGATGGCGGCGTACGCGGCACGCGCCGGCATCGTCGCACTCGTCCTCGTGCCCGCAGTCGGCGTGAGCGACGCGAAGATGGCGCAAACGCTCGACTACGGAGCCACCGTCGCGGCGATCGACGGCGATTTCGATCGCGCGCTCGAGATCGTGCGCGGTCTCGATCCCGCGCGCGTCGCAATCGTGAACAGCGTGAACCCGTATCGCATCGAGGGACAGAAGTGCGCCGCGTTCGCGATGCTCGAAGCGCGCGATTGGAACGTGCCCGATTGGCTCGTCCTTCCAGGCGGGAACCTCGGCAACACGAGCGCGTTCGGCAAGGGCTTGCGCGAAGCGCACGCGCTCGGCCTGATCGACCGTCTGCCGCGCATCGCGGTCGTGCAAGCGTCGGGCGCCGCGCCGTTCGCGCGTCTCTTCCGGGAGGGCGGCGACATGGTGCCGGTGCACGCGCAGACGACGGCGACGGCGATCAAGATCGGCGCGCCCGCGTCGTGGCGCAAAGCGCTCGCAGAAGTGCGCGCGACGCACGGTACGGTGCTCGACGTTTCGGACGCGGAAATCGCCGATGCACGCGCGGTGATCGGCCGCGACGGGATCGGCTGCGAGCCGGCGTCGGCAGCGTCGCTCGCCGGCTTGCGGCGACTGCGCGAAGACGGGACCGTCGGGCCCGGCGACGACGTCGTCCTCGTGCTGACGGGTCACGTGCTCAAAGACGGCGCGTACGCGACGGACTATCACACGTCGTCCGCGCCGTTCGCGAATCGCATCCGCCACGCACCGTCGGACGACGCGCTACGAGCGCTCATCGATGAGGTCGCGACCGTCCGTGCCTAGAGCGATGCCGTTCTCCGCCGCGGTACCCGCATCGAGCGCGAACCTCGGCCCCGGCTTCGACGCGATCGGGCTCGCGCTCGACCTCTGGGTGCGCGCGACGGTGCAACCAGCGTTGCAGTTCGCCGTCTCGTTCAAAGCGGGCGCGTACGTGCCGACCAACGCGGGCTTCGAGAACGAAATCGTGCGCGGGATGGAACGCGTGATCGGCGCGGGCGTGCGGCCGCCGGTCTCGATCCTCGTCGAGAATGCGATTCCGCTCGGCAAGGGTCTCGGCGCGAGTGCCGCCGGTGCCGTTCTCGGCCTGACGATCGGCGCCGAACTCGCGGACCACGCGCCGTCGCAAGCGACGCTCGCGCGTCACGCGGCCGAACTCGAGGGTCATCCGGACAACGCGCTTCCCGCGTTGCTCGGCGGCGTCGTGATCGCCGCGATGCCGGACGGCGCCGCGCCCGCGTACCTGCGTTTCGATCCGCCGCACGGTCTCGCGGCCGTCGTCGTCACCCCGCGCATCGTGCTGCCGACGGCCGCCGCGCGCGCGCTCTTGCCCGCGACGTACGAACGGCGCGACGTCGTCTTCAACGTCCAGCGCGCGTCGCTGCTCGCGGCGTCGCTCGCGACGGGCGACCTGCATGCGCTACGCGTCGCAACGGGCGATCGCGTGCATCAGCCGTATCGCGCTCCGCTCGTGCCGGGCTTCGACGAGATGCTCGGCTTCACGTTACCCGGTCTCTACGCGATCGCACTCTCCGGTGCGGGACCGAGCGTCATCGCGCTCGTGCACGGCGAGCAAGGTGCGATCGGCAAGGCGATGCAGGCCGCGTTCGCACGCGAAGGCATCGAGAGCGACGTCTTCCATCTCGGCATCTCGACGCGCGGTGCGACCGTCGATGCGCTCGAGCGATGAACGACGCCGCGACCGCGTATCGTCTCGCCACCGAGACGAAGCTCAAGGACTTTACCGTCCGGATCCTCGCGTCGGCCGGCGTGCCGCCGGACGATGCGGCGATCGTCGCGGACGTGCTCGTCGCGGCCGATCTGCGCGGGATCGAATCGCACGGCGTCGCGCGGCTCGAGTCGTTCTACGTCGGGCGGATCCGCAGCGGCATCCTCGCGCCGGCGGCGACGACCTCCGTCGTCCGCGAGACGCCGACGTCGCTCGTCGTCGACGCCGGCAACGGGCTCGGACATCCGGCCGCGAAACGGACGATGCTCGGCGTGCTGGACAAGGCCGCGACGGCCGGCGTCGCGTTCGGGGCCGTTCGCAATTCGAATCACTTCGGCATCGCGGGCTACTACGCGATGCTCGCGCTCGAGCGCGACATGATCGGCATCGCGTCGACGAATTCCGTGCGCTATGCCGCGCCGACGTACGGTAAGGACGTGATGCTCGGAACGAACCCGTGGGCGTATGCGATTCCCGCGTCGGACGAGCCGCCGTTCGTGCTCGACTTCGCGACGACGACCGTGCCGCGCGGCAGGCTCGAAGTCTTCGAGCGCAAGGAGACGCCGCTCGCCCGCGGTTGGGCGATCGACGCGAACGGTGAGGAGACGCTCGACCCCGCGGCCGCGCTCTCGGGCGCGCTGCTGCCGCTCGGCGGCCTCGGCACGGAACGCGGCGGCCACAAAGGCTACGGTCTCGGTCTGCTCGCCGACGTGATGTGCGCGGTGTTGTCGGGCGGTCCGTCCGGAACTGCTTTGCCGCTTCCGAACGACGCGGACGAACCGGGCAAGATCTCGCATTTCTTCGGCGCGATCCGCATCGACGCGTTGCGCGATCCGGCCGAGTTCAAGCGGGACGTCGATCGCGAGCTGCGCGCGTTCAAGCGGTCGCGCACGACGCCGGATTGCGAGCGCGTCTACGTCGCGGGCGAGATCGAGTACGAGAAGACGGAGCGGCACCGGCGGAGCGGCATCCCCGTGCATGCGAAGGTCTGGGCCGCGCTCGAGCGCCTCGCCTCCGCGTGCGACGTACCGTTCGACGTGGAGCGCTGAGGCATGACGTTCACGCCGGAGACGCTGCGCTCGTTCGGCACCGACCGCGTCGAGCTGCGAACGCGAGACGGCACGTTCGTCGGCCGCTTCGTTCCGGACGCCCTCAGCGAGCGCAGCATCCTCGCGCTGTTCGAGGTCGAGGACGGCGGTCCGGAACCGCTCGCCGTCGATCTCGAGCGGATCGAGGCCGTCGCGCGACGCGCGGTGTGAGCCCCGGCGCGACGTTCGGCGAAAGGTCGGTCGCGGCGGCTTCCGAACGTCGTGGCGATATGGTGCACGTGAACGTAGGTTCGCCGGCGGGCGCGTACAGCGTCGGCAGCACGGCTTTCTACCGGTACGTGGTGCGTCTCGGAGATTTCGGCTTGCCGATGCATGCGGCGGATCGCGACGCGATCGACATGCTCGCCGCGATTCCGAACGCCTTCGTC
>CAJCIN010000288.1 GCA_903970385.1 Rhodospirillales bacterium | reverse complement strand
ATCCATACCGAGCGTATGCGCCGCCCACCACGCCGAGTCGCGCAATTGCGCGATCTTGTGCGATCGGCTCACGCTCGGATTGAAGCAGTCGGGCACGAGCGTGGGGTCGACCGGAGACGCGCAGAGCGATCCTGGAATGGTCGCGGTGTAGGGTTGCAGGTCGGGCCGCGCGGCAAAGACGTCCGACATCGGCTCGGCGTTCGCATCGTTCTGACCGAGCGGCGGCAGCCCGAGCAGGTCTTCGACCGTGCGTAGCGCGTTGAGCGTCGTGTACGTGGTGTGAACGAGCGCATGCGAACGCGTATAGGGTGAGATCACGTGGATGATCGACCGATGAGCCTCGACGTGGTCCTGACCGTCTTGCGGGTCGTCTTCGAGCATGACGATCGCGGTCGAACCCCAGAACTTCGAGTGTGAGACGGCCTGAACGAGCTGGCCGATGGCGTAGTCGTGGTCCGCCAGCTCGAGCTGCGGCGTGCCGAGGCCCGCCATCGCGGTGCCGAACGATCCGGTGTGATCGTGCGGGATCGTCATCACCATGAGATTCGGCATGTCGTCGTGCTTCTCGAACTCTTTGAGCTCGCGCCGCCATTCTTCGATACGGTAGATGTCGGGGTACGTCTGATCGAACGCGCGGTAGTAGCGGTCCGTGATCGCTTGGATCGTCGGCGTGCTCGGCGACGACTGCAACACGTGCATCTCGTACGGGTGCCGCACCGGCTTCGGATTGAACGGCGTTGCGGTCCCATAGTAGTCGAGATCGCAATTCCAGCCATAATTGCGCACGGTCTTGCCGTTGCGCAGGGCGTCTTCCCAGATGTACCCGCCGATCGTACCCGGGCGCAGGTCGTCCGCGCCTTCGGAAGCCGAGGGGTCGTGATACCCGGGAAGGATCGTCGAACTTCCGCTCGGATCGAGAATACCCGTGATGCGCGTCGTAAAGATCGACGGACCGCCCGTCGGCGGTAAGCCGAGATTCATGTTCTTCACGATACCTTGCCAATCGTACGTGAACCCGAAGCCGTTCGAATTACCGTAGTCGACGGGTTGCGTCTCCTCCACGTAAGCATTCGTATGCCCTTGCATGACCCAGTTCCAGCCGACGCCGCTCGTTTCGCTCGCATCGTAGAAATTGTCGAGCGTCGCATAGTTCGCTTCGAGCGCATGCAAGTTCGGCGTGATCGGTTGCGTGAAGAACGTGAGCCGTGGATCGCCGTTAGCTCCGTTTCCGAGATCTCCGAGCACCTGATCGTACGTGCGGTTCTCGTTGACGATGTAGATGACGTGCCGGATGCGCTTCCGGAGATACGCCATAACGGGACTGTCGTTCGGTACGCCGATATTGTTGTTCACGTCGACGAGGCGCGTCAGGTAGAGCATCTCGTTGCTATCGGGCGTCGGCATCGACACGAGTCCCGCTTTTTCGGATTCCCACGTGTATTCGTTGCGGCCCGTTCTGTTGAGCGAGATGCCGTACGGCGTATTCCAAGAATAGTAGTCTTGGCCGGGATTGGGTCCGGCGTTGGATTTCTCGTTGATGACGTAGAGGTGCGAGCCGTCGAGACTCGGGCTGACGGACGTCGGATACCAGCCGACGGGGATGCGGCCGACGACGCGCCGCCGACGAACGTCGACGACTGCGACGGCGTTCTCTCCACCGAGCGTCACGTACAGCGTCCGACCGAAGGGTCCGACCGCGACGGCGGTCGGATTGAGACCTTTGAGACGCGAATCGTCGCGGCCGAGGAAGACACGGAAGCGCACGCTGTCGGTGGCCGTATCGATGGCGATCACGGAATCGTCGTTGCCGCAGACGACGTAGAGGACGCTCTGGTCGCCCGTCATCGCCATCTTGTTCGGCCCGGAGGGCACCGGTATGACTTTCGTAAGCGTGGTGCCCGTCACGACCATCACTTGGTCGTCACGCTGGCTCGTGACGTACGCTTTGGCGTACGCGCCGGAAGCGTCGCTCTTGACGGCAACCGCGTACGGATATTCGCCCTGCGGCACGAGGCTTCCGGGATGATAGAAGACGACTTCGCTCGCGACCGGCCGGGTCGGCTTCGTGAGGTCGACGATCGATGCGGAAGCGTTTCCGAAGTTTGCGACGACCATCGTCTTGCCGTCCCGGCTGACATCGAGGCCTCCCGTAATCGCGCCCGTCACGAGTGCCGGAACGGCGCGCCCGGCGACGGTGCCGGCGAGCAGTCCACCGTTGTAGCTCGGGATCGGGAGCGTATCGTTCGAGTTGTGATTCAAAATCACGAACGGCGCGTCCGGCTGATAGCGTGCGGCGACCGTTTGCTTTGCGTCGGCCTTGAAGATGAGCACGCGATCGTCGATACCACCCGACACGAAAAAGCGCGAGCCGTTCGGATCCCAGGCGAGACCTTCGAACGTATCGGGAATCGGAATCTTTTGTAATTGCCGAGCCGCACCGTGCGCGACGTCGTACACGAACACGAATTCCGCTTGGTTATAACCCTGTGCCGCTTGGCCCGTGTAGGGATTCGTAAACGTTGCCGGCTTGCCCGTGAGCGGGCTCAGGACGGGGAAGAGAATCGGCGATCCGTTTTCGTAGTTGATCGACGTGTTGAAACCGGTCGTCAG
>CAJCIN010000287.1 GCA_903970385.1 Rhodospirillales bacterium | reverse complement strand
GATGACCATACGAGAAACCCAGCGGGCGATCTGCCCGTCCAGCGCTGCGATCGAGTTTGCGACGACCTTTTTCGTCGAACTGAAAAACGAGCAACTCGCCGCGCTCACCGGTGACGGGGTCTCGACGATGCTGTCGTGCGAAGCCATCCACGACGGCAGCGACGCGATTCGTCGACGCGACGCGCTCAAGCTCGATTGGGAGCACAGCGCGTCGTTCTTGCTTCCGAATTTCGACGGTTCGCTCACGGCGAGACCCGCATCCATGAATACGGATCTCACGCTCGAAGGGAGCTTCACGGCGAACGTCGCGGCGCACGACAGCCTCGATACGCTCGCCCTCGCGATCTCACGCGTGGCGATGCGCGGGATGCTCGAACGGATCGTGTCGCACGTCGAAGCCGCCTGGCTGATTTTTTCCGCAAACTGTCCGACGATCGAGATGTGCAACGTCCGTAGCGCCGTCTCCGTGACGGGCCGCTAGGCCTCGATCGAGCGCGCCAGGCGCGTGAGCGCCGCGAGCCGGTTCGCGACGGTCGACTTTCCGACGGGCGGGTTCGCGCGGCGGCCGAGTTCCGCGAGCGTTTCGGTCGGGAACGACAAGCGCAGTTCCGCCGCCTCGCGTAACGGTCGCGAGAGCGACGAGAGGCCGCGTGCGTCGACGACGAGCGCGATCGCTTCGCGTTGCGAGGCGGCGGCGCTCATCGCGCGATCCACGTTCGCCGCCTCCGTGTTCACGAGGCGATGGATGCGGTTCTTCGTTTCCTTGAGCGCGCGCACGTCTTCGAGCGCGAACACCGCGTGCGAGGCCCCGATCGCGGCGAGGAACGCCGTGATCGCGTCGACGTCTTTGAAATAGATCAGGCGGCGCCCCTTCCGCCTCGACGCTTTCGGATCGAGGCCTTCCGCGCGCAAGAGTGCGACGAGCCGGTCCGCAGCCGCGTCGTCCGGCGTCACGAACTCGAGATGGTATCCGCGTGCCGGCGATGCGAGCGAACCGCACGCGAGGAACGCCCCGCGCAGTTCCATACGCCGATCGCAGCGCGCGCCGGGTTTGCGGCGGCCGTCGTGCGGGGTCGCGTCGAACTCGTACGTCGGGACGCGGCGCAAGCGCGTGCCGCCGACCTTGCGGATCGGATGTTCTTTGCGATCGTCGAGCAGCGACCACGCGAGGCGCGCGATCGCCGCGCGTTGCGTGCGAAAGGCGCCGTGACGTGCGTCGACGCCGTAGATCGCGAGCCCGTCGCGCAGAGCCGCGCGGCAATGGTCCGCCGTCACGGGCGTTCGCGCGAGCGCGTCTTTCGCGTCGGCCGACAACGACGACGCCATCGCTCAGGCGAGCCAGTCCGCGGGCTCGTCCTTCCGTTCGGCGAGCACCTCGTACAGCGCGATGTCGCGAAGGCCCGGCGTCACGCGCTCCGGCACGTGGAGGATGCGTACGGTGAGAAACTTACGCGCGTAATGGAGTTCGAGGACGTCGCCGACCTTGACGTCGTAGCCCGGTTTGAGCGGCTTGCCGTCTCGCGTGATCCGGCCGTTCACGAGCGCTTCGTGCGCCTCGCTCCGGCGCTTCGCGAGTCGCGAGACCTTGAGGTACTTGTCGATTCTCAGGGAGCCACGCACGTGCCGATCGCGCGGCAGACGACGATCGGCACCTCGAGCACGTCGGCGGCGCTCGGGGAGCGCTCGGGCCGCGCGGCGATCACCTTGCGTGCTTCGAACGTCATGCCGCGCGAACGCGTGCCGAACCGGACGATGCGTCCCTCGGCCTCGATGTAGTCGCCGGCGTAGACGGGCGCGAGGAACTCCACCGAGTCGTATGCGGCGAAGAGACCCTCGTCGCCGTCGCTGCGAATGAGGAGCTCCGTCGCGACGTCGCCGAAAAGCGCGAGCATGCGCGCGCCGTCGACGAGGTTGCCGCCGTAGTGCGCGTCGTGCGCGCTCATGCGCAAACGGATCACGACGGGGTCCGACGTCCGTTCCGTCACGCGGCGTTTCGCTTCGCGAGTTGCCAGAGCGATTCGAGTTCGCCCGCCGAGAGCTCGCCGAGCTTGCGGCCCTCGGTTTCCGCGCGGCGCTCCATGAACGTGAAGCGCGTGTAGAACTTCGCACTCGCATCGCGCATCGCGCCTTCGGCGTCGATCTTCAGCATGCGCGCCAGATTCACGACGGTGAAGATCACGTCGCCGAGCTCTTCCCGAATGGCCGCCGGATCGCCGTCGCGCCGGGCCGCTTCGAGCTCCTCGAATTCTTCCGCGAGTTTGGCTCGCACGCCGCTCTCGTCCGGCCAATCGAAGCCGACGCGCGCGGCCTTGTCCTGCATCTTCTGCGCGCGTTGCAACGCGCCGAGACCGCGCGGAATGCCGTCGAGGCGGCTCGTACGCGTCGCGGCCGACGGTTCGAGCGCTTTGAGCGCGTCCCAATTCTGCCACACCTCGGCGACGCTCGAAACCGCTTGGTCGCCGAAGACGTGCGGGTGCCTGCGGATCATCTTGTTCGAGAGCCCGTCGACGACGTCGGCGATCGAGAACGAGCCGCGCTCCGTCGCGAGTTGCGCGTGGAAGACGATCTGCAGCAAGAGATCGCCGAGCTCTTCGCACAGATCGGCGTCGCTGCGCGCTTCGATCGCGTCCACGACCTCGTACGTTTCTTCGACGAGATACGGCACGAGCGATTCGTGCGTCTGCTCGCGATCCCACGGACATCCGCGACGCAACCGCGCCATCACCTCGACGAGATCGGGCCACGAGTGATGCGTCGATCCCGCCGGGAGCGGCACGAGCGGCATGGAGATCGCCGCGGACAGCGTCGCGCGCGGCATGCCCGGCACGAGTTCGCTGCGCACGCCCGCGCGTTCGAGCGCCCGCAGCAAGAGCGGCAGGCCCGGAAAATCCGATAACGGGTTGCCGAGCACGCCGAGCACGATGTCCTCGCCGTCGAGCGACGCGGCGAACGCGTCGACCGCGTCGGCCGATCCGCGCACGAAGAGGTCGGGATCGGCGATCCGGTCGCGGACGAGCGTGACGCCTTCGCTCTCGAGGAAGAGCGCGAGTTCGGGCGATGCGAGCACGACGATCGCACGCCCGACGGCGCGTAAGGCTTCCAAACTCCCGAGCGTGAGGAGATCGGGATCGCCCGGCCCGAGGCCGACGATCCGCACGACGGACGGCATGGGCACGGCTTTTACATCGGGGCGGCGCGCCCCCAGGTGGGCGGGGACTACGGCGACGCTGCGGTGCTCGGCGCGGGGGCGGCGGCGCTCGCCGCGGCACTCGGTGCCGGCGGCGGCGGGGCGGGCGGCAGCGCGTCCTTGAGTTTGTCGTCGGAGATCTGGATGTTCGCCTTACTGCGCAGGCTCGCGAGGAACTGCGGCAGCGCCGCCTGCTCTTGTTGCTTCGTGAGCAGTGATTTGATCTTGTCGTGATCCGCGGCGAGCGTCGCGATCTGCGCGGGCTTCTTTTCCTCGACCTCGATGATGTGGTAGCCGAAGGGCGACTTCACCGGCGGCCCGACGACGTTGAGCGGCTGCGAGAAGGCGGCGTTCTGGAACGCCGGCACCATCTGGCCCTTGGAGAAGAAGCCGAGTTCGCCACCCTTGACCTTGCTCGACGGATCGGTCGAGTATTTCGCGGCCATGTCTTCGAACTTCGCGCCCGCTTTGAGCTGCGCTTCGACTTTTTGCGCCGTCGGCAGATCGGCGACGAGGATGTGCCGCGCGCGGACCTGTTCCGCCGTGTCGAGCGTCGCGTGATTCTTGCTGAGGTACGTCGAGATGTCGGCGTCCGTCACGTGCACGTTCGAGTCGACGGCCTTCTCGGCGACCAATTCCTGGCGCAGGATGTGCTGCACGTCGGCCTCGGTCAGGCTCTGCTGCTTGAGGATGTTCTCGAACTGTCCCGGCGGGTATTTCGACTTGATCTCGTCTTCTTTTTTCTGGACGTCCGCATCGGAGACGTCGACGTGATTGTCCTTCGCGTACTGATCGATCAGCGCGCCCTGGACCAGCTGGTTGAAGATCGCCTTCCCCTGCTGGCTCGCCTCGAGCTTCGCGTCGTAGTCGCTCCGCGAGATCTTCTCGCCGTTGACCGTCGCGATCGTATCCCCACCACCGGACGAGCCGCCGGAACAGCCGGCAGTGGCAACGCCAAAAAGGAGAAGAGCGACGGCAAACAGGGGACGCACAGACATGAAAACTCCAGCAAACGACATAAATGCGCGGAGCCGCCCGGACCCCGCAAACTTGGCCTACTTAGACACCAAAGGCATGAGAACCCTGGTTGCAAACGCCCGAAAAGCGTGCCGCTCGAAACGCCTACGAGCCCGAGCACAGACGTTCGTCGAAGAGCCCGCGAGTGCGGGCTCGGGGGGGAACGGGGGGCCTCGCCGCCCCGTTGTCAACGCCGTTGCCTAGAGCGCTTCTAGAAGCGCTCTCAGCAACGGCACGTGGTCCGCCGGTTTGCGGTCCGGCAGGTCGATCGTGATCTTTCCGTCGCCGAAGCGGAACTTGTTTTTCGTCAAGGATTGCAGTTTCGGGATCGCCGTCGGCGCGATGTCGAACGACGAGCCGACGCCGAGCGTGAGCCGGGTGTTCGCGACGATCACGCGCGTCACGTTCTTCTCGAGCGCTTTCGTGCGCAGCTTCGTGATCTCGACGAGATTCGCGAGCGGATCCGGCAGCGTGCCAAAGCGATCGCGGAGACCCTCCGCGATCTCGTCGACCTGCGCTTCCGTCCGCGCCGTCGCGAGCTGTTGATACGCCGCGATCTTCTGCGAGACTTGCGGGATGTAGTCGTTCGGAATGAACGCGTCGAGTTTGACGTCGATGACGGCTTCGCGCTTCTCCGGAAGATCGGCGCGCGCGCCCTTGCGCTCGGCGATCGCCTCCGCGAGCAGCTCGCAGTACGTCTCGAAACCGACGGCGCCGATGAAGCCCGATTGTGCGGCGCCGAGCAGGTTCCCCGCGCCGCGGATCTCGAGATCGCGCATCGCGACTTGCAGGCCGCTACCGAGGTGCGTGAACTCGCGGATCGCCTCGAGCCGCGCCTTCGCGTCTTCGCTGAGCGCTTTGTGCGCCTGATACAACAGGTACGCGTACGCCTGATGGTTCGAGCGGCCGACGCGTCCGCGCAACTGGTACAGCTGCGCGAGTCCGAACTTGTCGGCGTCGTTGACGACGATCGTGTTCACGTTCGGAATGTCGATGCCGTTCTCGATGATCGTCGTCGCGACGAGCACGTCGAGTTCGCCTTCGACGAATTGCGCCATGATCGGCTCGAGCTCGCCTTCCGTCATCTGGCCGTGCCCGATGCCGATGCGCGCCTTCGGAACCAGTTGCTGCAGCGCGCGCGCGACGCCGTAGATCGATTCGACGCGATTGTGCAGATAGTAGACTTGGCCGCCGCGGTCGAGCTCCGAGACGATCGCGCGCTGCACGATCGCGTCCGAGAACGGCACGACGACCGTCTTGATCGACATGCGATTCTTCGGCGGCGTTTGGATCAGCGAGAGATCGCGCACCCCGAGCAGCGACATGTGCAGCGTTCGCGGGATCGGCGTGGCCGAGAGCGTGAGCACGTCGACGGTGGCGCGCATCTGCTTGAGGCGCTCCTTGTGCATCACGCCGAAGCGCTGCTCCTCGTCGACGACGATCAAGCCGAGCCGCGCGAAGACGACGTCTTTCTGCAAGAGCCGGTGCGTCCCGACGACGACGTCGACCTTACCGTCCGCCACGTCGCGCAAGATCTGCTGCTGTTCTTTTTTCGTCTTGAAGCGCGAGAGCTCTTCGACGCGCACGGGAAAGCTCGCGAAGCGCGCGACGAACGTGCGATAGTGCTGCGCGGCGAGGAGCGTCGTCGGCACGAGGATCGCGACTTGCTTCTGATCGGCGATCGCCTTGAACGTGGCGCGAACGGCGACCTCCGTCTTGCCGTAGCCGACGTCGCCGCACACGAGACGATCCATCGGGCGCGGGCGCTCCATGTCGCTCTTCGCGTCGTCGATCGCCTTCTGCTGATCGGGCGTCGTGTCGTAGGGGAACGCTTCCTCGAGCTCGGCCTGCCACGGCGTGTCCGGCGCGAACGCGTAGCCGGGCGCGCTCTCGCGCTCCGCGTAGAGCCCGACGAGCCCTTCGGCGATCTTCGCGAGACTTTCGGAGACGCGCGTCTTCGTGCGCGACCAGTCGGCGCCGCCCATCTTGGAGAGCCGCGGCGCGGAGCCTTCGTTCGCGCCGTACTTCGTCACCTGATGCATCTGCGTCACGGGCACGAGCATGCGATCGGTGCCGGCATACTTCAGATCTAAATAATCTTGCGTCGCGCCGAGAATCGTCTCCGCGCGCAACCCGAGATACTGCCCGATCCCGTGCACGGCGTGGACGATGTAGTCGCCGACCTTGAGGTCGGCGAGCGTGACCGGAACGCCCTCCTTGACCGCGCGCAACTTCACGCGCTTCGGCGGTTGGCCGTAGATCTCGCGATCGCCGAGCACGTGCAGACGCAATCCGGGAATCGCGAAGCCCGCCTCGATGTTGCCCTGGTCGACGAAGACGACGCCGCCGCGGGTCATGCCGGGTGCGCTTCCGACGAACGACGCGGCGCCGTTCTCGCGCAGGTGCAGCATCGTCGCGCTGCGTTCCACCGTGAGGTTCGCCGCGCGCAACATCTCGGCGAGCCGCGACGCGCCGGATGCGACGAGCGCGACGGTCTCGCCGTCCGCGACCCACGTCTTCACCTGGTCGAGAAACATCGTGAGCTGCCGGTTGAAATGCTCGACCGGGCGCGTCTCGAGCACGAACGATTCGAGCGAGCGCGGCAGCCACGGCGTGGGTTCGCCTTCGATCGCGTCCGGTACGACGAGCGTGCGGCGCGTCGCGAGCGCGGGCGCGAGCGATGCGAGCGTCGGATGCGGAGCGGCGATGTCCGCGAGCAGCGCCTCACCGACGGCTTCTTCGTCGACGCTGAGTTCGCCCGATTCGACCGCGGCGAGCAAGACCTGTTCCTCGCGCGAGCGTTCGTCTTCGAGGCCGCGTTCGACCGTCGCGAGCAACGACGGTTCCTCGAGCACGACGATGCCGTCCGCGCCGAGATAATCGAGCAGCGTCTCGCGCTCGTCGAACGCGAGCGCGAGCCACGCTTCGGGGATCTCGGCTCCGCTCGCGACGTACGCGCGCGCCGCCGAGATGGTCGCCGCGCTTCCGACGATGCGCGCGAGCGTGCGTTCGCGGTAACTCTCGTCGCGCGGGATCTCGCTCCACGGCACGATCTCGAGCGACGCGACCGGCTCCGTGCTGCGCTGGCTCGCGAGATCGAAGCTGCGGATCGATTCGACGTCGTCGCCGAAGAATTCGACGCGCGCGGGCGCGTCCGCCGTTGCGCTCCAGACGTCGACGATGCCGCCCCGGACGGCGAATTCGCCGGCTGCGGAGACGACGTCGGCGCGGTGATAGCCGATCGCGAACAATCGCTCGGCGAGTTCTTCGAAGCCGAACGCGTCGCCGACGGTGACGGCGAACCGCAGCCGTTCGAAGGCGTCGCGCGGCATCACGAATTGGCGGAGGGCCGCGACGGGGAGCACGTAGATCGCGGGTCGCTGCGCCGCGAGATCCGCGAGCAGCGTCATGCGCGCGCTACGCTCCGACGGGCTTTCGATGACGCCGACGCTCTCCTCGCGCGACCGCACGAGGGTGACGTCGCGCCCATCGGCGCCGAGGTAGTACGTGAGGTCCGCGAAGGTTCGTTCGGCGACGTCCGCCGTCGGGACCACGACGAGCATGGGCGCACGCAACGCGCGGAAGATGCCGGCGAGCAGGTACGGGCGCGCCGCCTGCGTCGTCTCGTGCAGCGTGAATGCGGCCCGATGGACGCGCAGGCGCTCGAGAAGGCCGGCGAGGGGCCGGCTCGAGCTCGGGAGCGCTCGGACGAGCGACGGTGCTAACGTTGCGATGGAAACCTCGGTCGGCGGGACGCGCGCGCCGGATGAGCGCGCGTAAGCGCGACCCGTGCGGACGGCGGGCGGTTGCAGCCGCCCTCGCGCCGGAGCGCTAGTTCAGGCGTAGCGGGATCGAGACGTTCGCGCTCGTTCCGTTCGCTGCCGTCGCGATGAACGTGACGTTGAACGTGTGGTTGCGAACGATCGACGGTACGTCCGGAATATAGCCGTCGAAGAGAAACAGTCCGGACTGCGCCTTCGGGATCGGAATGCCGCGCGTCAAGAACGCGAGCGACGTTTGAGCGTAGACGGACACGACCGCGGCGCTCGTCAGCACGCGGACGTGCAGCGGCGCGGGCGGCGTGAGCGCGGTCGCGCTGAGATCGATCTCGGCGATAACCGGCACGTCGGGCGGCGGGACGGGCTGCGGCGACGCGCGGTAGACGAACGTGTACACGGGCGTCGCGACGGCGGCCGGCGTCGCCGACGCGGGCGCGCCGCTCGCCGGCGTCGCGCTCGCCGGAACCGGAGACGGCGGCGTGCTCGGCGCTTGCGATGCGGGCGGCGAGGCCTGCGCGACGAGCAAGGACGCGGCGACCACCGCGCCGCCGAGGATCGCGGCCGGCGCGATCACTTCAAGCCTACGGGGACGTGCACCGTCGTCTTCCGGCCGTCGGCCGATACGGCCGTGAATTCGAGCTCGATCGTCATGCCGGCGGCGATGAACGGAAGCTTCGGCAGCGTGGAATTCGCTTCGAAGTCGCCGGGAACGATCATCGGAATCGTGCCGACGCGCCCGCTGCTCGAACTCGTGACCTTCACGGTCCCGGGATCGGTCGTGACCTTGATGAGGATCGGGCCGTGCGACGCGAGCTTCTTGCTATTGAGGTAGACGGCGAAGATCTGCGGAACGCCCGGCGCCGGGTGCGCCGGCTGCGCGGGCACGAAGCGATAGCCGTACGATTCGGGTGCCGTCGTCGCGGTCGCACCGTGTGGAAGCGGCGGCACGACCGGGGTCGCGGTGACCGTGGGCGACGGGCTCGGGCTCGCGCTCGGCTGCGGCGCGGGCGTCTCCGTGACCGGTGCGGGCGACGGTTCGAAAGGCGACGCGACGGGGGTCGCCGAGGGCTCGGCCTGACCGGCGATGAGTGCGAGTGCGAGCGTCGTTACGATCACGGTGCGGCGGCTTTCTGTCGAACGGCCTGTCGGATATGCCGAAGAAATTGGGCGAAGACGAACGCGAGCGGAACCAGCGTGCCGATCGCGGCGACGCGAGTCGCACCGTCCGTCATGTTGCCCGCGGCATCGGGAAGATAACGTAAGCACGAGAAAATCGTCGCGCCGTACAACGCCGCCGCCGCGGGCGACGGAGCCGCCGCGAGTGCGAGCGGCGCGAGCCAGAGGCCGTACCACGGATACGGGTTCGGGAGCGCCGCGACGATCGCGAGGCCGAGCCACGCGACGCCGTCGCGCTCCCGGTCGCGGATCGAGCGCACGGCCCCGAAGACGGCCGCGGCCGCGGCGAGCGCGAGCGCCGGAACCGGCCCCGTCAACGCTTGCAACGAGGCGGCGGGCGCGTAGTGTCCGTGCGCGCCGGCGCGGCCCGCCGCCGCGAGGAGCGGGGGAGCGACGAACGGCACCGCGACCGCGAGCCCGCACGCGGCGCCCGCGGCGACGCGCGGAAGGCGGAGCACGAGCGACGCCTGCGCGCCGAACGCGGCGGCGAGCACGGCGCCGGGAGCCTTGACGAGCGCGGAGAGACCGAGCGCGGCGCCTCCCGCGAACGCGGACCCCGACCGTACGGCGACCGCCGCCGCGGCGGCGATCGCGAGCACGAACGTATCGTTGTGACCCTCCGCCGCGGACCAGAGTGCGATCGGGTTGAGCCCGTAGGCGCACGTGAGCGCGAAACGCCGCCGCGGCGCGACGCCCGAGAGTGCGGCGGCGACGAGCGGAATGCTCGCGAGGAACGCGAGGATCGCGAGCGCCCGCAGCAGCCGGATCGTCGCCGCCGCGTCGCCTCCGGTCGCGGTCCACGCGCCGCGGGCGAGCGCGACGAAGGCGGGGCCGTACACGCAGGCGGGAAACGGACCGTGCCACTGCACGCGCGCGGCATCGACGGCCGGCCCGCGCAGGGCGGCCGCGGGAACGACGAACGGATCGAGTCCGCGCGCCGCGAGCTCGCCGTATGCGGCGTACGCGTACGTATCGCTCGAGAACACGAACGGCCACGCCGCGCAACCGGCCGTCGCGACGGCGGCGACCAGCGTGACGAACGCCCCCGCGCGCCGGTATCCGGCGCTCGGCGCGGTCCGGATCAGCACGGCGAGCGCGACCGTCGCGAACGCGATCGTCGCGGCGATCACGGCGAAACAGTCGCCGCCGTACGCGCCCCACGCGTCGACAACCGGGAGCGGTTGGGCGAACGCACCGCGTAGCGAGACCGGGGCGCGTGCCGCGACGGCCGTCGCGACGGCGGCGCCGGCCGGGAACGCGAGCGCGAGCGCGGCTGCGGCGATCGTCGCGCGCCAGTTCACTCGCGTGCGTCGATGCGAGCCGCCGCGAGCCCGAGGAGGATCCACCAGAGCTCGCCGACCTTTGGAAAGAAGACGAGCAGATCGAAGACCTGATGCAGTGCGAAGCCGACGCTCGCGGCGAACGCCGCGGTGACGAGCGGCTCGCGCGATCTGCGAGCGAAACTCACGATCGACACGGCGACGAGCGCGAGCGTCGCCGCAAACGAGACGATGCCGCCCTCGGCGAGCGCCTGGAGATAGAGGCTGTTCGCGTGCGTGCGCAACCCGGGAAACCCCGCGCGCGCGAGCTCGAATTCGAAGTTCCCCGCGCCGATCCCGAAGACCGGATGACGATGCCACAGCACGAGCGCCGCCGCCCAGAGTTGCGAGCGGTCGCCGACGGATCCCGGTTGCGCGACTTCGGCGAGCGTCGAGAAACGGCCGAGAAGATCGAAGCCCGCGAGCGAGTGCGTCGCCGCGAATCCCCAGAACGCGAGCAGCGCCAGTCCGGCGAGCGCGCCCGTCGCGCCGAGCGTCAACGTCGAACGGCGACCGCGCGCCGGAGAGCGGAACGCGACGATCGCGATCGCGACGATGGCCGCGGCGACGCCCGCGCGCGAGATCGTGAGCACGAGCGCGGCGCTCCCGACGGCGAACGCGGCGCGTTCGAAGCGCGTCGGCGAGCGCAGCAAGAACGCGACGACGACGGGCAATGCGAGCCCGAGATAGCCCGCGAGCTGGTTCGGCCCTTCGAGCGGCCCCGCGATACGCGGGATCGCGTGGTCGGCGAACCACAAGCCCGACGGTGCGCCGCCGAGTTCTTGCGCGAGTGCGAGGAGCGCGACGAGCGCGAGGCTCGCCGCGAATGCGATGCGGATCGGCCGCTCCGAAGGGTCCGCGCGTGCCGCCACGACGACCGTTGCGAAGAGCGCGACGTATTCGCACGCTTTGAGCGTTTCGCGTAAAGCGGGCTCCGCGAACTCCGCGTGCGCGATCGAAAGCGCGGTCGCGGCGACGACGAGAAGCCCCGCGAGACCGATGCGCGACGCGGCGGGCCGGCGCAGCGCGTCGATGCCTGCGCCGCGCAGCGCGAGCCCGGCGATCGCGCCGAGCAACGCGACTTTCGACAGCGTGATCGTCGTGTGGCCGAGGTCGCGATAGAACGCGAACGGCACGACGGCGATCAACCCGGCGACGCCGTACGCGGGCCGCCGGCGCGTCACGAGCGCGACGGCGACGAACACCAGCGCGTAGAGGGCGACGTCGAGCACGCCCGGCGGCGTCCGCACGTGCGAAGGATCGATCGCGTGTTGCGGCAGCACGGCCTGCGGGCTTCGCCTCGCTCGAGGCGAATCCCAGGCGCGTCATGATGGAAGCCGACATGCGCCGCGCGATCGCGCACAAACGCGATGGCGGCGAGCTCGACGCGGAAACGTACGACGCGATCGTTCGCGCCTCGCTCTCGGGCGAGATCGACGACGCGCAGACGGCGGCGCTCTTGATGGCGTGCGTCCTCCGCGGCATGACGTTCGCCGAGACGCACGCGTTGACGGCGGCGTTCGTCGCGAGCGGCGAGACGCTCGTGACGGACGATCCGCGGACCGTCGACAAACACAGCTCCGGCGGCGTGGCCGACACGGCGTCGCTCGTCGTCGTGCCGCTCGTCGCGGCCTGCGGCATTCCGTTCGCGAAGCTTTCCGGTCGCGCACTCGGCCACACCGGCGGCACGCTCGACAAGCTCGAGGCGATCCCCGGCGTGCGCACGGATCTCGCGCCGGAACGTTTCCTCGCGATCGTCCGCGACGCCGGCTGCGCGATTGCCGCGCAAGGTCCGCGCCTCGTTCCGGCCGACAAACGCTTCTACGCCCTGCGCGATCGAACGGCGACCGTGCCCGCGCGCGGTCTGATCGCGGCGTCGATCGTGTCGAAGAAGATCGCGGGCGGCGCGCGCGCGATCGTCTACGACGTGAAGGTCGGCCGCGGCGCGTTCGTCCCGGATGCGGAGAGCGGCCGCGCGCTCGCGGAGACGCTCGTGCGCTTGACGCGCGCGTTCGGCCGGCGCGCGCTCGCGCTCGTGACCGACATGGACGAGCCGCTCGGCCGATCGATCGGCACCGGGCTCGAAGCGATCGAAGCGCGCGACTTTCTGAGCGGCGTGCGGCGCGACGCGCGTCTCGCGACGGTCTGCCGGGCTCTCGGCGGCGCGCTCTTGCGCGTCGCGGGTTACGACGGCGAGCCGGACGCGGCACTGACGGACGCCCTCGAAAGCGGCCGTGCGTTCGCGACGTTCGAAGCGATGCTCGACGCCCAAGGTGCGCGCGCCGGTGCGCTCGCCGCGCTCGCGCCCGCGGAAGCGCCCGCGATCGTGCGTGCGGAGCGGGACGGCTACGTTCGCGCGATCGACACCGTGGCGCTCGGAGAACGCGCACGCGATCTCGTCGCGGCGTCCGGGGCCGGGGCGGGGATCGTCTTCGGAGCGCGCATCGGCGATCGCGTCGCGCGCGGCGACGCGCTCGCGGAAACGTTCGGCGGCGATGCCGCGTCCGTCGCGGCCGTCGCTCGCGCCGTGAGCATCGGTGACGACGCCGCTCCGCCGCGACCGCTCGTCTACGGCGAGATCGAGGCGGTCTCCGATTCCGCCGCGCGCGCGAGCGACACGGGTGAAGCGTCGCGTTCGATGCTCGAGAGCAGATAGAGCGGCCGCAATTTCACCTGATCGTAGATGCGGCCGAGATACTCGCCGATGATGCCGAGCGAGATGAGGATGACGCCGCCGAGGAACAGCAGCGCGACCATGATCGACGTATAGCCGGGTTCGTTCGCGCCGAGCGCCTTGTTCACGAGGACGACCACGATGTACACGAACGCGAACACGCTGACCGTGAATCCGAGATAGGTCGCGAAGCGCAGCGGTATCTCGGAGAACGACGTGATGCCGTCGATCGCGAATTGCAGCATCTTCGACACGGGATATTTCGTCGCGCCGCTGTAGCGCGCATCGCGCTCGTACTCGACGCCGATCTGGCGGTAGCCGACCCAACTCACGAGACCGCGCAGGAAGCGGTGCTTCTCGCGCGTCTGCCCGAGAGCGTCGACGACGCGGCGGCTCATCAAGCGAAAGTCGCCCGTGTCCACGGGAATCGAAACGTTCGTCAAGCGCCGGATCGTCCGGTAGAAGATGCGCGCCGTGACGACCTTGAAAAAGCTTTCACCGTGCCGCGCCTTCCGCGTCGCGAACACGACGTCGTAGCCTTCGCGCCACTTTTCGACGAACGCATCGATCAGTTCGGGCGGATCCTGGAGATCGCCGTCCATCAGTACGACGGCGTCGCCGCGCGCCGCATCGAGGCCCGCGGTCGCCGCGATCTGATGTCCGAAGTTTCGCGAGAGATCGACGATCGCGAGTCGCGGTTCGCGCGTGCGCGCGGCGCGGAGTGCCGCGAGCGTTCCGTCGCGCGAGCCGTCGTTGACCGCGACGATCTCGTAGGTATCGCCGTGCGCGCGAGCGGCGCGCTCCATGATCGACGACACGCGCGCGACGAGTTCGGCGACGTTGCCCTCTTCGTTGAACAGCGGAACGACGACGCTGATCAGACTCATGCGAGTTCCGTTCGAACCGCTTGCCAAAAAA
>CAJCIN010000286.1 GCA_903970385.1 Rhodospirillales bacterium | reverse complement strand
AACGCCGCGTTCGGCTTCTCGAGTTTGCCTTTTCGGACGTTGGCCCGGTTTGCCGCGATCGCAGCGGTTTTCGTTCGGTTTGCCATCGGGCGCGCTAGTAGATCGCGGCGTTCGTGTTTATCAAATTGATCGTGAGATCGTCGTTCCCGGCCGCGGACTCTGCGGCTTCGAACTGCACGACCTGCTCGAGCGCGCCCGAGGGCTTGTTCGCGACCGGCGAGGCCGTCAGGAACACGTTCGGCATGACGAGCCCGATCGAATACGGGATGAGCAGCGAGCCCGGGTCCGCGTAGTCTTGGTTACCGACCTGAAGCGCGAGCGGAATGCCGGGGACGGACGGCGCGGGGCCGGAGGCGGCGCCCCAGAACGCAAGGTATGCCGAATTCGATTCGAAGCCGAGCGTCAGCGATCCGGACACCTTACGCTGCCCGAGCGGAAATCCGAGCACTTGACGCTGCGCGCCGCGATACGTTTTCTGAATGTTGTTGTTGATCGTGAGATCCCACTTGAGGACCGACGGCGGAAGCGCGGGCGTCCCGATCAAAACGGAATTCAGCGTCGTCGACGTGCCGGCGGCCTCCATCATCATCACGTCCTTCGTGGAGAACGTCGGGGCGGTCGGCGACGTGTTGAGGGCTTCGTTCGCGGCGACGATCGTGAAGTCGCACGCGAGCCCCTTGTTCGGCTCGAGCGAGATCTTCGCCGAATCGACGCAGCATCCGAGGAAGTCGAGCGCATCCGTCACGCGATTGAATTCCATCGTGAACGACGGCAGGATCGTGATCGTGCCGAACGTGAGCGCCTGTTTGTAGGCGACCGTCGACGTGCCCGAGAGCGACGGTGTCGCCTGCGTCCCCATCGTGAACGCGAGCAGTTGGCCGAGGGTATCGGGCGTGGTTCCCGGGCGGAACGAGATCGGGACGTCGAAGCCGCCGGTCGAGGGCTTGCGCTGGCCCGACGACTTGCGCGAACCGGTCCGCCACATGAACGTATTTTTCGAGTTCGGCGTGAACGCTTCGGACTCGTGAAAGAGCGTCGGCGTCACCTTGGTTCCGAACGTCGTTTCTTTGCCGACGCCGAGCGACGTGATCTGGCCGGTCGGGATAACCGCGAAGAGTTGAAGATCGAATTCGAACATCGGCTTATGCCTCCGGAGCAACGGGTGCGTGTGCAGCCGCCGCGGCGGCCGGAACGGGAACGCCGGCGATCGTCGCCGGAACGGGCGTGAGCGTCGACGCCTTCTCGGGCAAGTCGCGGCCGTGCTCGTCGAAATGCGGGCTCTTTCCCGAACCGGCTTCGACGAAGTTCGGGTTCGAGAGAACGATCGCGGCGTCGTCGCTCGAGAGATCACGCTCCGCGAGTTCGCCGAGCGCGAAGTACACGGGGTTGCCGTTCTCGTCGAGGACGTCGGGGACGGAAACGCTATCTTGGCCGAAGAGCGGCTTGAAGCGAACTCTCATGCGGTTTTCTCCTTGCAGTTTTTCGGGTGCTCATAGAACGTCCACGCGCCGCAGCGCGAGCAATGAAATCCCGTCGCTCTCACGACGAGCGGACTTGAACGACGGCGTCGTAATCGACGAACGCGTACGCCCAAACAATTTGACCGGCGCCCTCTCGGATCTCCCATGAGGTCTCGGTTCGCATAATCATCGTCTCTTGCGCGAGGCCGCCGAGGCCGAAGTTCGCGGGCGCGTTGAAGAGCGGCTCGAGCCCGTTGCCCGCGCCGTCGTCGACGATCGCAATGATCGCGGCCATCGCGTCGTCGAGGTTCGCAACGCGCGTCGACGTCTGCGCGGAGCTCGCGGCGACCGACATGCGAAAGTGATGTGTCGCAAGCCGCGCGCGGTTCGAATACGGCTTTGCGTCGTAGCCCATCCACTGCACGGCGATCGCGGGGATGAGATCGGTCGCAAACTGCGCGCTCTTCCGGACGTCTTTCACGGTCGAGAGCGTGCCGCCGGCGCCCATCTGCGTCGAGATAAGCGCGATGATCGCGCTCCATAACGCGTTCGGATTCGTGTTCGTCGTGACGCTCACGGATCGGGCCTCCCGAAGATATAGTTCGCGAATACCTCGCGCACTTTTTCGGCGACGGCTTCGTCGATGAAGAGAAACCGCCGCGGCGGCGTGCCCTTGATCGACTTCGCGAAGATGCGCGTTCCGCCGACGTTGAACACGAGCGCCTGCGCGGACGTCGGCGTGATCGGGGCGCCGCGCGGTCCGAAGATGCCCGTTCCAATCTGCAACCATGCCGCATAGCGGACGTTCGTCCCGACGACGATCGAGTTCGATGAGAGGTCGTCGACGTTGCCCGAGGCGCCGACCGTGAGCGACGAGAGCAGCCGGCCCGTCTGGTGCAAGAGCGGCGTCCCCGTGATGTTCGGCGCCCATCCCGGGCCGCCCGAATCGATGCGATCGGCCGCAGCCTTGAGCGCCACGATACCGGCGCGCAGTAGACCGGGCTCGAGGTCGGCCGTGCGCGCGCGAATGCCGTCGATCTTCGCCTGCAGCGCGTCGCCGCCGATGAGGTTCGCGTCGATGCTCACTTCGGACCCTCGTACGCCTGCGGGCCTTTCTTGAGCCGGAGCTCGAGGTGCGCGGGCGGATAGTTCCACGGCTCGACAAGAACGACAGAGTACGTGAAGCCGGCAACCGTCACGGTATCCTCGGCGAGCACGATCGGAAGGCTGCCGTTCGGAAGCGGATCGATCACGAGCACAGCGTCGACGGTCTGCACGGCGCCCGCGGGATCGTAGATCTCGTTGCCGGTGTCGGCTTGAAAGTCGCCCGGTCCCGAATAGATCGTCGTCGTCGCGAGATTGAGCCCGGTCTGAACTGCGCGCGTGATGAGCACCGTCTCGGAATCTTCGTACGCGGGCACCGTTGTCGACGAGAGCAGCGTCGTGATCGGCAACGCCACGCTAGAAGATCTCCTGAAGCGAATGCGGTGCGAGCAGCGCCATCGCTTGCTCCGCGTAGAGCGGAATCCCGCGACCGGAATTACCTTCGGTCGATCGCCACGTGATCGACTTGCGACCGCTCTCGGTACGCATGATGCCGCGGTTCGAAAGGTTGTTCTGTTCGAAGATGATCTGCATCGCGAGCAGACGCACGGCTTCGCGGATCTCTTGCGGGAGCGCGATCTGCGAAGAGTCCGACGTCGGCACTGCTTCGGGGAAGTAGCCGAACGGCGGCGTGAGCGACGAGACGATGCCGACGCTCGGTACACCGCCGAACGTCACGGCCGGGATCTCAGCGACGAGCGTCGCGGCGGCTTGCGCGGCCGCCACGTTGCCGGCGACGATCGGCGCGACGAACACGCGGTAGAGATACGCGCCGAGTACAGACCCGGCCGTGACCTGGAACGTGCCCGTCGCCGTCGTAACGGTCGACCATGTCGGCAGCGTTTCGCCCCACATCGTTTTCGTCGTGACGCCGACGGCGTATTGGCCTGCTGCGAGCGTTGCGATAACGGTCGGGAGATCGACCGTCGTGAACGCCGGCGGCGTCGTCGGGTTGTAGCCGTAACCCACGCCGTACGTGATATCGAGGGGCAGCCCGCGCGGAAAGACCGCGAACTCGCCGACGCCTTGGAGCTCGAGCGGCGAATACAGGACGAGCTCGCCCTTGAGCCCGTCGACGAGCACGTATTGCACCGGCAGGATGTAGCCCGACGCGCCCGGCTGCACGAACTGAATCTTCTTGACGTACAGGATCGGGCGCTCGTCTAGCGCGAGCGAGTTCGATCCCGCGCCGTAGAACCGCACGGTGCGTTCGGTCGCGAGCAGCGATCGACGCAAGTACGCGTTCACGGCGCCGCTCGCGCGCGTGAGAATGTCTTGAATCTGCGTCGTATTGTACGACGAGAGATCGAAGTCGATCGGCATCGATTGAAAGTCCGAAGGCGTGATATACGACGGCGGGTTTACGAGCAGCATCGTTTCACTCTCCCCTCGGGCGCGACACGCGCGGAAGCCGGCCGAAGAACGTCTTGCTCGAGCCGAACAGTTGGATGCGAACCGCGCGGCCGCGCTCGATGATCGCGTCGCCCTCGAGGAACTTGAGCGTGCGCGGTTGCGCCGCGAACGGGATGTCGGCATATGGTGCCGGCCGGCGATGCTCGGGGATATTCAC
Source organism: Rhodospirillales bacterium (assembly GCA_903970385.1). Lineage (GTDB taxonomy): Bacteria > Vulcanimicrobiota > Vulcanimicrobiia > Vulcanimicrobiales > Vulcanimicrobiaceae > Palsa-1515. The sequence continues at coordinate 6,503 of CAJCIN010000286.1, read as the reverse complement.
GCCGGCGAAGACGATCGTCACGTGTGCGCGGAGCGCGACGACGATGAAGAACGACGTCGCGAGCATCACAGGATATAGATCGATCCCAGACTCGCGGAGCGGACGATGACGGCGGCGGCCGTGTGCGTCCAGTATCGAATCACGAATGATCGCACGACGCGCGGCCGATCGTAACGACGCTCGGGGTACGATCGCCTCGAGCTCGAGGCCGCCGGCCCGCGCATCGCGCGCAGGTTGAACCGGCGGGCTTCTTCGCGGGTCGCGCGCCGGTGCTCCTCGCCCGGGTCGTCGGTCACGCGTTCAGTCGGGCGATGACGGCCGCAGCCGAACGATCCCAGGACCAATTCGCGGCGATCGCAGCCGCGTCGGTTTCAGCGAGGGCCATCGTGCGATAGTAGTCTCCGTCGATGCCGCGCAGGCGCCCGACGAGATCCTCGAGCACAGGCGCGAACCACATCCCCCACGGGGCTTCTTCGCTTGAGGGACGGCCGCCGGCGAGCGTTGCCGGCACCGTGCGCGCCGCAACGGGCAAGCCGAGATCTCCGAACTGTTCGGTCGCGCCGGCGCACGTGAAGATTGCCGGCATCCCGGTCGCCATCGCCTCGAGCAACGTCAGCCCGAATGCTTCGCTTCGCGCGGGCGCGAGCAGCGCGTCGAACGATCGGTAATACATCGCAAGCGATGCCGTTGGCAGAACGCCGAGATCGATCGAGACGCGGCCGTCGCCGTAGCGATCGAGATCGCCCGCGTGGGTCGCGCGCAGGACGAGCTCGACGTCGTTCCGGCCGGGGAACGCTTCTTGAAACGCGAGGACTGCGAGATCCGCACCTTCGCGCGCGCTCGGGCGCGTCGAAAAATGCAAGAAGCGGAGCTTGTCGCCGCGCGATCGCTTCGTGTACGGGAAGTCGTCGACGTTGACGCCGGGCGGAATCACGTACGCCGCGCGTGCGCCGGCGTTCTCGAATGCCGTTGCGGCCCAACGCGACGGCGCCCATACTTCATCGACGAGCGCGACCTTCGCGCGCCATTCGAGCGGAACGCGATCCGTATAGCCGCCGGCAAAGCCGTACGTGCGCCGCGCGGGATCGCGGAACCATGACGCCGGATCGCCGTGAAGAACGAGCGCCTCGCCGAGTGCGAGATCGCGGCGAATCGTAAAGATCTCGGCGTTCTGCACGCCCGCGATTTCGGGGTCGCCCGCGAGCCGGAACGTCGTGCCGGCGCGTTCGATCGCAAGCGCGATCTGCTCGGCGAAGTTGCCGTATCCGCTCGCGCTGCCGAAGTAGCGCGGCGCCCAATCGACGCGATCGACCGAGACGGCCGCCGCACGCGGCTTCGGGGCGGATGATGTCTTCGGCATACGCGCTCACTCCGGAAACGAGAAAAAGAGACGAGCGCCCCGCACCTGCGGAACGCCCGTCTCGAGGATCGCGGGGTCGGGAGTTAGGCGATCGCCGACTTCACGTTCGGGACGAGGAACGCGTGCTGCGGGATGCGGTGCTCCTGCGCGTACGTGCACGTGACCATCTTTTTCACGGACGTGTCGATGCGCGCGAGCGGCTCGGCCGAGAGCTTGATGAGCTCGGCGTGCTTCACGGCGCCTTGGTTGTAGCCGATCATCGCCGGCTGCGCGATCGCCGAGTTGTACGCGGGCGAGAGGGCCGGTTCGACGCGCACCGTCAGAACGGAGAATCCCGTTTGATAGTAGAGCACTTGATTGCCGCCCGTGAGGCCGGTCGTGCCGTTCGGCCCGTTGACGACTTGCTGCACGATCGGGCGGTTCGAACCGCCGCCGACCGTCGCATTGATATCGGGAACGAGCTCGGGCGGGACGAGCAACGTGTCGGCGATCTGCGACGCGTACGCCATCATCGACGTGCGCGCTGCGTCCTTGAGGAAGTTCTCACCGAACGCGACCGGGACGGACGACGTGCCGCCCGTCGTCACGACGACACCGCCGGCGTTGATCCACTGGATGAGGCCGTTGGTCTGACCGCCGGCAAACGCTTGCGTGTTCGCCGAATTGCCCGAGATGTGCATGAGCTCGATTTCGTCGAGCACATCGAGCGTCGCGAGTTCCGTCTCGAGATCGAGCGCGTCCTGAAGCATGCGCGTCTCTTCGCCCTCGGCGAGTTGATAGGAGCCTGCGCCGTTGAAGACGGCCATTTCTTCGTCCGTGACCTGCGCCGTTTCACCGGAGCGGCACGTGACGTTCTGCGGGAGCACCGGCGCCTTCGCTTGCGTGTTCGGGAGCGCGCCCTGCGCGTACGAAGCGACGCCCGTGAACGGCAGGTTTCGGCCCTGTTCCGGCCACTGGTGGATGAGATTCTTCGCGACGACCTTCGGCGCGAATTGCGAGAGCGGGCGCGGGCGCGTCGTGAGCAGACCGATCGTCTGCGAGAGGTCCTGGCGCGCGAAGTTCGCGCCGAGAACGGAGTCGAGAGCTGCCTTCGAAATCCAAAGCAACGTAGTACCCTTTCCAAAACGAAAAAGGGCACCTTGCGGAGCCCTCGGGTTGGTGTGATGTGGTGAGGAGCGCGGGGGAAGTCTAGCCGGTTTGCGCCTTGAGAAGCGTTTGAATTGCCGAGCTCGCCGGCGTGTTCGGATCGATCGCCGGAACCTCGTAATCGCCGCCATTCGCGTTGAGCGCCGCGGCCTTACGAGAGGTGCCATTGGGCTCCATTGCGGCGAACCCGCCCGGAGCACGTGGCCGGCGCGCAGCGCCGACGATCGCGTCGACGCTCGCCTTGAGGATGTCGGTCTGCTCGACGGCAGCCGTCGCCTTCTCGACCGTCTCGGCTTTCGCCGCAGCGATCTGCGCGTCGAAGTCGGCCTTGAGCGCCGACGTCGTTTCGGCGAGAGCCGCGGCGAACTCGGCCTTGAGCGTCGCGGCCTGCTCGAGTAACGCGGACTTAAGCGCCGTCTCCGTCGCGGCGACGACAGACGCGGCGATGGCATCGGCCGTCACGACCGCGGCTGCGCCATCGCCAACGACTTGCACGGTGAGCGTGTCGGTCTCATTGCCGGCGGCCGCGCCCTTCGCAACGGCGACGGCGCCCGCCGCATCGGCCGCGGCTTTCGCGGCGGCCTTTGAAGCGTCGTCGTCGCCGCCTTCATCCGGATCGCCGTCCTTCTTCACCGGTGTAGAGAGCGCGTCGACGTGATCCTTCGTATCGCTCGCGATCTTCGCCATTTTGTCGGCGTGCGATGCCATTTTATCGGCGTTCGCACCGATCGCGGCGATGTGATCGGAGTCGGCCTTCGAGTGCCGTGCGCCGGCTTTCCACGCGGCCGTGCCGTCGCCGCCGGCGTAGACGTCGTCGATGTTCTTCTTGAAGTTGTCGAGCGCCGTCGTGATCGCGATCGAGCGCGCGTCGGGATCCGAGATGCCCATCGCGGAGCCGACGTCGTAGTTCGTCGTTCCGATGAGCGAGACGAGACGCTCGTAGTCGTCCGAAGCGTCGCCGTCGCCGTCGACGTTATCGTCGGCGTCGTCGCTTACGAGCCAACCCTTCGAGCTGCGGCCTTTGAGCGCCGACACGAAGCGATCCATCCACGCCGGAGCCGCCGGCGTCGTCGCGGGCGAGCCTTTGAGCCCGAGGACGACCGCGCCGGGATTGCGCGGCGCCCATTCCTGGCCTTTGTGCTGCTCGAAGATCATCGAGAGCTCTTGGATGAGCGGGTCGGAGAGCGTCTTCGCTTTCGCGAAGAGTTGGAGATCGAACGAGAACGTCGACTGCATCGTTAGTCGCCTTCGCGCGTCACATACGCGCCCCACGAGAAGCCGGCGATGCCGCCCTTTTTCGCCTGCTCGAGCACGGCGTCGTCGTTCGGGCGGATCCCGACGAACCAATGCGTCTCCTTGCCCTTCTCGAGCGAGATGCCGACGATCGGATCTTCGTCCGTCGGCATCGCGTCGGGCGCGAGGAGCGCGCCGCTCTTGAGGATCGGCGCACCGGGCCACGATGCGACAAGCTCGGCTTTGGGCATCGCGTCGCCGTGGTTCGCTTTAAGCACGCGCGCGTTCGCACCGCAGAAGTCGTAGGCCATCGTGACGAGGCCCTTCTGGGCGAGCGTCTCGTTATCGAGATCGACGTTTCCAGCGACTGCGCCGATGCCGATGATGACGCCGTGATCGTCGACGGAGACGGCCTTGAAAGCGACGGGCTTCGCCTTCGCGCCATCGGTTGCGCCCGCGGCGATCGCGCCGGCCGCCGGCGCGTGCGCGGTCACGACGGCAACGTCGGGAATCTTCGCGGCGCGCGACGATTCGCGCACGACGTCGGCGACGCTCGTTTTCGAGGGATCGATGTCTAGTCCCATTCTTGACCTCCTACGTGAGCGCGAAGCGTCCGATGAACGACGCGCGATCGGTGTACGGGCTGCACTTGCATCGGTACGCTTTCACATCGCCCGGCATGATGTGCTCGCGCTGGCATTCGGGGCACCGCACGCCGATGAGCGCGTCCTCGCCCGTCGCCTGTCGCGCCTCTCGCATCACGCGTTCCGTGAACGCGCGGAGCTCGTGCCGGACGTAATTGCTCGAGACGAGGCCGAGTCTGCGCTGCCGCAAGAGCTCGGCTTTCTTCTCGTCGATTGCAGCCTGCGCGGCGGGGCGAAACGTATAGACGGGCTCGGGCACGGATCTAGGATTGGCCGGGCGGCGAATCCGGCGTCGTGCCGGCGTCCTGCGAGTCGACCGTCGTCGCCGGAGTGAGCGTCATCGAGTAGACGATGACGTTATTCGCGTTGATCGCCGCGGGGGCCGAGACGGTCGACTGTTGCAACGTCGCGATGCCGCTCGTCACGTCGACCTGTACGTTCAGGAAGATCGAGCCGCTCGCGGGCGCCGCCGGCAGCGTGAGCGTCGTCGGGCCGACCTTCTGCTGCGAGCCGCCGGCGGGCGTTACGGCACCCTCGACGGCGAGCGAGCCGCCGTTGCCGTCGGGAAGCGTCACGGCGATCGCGACCATATTGTCGAGGACGCCCGTGCCCTCGAGGAACTGAATCGTCATCGGCATTGAACTAGCCCTCCACGCCAAGGATGTTGTAAGCGACGACGCCCGAGCCGGCCGGCACGACGATCGCGACGACTTGGCCCGCGGCCGCGTACGGCTGCGTCTCGATGCCGAGTGCCTCGACGCCCTTCGTCGCGTTCGCGTGCGCCTGAAAGACCGTCACGCCGCCGGCCGTGATGCCGATGAGGATCGCCGACGAGTTCGTCGACGTCACGACGATATCGGTGATGAAGTACGTCTTGCCGGCCGTGACCGTCTCGAGATTGATCGTTTGCGTCGAGCCCGAGAGCGTGACCGTGCCGGAATAGTTCTTCGCGGCTTGGCCGGCGCCGGGACCGCCGGCGCTCACCTTGAGCGACGTAACGGGAAGCCCGTTGTTGTCGACGAGCGCGATCGCGGCGTTCGCGCGGAAGCCGTCCGCCGAAACGACGCCGGCGATCGGCACGTCGCGATAGCCGGTTCCGTTCGGGACGGTGATCGAAAGAGACATGCGAGTTACTCCTCGTCGGATGCGGGTGAGTTGCCGCGCCGTGCGGCCGCGCGATCGTCGTCGGTCCCGCCGAAGTCGCCGAGATCGTCGTCGACCGGCACGAGCACACATCGACAATTGGGATGGATCGGAGGCCCGCCTTGGGGCACGTCGTCGAGCGCGTACGTCTCGTCGTCGAAATCCGCGCACTCATCGCACGGCTCGGCGGCTTGCCAGCGAACCGTCTCGATCTGCGCCTTGCGATAGAGCGCCATCTGTCCGAGATTGCTCGCGCGCTGCAACTCCGTGCGCGCGACCATGTCGAACCATGATGAAGCCGGCGTCGTCCGAACGGCCTTGCCGTCCTCGTCGTACGCCGTGACGCCGGCGACGAACGCCGATCGCAGCGCCGCGGCGGTGTCTTTCGCGGAGAGGCCGTCGGTCAGCGCGCGCTCGAGCTCGAGAGAGAGCGTCTTGCGATCGCGCTCGGCGACGAGGCCGGCGATCTCATCTGCGTGCGATCGCATCTCGTCGATCGCCCACGTCGGCACGACATCGAACCCGGTGTCGAGCTCGAGGAGCTCGCGCACTTCTTGGTAACAGAAATCGACGAGTTCGGTCGCGACGTCGTACAGCGCGTCGGCGTACGCAGCGTCCTCGATCGCGTCGATCTTTTTCTTGAGGTCGTCGTACTGCTTGCGCGTGAGCGCCGCGACGTCGCCGTCGGCCTTCTCGGCCTTCCCGAAGATCGAGACGCCGATCGCGCTGCGGATCTCCGAGAGTTTGTCGACGAGCGGCGTCGCTCGTTTTTTGACGCGTCGGTCAGTAGACTTCGCGAGCCCGGCGAAACCCGGCCTTCGCTTTCTTCGCCACCTCGCGCTTCTTGTGATCTGCGCTCGCACCATCCGCGGTCGCGCCGGCGGCGTCGTCGCCCTGTTCGGATCCGGGCGTCACGGGCGCCGGCGGATCGGTGAGCGGCTCAGCTTCGGCGAGTCCCGTGGTCGGCGAGCCGATGA
>CAJCIN010000285.1 GCA_903970385.1 Rhodospirillales bacterium | reverse complement strand
CGCGCCGTCGGCCGACGCGGCGCGATACGTGCGTATCGATTCTTCGAGCGGCGCGAAACGCTCCGCCACGCGTTCGACCGGGATCGTCAGCGCGAAGGCATTGAGCGCGCCCGCCAGCCGGAACAGGTCGTGCTGTTCGCGCGCCACGGCGACCGCCTCTTCGATCGCGGCGCGTGCCTCGTCGCGACGGCCGAGAAACAGCAGGCAGCCTCCCTCTTGCGCGCGCGACCACGACAGGTCGGCTCCGGCCGGCGCGGCACGATACGCTTTCGTCGCGAGCTCGGCCGCCTCGAGCGCGCGCGTCATCTCGCCCGTGTTCAGGCAGAAGATGCTGAGCGCCATGTGCAGGCGCCCGACGAGGGCGGGCGCGGCGTCGCGCAGTTCGGCGAGCGCGCGATCCGCCCAACGTGCGCCTTCGACGAAGAGCGCGCTCTGGCGGTAGATCCAGCCCATGGCGCCGGCGAGTTCGGCGCCGATCGCCGTATCGTTTCGCCGGCCGAGACTCCACTCGAGTGCCGCGCGATAGTTCTCGAGGTCGGATTCCACGGCGGCGAGGAATTCGCTATTCGAGACGCGGCCGTACCGCGCGTCGGCTTCCTTCGCGCTCGCGCAGAAGTACGCGGCGAAGCGATGCGCGAAACGGTCGTACTCGCCGCTCTCGCGAAGCCGATCGAGTGCGTACGCGCGCATCGTCTCGAGAAGCCGATAGCGCAGCCGGCCGTTGCGGTCCTCGACGACGCTGACGAGCGACTTCGAAATCAGCGTGGCGAGGCCGCTGCGAACCGTCTGTACGTCGTCGCCGCAGATCGCGCTCGCCGCTTCCGGTGTGAACGCCTCGGCGAAGAGCCCGAGCCGGGCGAAGAGCTGTTGTTCGCTCGGCGCGAGCGGCGCGAAGCTCCAGTCGATCATTCCGCGCAGCGTGTGTTGACGTGGTAGCGCGGTGCGACGTCCTTGCACGAGCAGGCCGAAGCGTTCGTCGAGACCGCTCGCGATGTGCGCGAGCGGTAGTTCTCGTGCCCGGCCGGCCGCGAGTTCGAGTGCGAGCGGAATGCCGTCGAGTTCTTTGCAGATCGTTGCGGCGTGCGTGGAATCGTCGGCCTGGAGACGTGAGTAGCGCGTGAAATCCGCGTCGGCCAAACGATGCAGCAATAAATCGAGCGCGGGGCCGCCGCGTTCTCGCTCGTCGTACGCGAGCGGTCGCACGCGCACGACGCATTCGCCGTCGAGGCGCAAGCCTTCGCGCGTCGTCGTCAGCACGACGAGGCCGGGACAATCGCGCAGCAGCGCTTCGGCGATGCGGGCGCACTCGTCCAACACGTGCTCGCAGTTGTCGAAAATCAACAACGCATGTTTCGTTGCGATCGTCGAGCCGATCGCTTCGATCAGTTCGACGTTGGGTTGTTCTCGTACGCCGAGGAGTCGCGCGATCGCCGTCGCGACCAGCTCCGCGGAACTCATCGGCGCGAAGTCGACGAACCACACGCCGCCCGCGAAGCGCGACGCATCGAGCTGCCGCTGCGCGGCCTCGAGTGCGAGGCGCGTCTTACCGACGCCGCCGGGACCGAGCAACGTGACGAGCCGCCGGGATGCGAGCAGTTCCTCGAGCTCCGCAAGCTCGGCTTCACGCCCGTGGAACGACGTGAGAATCCGCGGCAGATTGTGCGGCGTCTCCGTGCTCGTGCTCGTGAGCCCGCGCGGTGCCCGGCGGCGGCCTTCGTTCGCCGACTCTTCCAACCGGGCGCGCTCGTCGGACCCGAGCTGGAGCGCCTCGGCCAACAGCGCGAGCGTCTGATGCTGGGGGCCGCGGCGCGCGCTGCGTTCCAGCGTGCTGATCGCGCCCGGGCTCAGGCGCGCGCGCTCCGCGAGGGCTTCCTGCGACAAACCCGCGGCGCGTCGAAACTCCCGAAGCAGCGTCCCGAATTCCCCAACAGCCATTCCGGCTGGCTCATTCTGCGCCGCTGCGTCGTTTCTTGGCTTGGCTCGCGTGGGCGTTCGCAGCGCGCGTCGCGAGCGTGGGGCTGCCGAGACGTTCCGCGCACGCGGAGAACGTCGCGGTCGGCCCGCGCCAGCGGATCTCGTCGACGTCTGCAAAGAGCGGCGCGTCGTCTCGGAGCGTCGCCAGCCTCTTGAACAGCAGCGCTCGATCGCGGTTCTCACCGAGAACGTTTTCGGGGAAGTCGTCGATCGGGCCGTGGCGGTTGAGCAGCGCCGCGGCGCCCTTCGCGCCGATGCCGGCAATGCCGGGATACCCGTCCGCGGAATCGCCGACGAGTGCGAGGTAGTCCGGAATGAGGACCGGATCGACGCCGAACTTCGCGCGCACGCCCGCGGCGTCGCGAATCACCTTGCTCCGTCGATCGACTTGCACGATGCGATCGCCACGAACGCATTGCGAGAGATCTTTGTCGGGCGTCCAGATGCAAATCTTCTCGACGCCGGCGTCCCGATCGGCGAGCGCGGCTGCGGACGCGAGCGCGTCGTCCGCTTCGAGCTCGACCATCGGCCACACCGCGACGCCCATCGCTGCGAGAGCTTCCTCGAGCGGCTCGAACTGCGCCCGGAGCGCGCGTTCGATGCCGGTGCCGTCTTTGTAGCCCGGCCACAGGTCGTTACGGAACGACTCGATGACGTGATCCGTCGCGACGCCGACGTGCGTCGCACGATCGTCGATCATCTGCAACACGGTGTTGAGGACGCCGACGACCGCACCGAACGGCTTGTCCTCGCCTTTATTGAAGCGCCGCAAGCCGTAGAAATGGCGAAACAGCTCGTACGTGCCGTCGATGAGGTGGACGGTCACGGTGTTCTTCCGCGCGATCCGCTACGGATGCGGGAGCGCCGCCTCGATCGCTGCGATCGTCGCCACGGGGTCGGCTACTTCGACGATGAGCTTTGTGTAACTCTCGTCGTGGAGAAGGATCGCAATCGCACCGTTCGCGTCGTGCACGTCCCAGAAGACGCGTCCTCCGTCGAGATGGTAAAACGTGCCCGCCGTGATGACACCGGGCATTTCGGTGCCGGGTGCGCGGAAACCGTGGAACCAGCCGCGTGCCTCGTCGTCGGCGTGCTCGGCGCCGGCGACGTGCGTGAGCGGCACCCGCAGCTCGTTCTTGAATGCGAAGAACCGGTCCCAGCCCTCGATGTAAACGATGAGGTCGGTTTCGCTGATCTCGATGCGTGTCATAGGCCGTGATACCGCATCGAAGGCCGAATGTTGCTCGTCAGTTGGCGGCTGGGCTCATCGTCAGCAGCCGCTCGTAATTTCGCTGGAACAACGCGATCGCGGCCGGGGCGCCGATGCGCCGCACGTTCTCGTGCACCCATCCCCGCTGATACGGAAACGCTTTTCCTAAGCCCTCACGGATGAGAGCTCGACCGAGTTCGGGATTCGTCGCGAGGTGCACGGAGCCGTCGAGGTGGATGTGGCCGAGCTCCAGCTCGCCGTAGTAGAAGTCGATACCGTCGACGCGCGACGTGTCGAACAGATCCCAGTGCGCGGTCGTGATGATGCCGTGCCATCCGGCAATTGCGTCGGCGACACTCTTCAGCGGCTCGTCGAGCACCGGCGGCGGCGCCAATGGACCCTTATCGGCTCGGCTCATCGTCCCGATCGCAGACTCGTTCGCACGCGCGTCGTTCATTCCGGTATCTGCGTCATCTCGGGATGGGAGCCCTCGCCGACGACGGCGCTTCGCGTTACTGAGGAATCGGCTCGCAACCGCATTTCGAAACCGGCGCGAGTACGTCTGGTCGATAGACGATGGGAGCCCTTGTCGTCACGTCGAATCGCCGCGAATGAGGAAGCCATGACGAACGAAGATATCTACACTGCGGTCGTTGCCCTCAAAGAGGCGGCCGAGACCGGTTTCCAACGGAACGACGAGCGATTCGACGGCATCGATACGCGATTGGGACGCGTCGAGACGCACGTTTTGCGCCTGGAAACGCGTGTCGAGGCCGTCGAAGGTGCACTCGAGGACGTGCAGGTTCGACTGGGTGGCGTCGAGACTCGGCTCACCGGCGTCGAGACCAGGCTCACCGGTGTCGAGACCAGGCTCACCTGTGTCGAGACCAGGCTCACGGGCGTTGAGGGCTCGGTGACCGGGCTTGGGAACGACGTCGCGCTTCTCATGAAACGACGCCGCCGCTAACCGTGTCGCTGCCGTCGGTGCACGCCGGCGATGCGATCGTCGATGCGCTCGTCGCGAACGGCGTCGATGTCGCGTTCGGTATCCCGGGCGCGCAGATGTATCCGCTCTTCGATGCGTTCGCGCGACGGCGCGACGAGATACGACTCGTCGGCGCGCGTCACGAGCAAGGCATCGGCTACATGGCCTTCGGGTATGCGCGATCGACAGGCAAGCTCGGCGTGTTCTCGCTCGTGCCCGGTCCCGGCGTGCTCAATGCGTCGGCGGCGATGTGCACCGCACTCGGTGCGTGCGCGCCTGTGTTGTGTCTCACGGGCGAGATCCCATCGACGTTCCGCGGCCGTGGGCGCGGTCATCTGCACGAGCTTCCCGATCAACTCGGCATCCTGAAGCGGCTCGCGAAGCACGCGGTTCACGTCGATACGCCGAGCGAGATGCCGCACGCGATGGAAGCGGCGATCTCGGCCGCGCGCTCCGGACGGCCCGGACCCGCAGCTGTTTCGATGTGTTGGGATACGCTGGGCGAGCCGGCCACCTTCGAAGCCGCGCGTCGCGTCGCTTTGCCGAACGCGCCGGCTCCCGATCCGGATGCGATCGCGACGTGCGTTCGTCTGATCCGCGACGCGCGACGACCGATGATCTTCGTCGGCACCGGCGCGCAAGATGCGGGGCCGGAGGTCGCCGCACTCGCGGAACGTCTCGGCGCGCCCGTCGTCGCGTTCCGCGGCGGACGCGGTGTCGTGAGCAGCGATGAGGCGCTCGGCGTCGACATGGCGGCGGCGTGGAGTCTGTGGCCGGAGACGGATCTCATGATCGGCATCGGCACGCGTCTCGAGATCCCGTATATGCGCTGGGCGGGGATGATGCGCCGCGTGCGAGCGCTTCCCGGACGAAAGCTCATTCGCATCGATATCGATCCGGCGGAGATGGACCGCCTCGATACGGATGGACCCGTCGTTGCCGACGCAGCTGCGGGCACGCGGGCGTTAGTCGATGCACTCGAGGCGGCGAGCTTCGATCCACGCACGGACCGCGAAGCGATCGCCGCCGCCAAGGCGCGCGCCGAAGTCGACATGCGCGAGATACAGCCGCAGATGGCGTTTCTCGACGCGATCCGCGACGTACTCCCGCGCGACGGCTTCTTCGTCGAAGAGGTTTCACAGGTCGGCTTCACGTCGAACTACGGCTTTCCGGTGTACGAACCGCGCACGTACGTGAGCTGCGGCTATCAGGGAACGCTCGGGTTCGGCTTCCCGACCGCGCTCGGCGTGAAAGTGGCGAACCCGCGCAAGGCGGTCGTCTCCGTGACGGGTGACGGCGGCTTCATGTTCGCGATGCCGGAACTCGCCACGGCGGTGCAATACAGCATCGCAACGGTGACGATCGTCTTCGACAACGCGTCGTACGGAAACGTGCTACGCGATCAGGAAACGCGATTCGACGGCCGTTCGATCGGCGCCGAACTCGTCAACCCGGACTTCGTCGCGCTCGCGCGCAGCTTCGGCGTCGACGCGACGGCGATCGACCGACCGTCCGAGATGCGACCGGTACTCGACCGCGCGCTCGCGCTCGACGCGCCGGCACTGATCCACGTGCGCGTGCCGCGCGGCTCGGAGACGTCACCCTGGCGCTTCTTGCATCCGTCGGGTCCGGTTGCGTAACCCGCTTTTCTGACCGCGGTCAGGTGAATCGCTCGATCAAGCGCTTCAAGCGTTTACGCAACATCGCGGGCGTCGGAAGATCGGCGAGTAGGCCGTCTGCCGCCATCGCGAAAACGTCGGCGAGCTCGCGATCTCCGAGGATCGCCTGCGTGTAGCGTAGCCGGCGCTTTTCGTACGCCGTCGCGGCTTCCGGAATGATCTGCTCGCACGTCGCCAGGAATTCGTCGGACGCGCTCCCGCCTTTGACCTCCGCCCACGGTCCGACGAGTAGCTGCTCGTACAAACGCGTGAGCTTCGCACCCGGCGCGCCGGGGGCGGCGAGGATGCGTTCGACTTCCGGATAGCGCTCTTCGAAGATCGCGGTGAACACCGCGCCGAGTAGCTCTTCCTTGCTCTTGAAGTGCACGTAGATGAGCGGCCGCGAGATCGCCGCCGCTTTGGCGACGTCCGCGAACGACGTCTTGGCATAGCCGAAGCGCACGAAACACAGGCGCGCGGCGGCGACGATCGTTTCGCGTCTGGGAGTAGCTACGGTCGTGGTCGCCATCGTTACAATATAGTTTGACATTCAAGACAATTAGTGTCAATATGTCGACATGCAAAGCACCGACAGTCCCGTTGCCATCGTCACGGGCGCTTCGTCCGGAATCGGAAAATCCGTCGCGCGGAAGCTCATCGAGAAGGGCTACCGCGTGCACGCCGCCGCTCGCCGAACGGACGCGATGGCGGATCTCGCGACGCTCGGCGCGCGCGTCCATCATCTCGATCTCACGAAGCCCGAGAGCATCGATGCGTTTGCCGCGGAGGTGCTCGCCGAAGGCGACCGGGTCGACGTGCTCGTGAACAACGCGGGCTACGGATTCTACGGCGCGGTCGAGGAGATTCCGATGGCCGAGGCGCGCGCGCAAATGGATGTGAACGTCTTCGGGCTCGCGCATATCACCCAACTGGTGTTGCCCTCGATGCGCCGTCGTCGTAGCGGCCGCATCCTCAACGTCACCTCGATCGGCGGCAAGATTTGGTCTCCGCTCGGTGCGTGGTATCACGCGTCGAAGTTTGCGGTCGAGGGCTTCTCCGATTGCCTTCGCAACGAAGTGCGCCCCTTCGGAATCGACGTCGTCCTGATCGAGCCGGCCGGCACCGCGACGGAATGGCCGGGCGTCGCTCTCGATAATGCCCGCAAGGTGTCGGGCTCGGGTCCGTATGCCCCGATTCTCGACGGCACGTCTGCGTTGTTCACGAGCGAGCAGGGTCAACAAAGCGCCGACGATTGTGCGAGTGCGATCGTTCGTGCCGCCACCGTTGCGAAGCCGAGGGCACGATATGCCACCTCGCCCGCGGCGCACGTCATTCTCTTCCTACGGTGGCTGCTGCCGGATGTCGCGTTCGACGGGCTCATCAATCGCATCTGTAAGATCCCGAAGCGGATCGCGATCTGATCAACCGGTCCATGCCCTTACAGCTTCGGTCAATCTCTCTTTATCGCGACCGAACAACTTCACGCGATGTCCATTTCCGCCCGACGGATGTGGAAAGTTCCGAAGTATTCGCGACTCTTGAAGATGACCCAGCCGGACCAAATAGTCGATGCCGGAGTTCGAAGACAGACCTAAAGGGACGACCAGGGCATGCGGGGCCCGCTGAAGTCGAGGCAATAGCAATTCGGTGAGCATCTCGCGAAACAACGCGCGGGAACTTAAATCTGGGCTGCCCGAGAAGTTCTTTAAATTCTCGCCCATGAAGACGGGAAAGACGAGGGCCGAGGTGGCGGCGGCGATATTCGCCGCGGCTTCCCCAAACAAGTGTTCCGACGTCGTCACGCCAAACTTCTCCGGTATACCGATCTGATCGAGCATGTGGCACATGTTCCGGCGCATGGTCCCGGCAAACGCTACGTGGCGCCGCAGCAAGTCGGAATATGCGATCTCGTCTTTGCGGATAGATTCCGGACTGTCGAAGAACTGTCTCGCCGCGGCCTCCAATTGCGTGAAGCCGGGGGTAAGTCCCACGAACATGATCCGTGTCTGAGGGGACGGCCATGCGCCTATGGGGGCGTAATAGACTTTATAAGGTCCGTCACTCGCTAGTAGATGGCCGTCTTTCAGGAGTTCTTCGCGGGAGAACGATTCAAGAGCATATGTCTCGCGCAACGCCGCGATGCGTTTCGCATCGAAATATCCGTGACTCTCTTGCATTTGCGCGTGTTCGAGCGACGTCGATCACGTGCCCGCCGGTATTCGGCTCTTGAAACTGAACGAGGAAACACTCGAAGAAGTACATTCGGTGTGCTTAACAATTGCCCGAGACTACTCGCGACTCAGTCCCGGGCTGTTTATCTCCGCATATCAAGACTGCGACTCGCTCGGCTGCGGCCCGCGTGTCGCGTCGCCTTCGGTGGGAGCATTCAGCGTGACCGCGTCGCGCGTGCGCGCCGAGCGATAGATGGCTTGCATGATCTTGACGTCGGCACGGCCCTCTTCGCCCGGCGTGTGTGGTTGCACGTTTTTGGTAATGCACTCGGCCATGTGATCGAGTTCCAGCGCAAACTGGTCTTTCTGCGGTATCTTGCGTTCGGTCGTCGACTCGATGCCGTCGGCGAGCCGGGTGACGTTGAGCCGTTGACCCGAATAGGCGAACGCGTTGTCGAGACGGATCGCTCCCGTCGTCGCCTGGACGTTCAACTCGCGGGTCTGGTGCATGTCGTAGCTCGCTGCGCAGTTCGCGATGACGCCGCTCGGAAAACGGAGCATGAAATGAACGCTCTCTTCGACTTCGCGAAAACGCGGGTCCGACGGAGAGAGCACCGTTCTGCCGATGACTTCGATCGGCTCCTCGCCCGTGAGGAAGCGCGCCGCGTTCAGACAATAGATGCCGACGTCATAGAGCGGACCGCTGCCGGCCTGCGCTTTCTTCAAGCGCCATTGCGTCGGGTCGCCCTGAACTTGCGTGTTGCGGGCCTCGATCAAACGCGTCGGGCCGAGTTCGTTCGAGCGAACCGACTTCAACACCGCGCGATTGTTCGGTTCGTACTGGCAGCGGTACGCGATCATCAGACGCTTGCCGGCGGCGCGGCCCGCGTCGATCATCTTCGTGCATTCCGCTTCCGTCGGCGCCATCGGCTTCTCGCAGAGCACGTGTTTGCCGGCCCGAAACGTGCGGACCGTATACTCGGCGTGCATCGCGTTCGGAAGGACGACGTAGACGGCGGCGATCGCCGGGTTCTGCGCGATCCGGTCGTACTCGGCGTAGCTGTAGACGTTGCTCGGCGCGATGCCGTACTGCGATGCGATCGCTCGCGCTTTCGTGGGCGTTCCGCTGACGAGTGCGACGAGCTTCGCGTGCTTCGACTTCGCGAACGCCGGCAGAATGTTCTCGAGCGAGAGCCGCCCGAGACCGACGACCGCGAACCCGACCCGATCGTCGGGAGCCGAGGGGTTCGGCGGCGGTGACTCGGCCGGATCAGTCGCGCCCTCGTCGTCGGGCAGGGTCACCCGGCCGCCCGCGACGCTGCCGATATCCTGCGGCGTCGGTCCGGGAAGCGGCGCTGCATCGGCTCGAGCGCTCAGCAGCGCGGCGGCGAGACCGCTCGAGCCGAGCGCGACGGCATCACGGCGGGAAAGACGAATCGGTTCACCCATGGAGCCATCGTTTCCGAGCAACGGCTTCGGTATCGGTGCTTAAACGCTGTGGTATCATCCGCCGTCTCTACGAAAGGTCGCGCCGTGAACGCCTACCCGCCTTCGATCACCCCGGAGAATCACATCGCTTCGGCGCCGCGTCGCGTGCGCGGCTTCGCCGGTGGCCGTACGCTGTTCGACACGACCGCGGCGCTGTACGTTTGGGAATGGCCGCCGTACCCGCAGTATTACATCCCGCAGCGCGACGTCGATATGACCGCTCTGTCGGCAAACGGAGAACCGTTTAGTACACCGCAAGGCATGGTGCTCGAGCACGACGTGCACGTTGGCGGCCGCGCTCGCGAGAAAGCGGCACGACTCGTGGTGAATTCGCCGCTCGACGGTGTGTCCGGCCGGCTGCGATTCGATTGGGAATCGCTCGACCAGTGGTTCGAAGAAGATGAAGAAGTCTTCGTTCACCCGCGTAGCCCGTACGATCGGGTGGATGCGCTGCGCTCGAGGCGCCGCGTTCGCATCGAACTCGACGGCGTCGTGCTCGCGGAATCGCCGGCCCCGGTCTTCGTGTTCGAGACGGGCTTACCGACGCGATACTACGTCGACCGCGGAGACGTCAGCTTCGAGCATCTCGTGCCGAGCGACACGCGCACCGCGTGTCCGTACAAAGGACGAACCACGGGCTACTGGTCGGTCGTCGTCGGCGGCAACGCGCATCGCGACGTGGCGTGGAGCTACGACTTCCCGACGCGTCAGCTGCTCCCGATCGCGGGCCTCGTTGCGTTCCTAAACGAGAAGGTCGACATCTTCATCGACGGTGTGAAGCACGAGCGTCCGGTGACGCACATGAGTTGATCGGCTATGCAACCGGACGTGTCTACGGTCCGAGGTCTGCAAGAAAAATCGAGACGGCTCTGGGATAGGTCCTGAAATCGAAGCCGGGGATAAATGTGGATTTCCGCCCAATCGGGCATCAAGGAGATCCGATCCATGCGCAAGAGTCGCTTCACGGACGCGCAGATTGTCGACATCGTGCGCGAGTACGACGCCGGCG
>CAJCIN010000284.1 GCA_903970385.1 Rhodospirillales bacterium | reverse complement strand
CGATCCGCGCACGGGCGTCGCGCCGCATGCGGTCGTGCAACTGCGCAAAGAGAACGTCGCGGGAACGGCCTTCAACCTCGTCGGCTTTCAGACGCGCCTCACGTGGCCCGCGCAAAAGGAAGCCTTCGGAAAACTTCCCGGGCTCGCGAACGCCGAATGGATCCGGCTCGGCGTCATGCATCGCAACTCGTTCATCGACGCGCCGCGCCATCTCGACGCGAGCCTGCGCGTGCGCGGTGCGGCGAACGTCTGGTTCGCAGGCCAGATCACGGGCGCGGAAGGCTACGTCGAGGCGGCCGCATGCGGCTTGATCGCCGGCATCGCGGCCGCGCGTTCGCTGCTCGGCGAGCCGCCCGTGCCGGTGCCCGCGGACACGGCCCTCGGTGCGGTCGTCGCGCATCTGCAGAACGAGGCGACGAACGACTTCCAGCCATCGAACGTGAGTTGGACGTTCTTTTCGCCTCTGCCGGGAAAGCCGATTCGCGACAAGCGGGAGCGTCGCCGTGCGCTCGCGGAACGCGCGCTCGCGCACCTCGCCGCGTGGCAGCTCGCGCTCGAGGCACGCACGGCCGCGGCCGTTTGACCGGCATCGTTCGCATCGCGCCGGCGACCGCGGGGGACGTGGCCGCGCTGTGCGCGCTCGACGTACCGCTCGTGAAGCGCGACCGTCAGGAGGCGATCGTGCGCGAGAGCGTCCGCGACGGCACCGCGTTCGCCGCATGGGATGGGGACGCGCTCGCGGGCTACGTGACGTGGGATCTCGGCTTTTTCGCGCGCCCGTTCGTCCGGCTGCTCGCCGTCGCGCGAACGCATCGGCGCCGCGGGATCGGCGCGGCACTCTTGCGTCGCGTCGAAGAGGCCGCGCTCGAGACCGCACGCGCACGCGCGCTGCTGCCGGAGCTCTTCGTCTCGACCGAAGGCATCAATGCCGGCATGCAGGCGCTGCTCGCTCGTGCCGGATACGCACCGAGCGGTTCGATCGACAACGTGAACGAGCCCGGCAACCCGGAGCTCGTCTATCACCGCCTTCTCGATGAAGGTTCGGGCCCGGCGTCCTAGGTGACGGCGCGCGCCGCGTGGGAATGCGACGGATGCGCATCCGCTCCACGACGATCCTCGCCGTCCGTCGCAACGGCAAGCTCGCGATGGCGGGCGACGGCCAAGTCACCTTCGACAAGACGATCATGAAGCACGGCGCCCGCAAGGTGCGCCGCATCGCGAGCGGCGTCGTGCTCGCCGGCTTCGCGGGCAGCGCCGCGGACGGCATCACGCTGCTCGAGAAATTCGAAGGCAAGCTTGCGGAATACAAAAACAACGTCGTGCGTTCGGCGGTCGAACTCGCGAAGGATTGGCGCCAGGATCGTGCGCTGCGGCGCCTCGAGGCGTTGCTCGTCGTCGGCACGGCCGAGCATCTGTTCGTGCTCAGCGGAAACGGCGACGTGATCGAGCCGGACGACGGCATCGCGGCCGTCGGCAGCGGCGGTCCCTACGCGCAGGCCGCGGCCATGGCGCTCGTGCGGCACAGCGATCTCGACGCCGAGACGATCGCGCGCGCCGCGCTCGAGGTCGCGGGGCGGATCGACATCTATACGAACGACGACATCGTCGTGGAGGTGGTCTAACGCACATGGTCACGACTCAGGAAACGATCGACACGATCGATTATATTCGCGACAACCGCGAGCGGTATCTCGGCGAACTCAAGACGTGGATCGCGTGCCCCTCGGTCTCGGCCGATCCGGCGCGCCATGCCGACGTTCGCCGGTCCGCGGAAGCCGTCGTGGCGCGCATGCGCGCCGCCGGCCTCACGGTCGCCGAGGTCCTGGAGACGGACGGCTTGCCCGTGGCGTACGGCTCGTGGCTGCACGCAGAAGGCGCCCCGACCGTCCTGATCTACGGCCATCACGACGTGCAACCCGAGGATCCCGTCGCGCTCTGGGTCTCGCCGCCGTTCGAGGGCACCGTGCGCGACGGCAAGATCTTCGGTCGCGGGTCGGTCGACGACAAAGGTCAAGTACTGATGCATCTCGCCGCGCTCGAAGCGTGTCTGCACGCGCGCGGTTCGCTGCCCGTCAACGTGAAGGTCGTCGTCGAGGGCGAGGAAGAGATCGGCTCGCCGAGCTTCGAGGCGTTCCTCGCCCGCGAGAAAGACCGTCTCGCCTGCGACGTCGTCGTCGTGTCGGATACCGCGGTGTTCGCGGAAGACGTGCCGTCGCTGACCGTGTCGCTGCGCGGCCTCGTGCACTGGGAAGTGACGGTGTCCGGCCCCGCGAGCGATCTGCACTCCGGCTACTTCGGCGGTCTCGTCGTCAATCCGATCGAGGCGCTCGCGCGCATGATCGCCACGTTGCGCGACGCGGACGGTCGCGTCGCCGTCGCCGGTTTCTACGAGGGCGTGCGCGAGCTCGCGCCGGCCGAACGTTCGGAGATCGCGTCGCTGCCGTTCGACGCCGCGCGCGCGGCGGCGGCACTCGGCGTCGACGGGCTGGAGGGCGGCGAACGCGATCGCGTGCCCCTCGAACGCATGTGGGTGCGTCCGACGCTCGAACTCAACGGGATCTACGGCGGCTATCAAGGCCCCGGCGGCAAGACGATCGTGCCGAGCTTCGCGCGCGCGAAGCTCTCGGCGCGGCTCGTCGGCAATCAGGATCCGGCTCACGTCAAACGTGCCGTGCGCGAGCATCTCGAGCGGGTCGCGCCTGCGGGCGTGCGCGTCGAGATCGAATCGGACGGCGACGTTCGCGCGGTGAGCACGTCGCGCGATCATCCCGCCGTCGCGGCCGCGGCGCGCGCGATGGAGCGCGGATTCGGCAAGCCGCCGGTCTTCATCGGAACGGGCGGCACGATCGGGCCCGTGTCGAGCTTCGATCGCATCCTGCACCTGCCGCAGGTCTTGATCGGCGTCGGTCTGCCCGACGACGCGATCCACGCGCCGAACGAGAAGTTCGATCTCGCGCAATTCTACGGCGGCATCGAAACGATGGCGTATCTCTACGACGAACTGGCCGAGGCGCTCCGCTGATGCTGTGACTGCTCGTCAATCTCGCGCGGGCGGGTCTCGCCCGCGCACGTAACGTGCCCTACGCACCGCTTCCCACGGCGTACGATGCGCTATTCCCGAACGGAACGCTGCTGACGGCTCCGCGCGCACACGACGATCCGGAAGAAGCGACGCAGAAGGGACCGGAGGAATCGACATGACCGAGGCGCCGTCGCTCACCCCGCGCCAAATCGTCGCGGAACTCGATCGCTACATCGTCGGCCAGGCGAACGCGAAACGCGCCGTCGCGATCGCGATGCGCAACCGGTTTCGCCGCGAACGGCTCGGCGGCGAGATGCGCGGCGAAATCATTCCGAAGAACATCCTCATGATCGGGCCCACGGGCGTCGGCAAGACGGAGATCGCGCGGCGTCTCGCAACCCTCGCCGGCGCGCCGTTCGTGAAAGTCGAGGCGACGAAATACACGGAGGTCGGCTACGTCGGCCGCGACGTGGAATCGATGGTGCGCGATCTCGTCGAGGCCGCGATCCGGATGGTGCAGGACGAACGTCGCGCCGACGTCGCGGAGGCCGCCGACGCGGCGGCCGTCGAGCGCGTGGTCGATCTCTTGCATCCGGAGACGCGGACGGCCGGCGCGGCGCAGCCGATGAACGCGTTCGCGCAGACGCTCGGCTCGATCTTCGGCGCTGGCTACCAGCAGCCGCATACCGCGCAGCCGGCCGCGGCGACGGCGTCGCCGGCCGCGACCGACGAATCGCGAACCGTGCGCGAGAGCGCGCGCGCCGACGTGGTGCGCGGATTCTACGACGTGCGGCTCGTCGACGTCGAGGTCGAAGAGACGCCGCAACTGCCGCCCGGCATGCTCGGCGGCATGGACCCGTCGATGGGCGGCGGCGGCGCCGACATGGGCGAGATGCTCGGCGGCCTGTTGCCGAAGAAGAAGACGCGCAAGCGCGTGACGGTCGCGGAAGCGCGCCGCATCTTCGCGCAAGAGGAAGCGCAAAAACTCGTCGACATGGATGCGGTCAAACGCGAAGCGATCCGCCGCGCCGGCGAAAACGGCATCATCTTCATCGACGAGATCGACAAGGTCGCCGGTCGCGAGGGCCGCGGCCCCGACGTCTCGCGCGAGGGCGTCCAACGCGACATCCTCCCGATCGTCGAAGGCAGCACCGTCGCGACGAAACACGGCCCGATCAAAACGGATCACGTGCTCTTCATTGCGGCGGGCGCGTTCCACATGAGCAAACCGTCGGATCTCATTCCCGAACTGCAGGGGCGCTTTCCGATCCGCGTCGAGCTCGATTCGCTCTCGGTCGACGATTTCAAGACGATCCTGACGCAACCGAGGAACGCGCTCACGGAACAATACAAGGCGTTGCTCGGCGTCGAGGGCGTCGAGCTCACCTTCTCCGAGGACGGCATCCATCAGCTCGCGACGTACGCGATGCAGGTCAACGAGCAAACCGAAAACATCGGCGCGCGCCGGCTGCACACCGTGCTCGAGCGTCTCCTCGAAGACGTCTCGTTCGCAGCACCCGAAGACCACGGCGCGGTCGTCGTCGACGCGGCCTACGTGAAAGACCGCCTCTCACGGATCGTGGAGAGCGCGAATCTCAGCACGTATATTTTGTAAGCTCGGGGCGGCGACGCCCCCGATCCCCCCGGGCCCGCACTCGCGGGCCCTTTGACGAGCGTTCCGCGGGTTGGCCGGTGCGGGGTGCTGCCTGGAACTCCGGGGTGGCCAACGGGTGTTATACTATGAGTCGTGCCGTATATTCGTGAGATCATCAAGGACGGGCATCCCACGCTTCGCAAGGTCGCCAAAAAGGTCGATCTGCGGGAGCTGAACGATCCCATGTTCCAGCAGCTCATCGACGACATGTTCGAGACGATGTACCATGCGCCGGGGATCGGGCTTGCGGCTCCGCAGGTGAACGTGAGCAAACGCCTGTTCGTGGTGGATCTCGACGACGAGGAGGGCCACGGGCCGTACGTCGTCGTCAACCCGAAGTTCACGACGATCGAAGGCGAGATCGACTCGATCGAAGGCTGTCTCTCGGTTCCGGGGATGATCGGCGATTTGAAGCGGCACGAGCGGGTCGTCTGCTCGGGATTCGATCGCGACGGGAAGAAGATCGAGCTCGTCGGGACGGGGTTGTTCGGGCGCTGTTTGCAGCACGAGATGGACCATCTCGACGGCATCCTGTACACCGACAAGGCGCAGAATATTCGGGCCGCCGTGACCGACGAAGAGAAGGCGGCCTTGGCCGAAGTCGAAGCCGAAGGCGCCGCACTCGAGCGCAACGCGGAAGTCGCGACGGCGTCTGCATAACGGGCGGCGCCCCACGGGCGTCTTCTTCGGGACGAGCGACTTCGCCGTGCCCGCGCTTCGTTCGTTCGCCGAGCGCGTGGCCTGCGTTCTCGTCGTGACGCAGCCCGACCGGCCCGCGGGGCGCGGCCACAAGCTGCAGGCGACGCCCGTCAAACGTGCGGCGCTCGATCTCGGCATCGCGACCGTCGAACCGGAACGCCTGCGCGACGCCGCCCGCGAGATCGCCGCGACGGGTGCCGATCTCTTTGCCGTCGCGTCGTACGGCAAGATCGTGCCGCAGGGCGTGCTCGATCTCGCGCGCCTCGGCGCGCTCAACGTGCATCCGAGCGTGTTGCCGCTCTACCGCGGCGCGACGCCGTTGCAGTCGCAACTGCGCGACGGCGTTGCGGACGGCGGCGTCACGATCATCGCGATGGACGCCGGCATGGACACGGGCGACGTCGTCGTTGCCGCGCGCGCACCGATCGGTCTGCGCGACACGTACGGCGAACTGCACGACCGGTTGGCGCTGCTCGGTGCCGAGTTGCTCGCGCGCGCGTGCGACGACGTCGTCGCCGGTCGCGCGCGGCGTCTGCCGCAAACGCTGTTCGGGTCGGATGCGGACGCGGCGCGGACGCTGACCCGGCCGCTCGCGAAGGCGGATCTCGACGTGGATTGGCACGCGCCGGCGCGGCGGGTCGTCGATCTCGTGCGTTCGCTCGCGCCGGCACCCGGAGCGCGCGCGCGGTTCGTGGGCGACGACGCTCGGGTGAAGATCTTGGAGGCGCGCGTGCTCGAACCGCGCGACGTCCCGACCGGCGAGAACGTGGAACGGCTCGCGGCGTCGCCGCCCGGCACGTTCGCGAACGGCTTCGTCGCGACCGGCAGCGGATTCGTCGTCCTCGAGCGGCTCGTCCCGCCGGGCCGCGGCGCGATGACCGGTGCCGAGTACGCACGTTCGCGCGACCGCGCCGCGGTGCCGTCGTGATCGCCGTGGACAAGCTCGCGTCGCGCGACGTGGCGTTTCACGTCGTGCGCGACGTGTTCGGCCCGGACGCGCGCACGGCGCAGGCCGCGTTCGACGTTCGCGCACGCAAGGCCGGGCTCGACGCGCGCGACCGCGCGTTCGCCGCAGAACTCGCGTACGGTTCGATCAAGCAGCGACGGTTCATCGATTGGATGCTGCAGCCGTATCTCGGCGGTCGCGACAAGCCGCTCACGGCGGCGATCGCCGACGTCGTTCGTTTAGGTGTGTACCAATTACGTTTCATGTCCGGCGTCGACGATCACGCGGCGGTGTCCGAGACGGTGAACCTCGCGTGGCGGCACGGGCACAAGGGCACGGCCGGTCTCGTGAACGCGGTGCTGCGCCGGATGCTCGCCGACGGTCCGCGCGAGGTGGACGCGGCGACGTTCAAGAGCCGCAACGATTACCTCGGCGTCGCGTTCTCGGTGCCGACGTGGGTCGCGGCGCAGTTCACGGCGGCGTACGACGGCCAGAGCGAAGCCGCGCTCGCGGGCGTGAACGCGGCGCCGCAACACGCGCTGCGCGTCAACGCGCTGCGTACCGACGTCGCCGTCGTGCGCGACGAGTTGATCGAACGCGGCGTTTCCGCCGTACCGTCGCCGTTCGTCGCGGAGACGCTGCTCGTCTCGTCGGGAACGCTCGGCGACGACGAAGGCGGCCGTTGGACCGTGCAGGGCGAGGCCGCCGCGATGCCCGTCGATCTCCTCGATCCGAAACCCGGCGAAACGGTGCTCGAATTCTGTAGCGGCCGCGGCAACAAGTCGGCGCAGATCGCCGCACGCATGGCGGGCGAGGGCACGATCGTGTGCGTCGAGTCGGATTCTCGCAAGATCCGCGCTTGGCGCGAGTTGATGGAGCGCTCGGACGTCACGAACGCCGCGATCGTCCACGGCGACGCGCGCGTCGCGGCGACGGACGTGAGCGCCGGTGCCGTGCTGCTCGACGCGCCGTGTTCCGGCATCGGCGTCATCGGCCGTCATCCCGAAGCGCGCTGGCGGAAGACGCCGGAAGACGGTGCGCGGCTCGCCGAACTGCAGCTCGAACTGCTGCGCGCCGCCGCGGCGCAGACGGCGCCGGGCGGCCGGCTCGTCTACAGCGTGTGTTCGAGCGACCGTCGCGAAGGTCGCGACGTCGTGGACGCGTTCCTCGCCTCCGAATCCGCTTTCGCGCGCGGGGTGCTTCCCGACCGGTACGCGACGTTCGCGCAGGACGGGGACGTCGTCGTGCCGCCCGGTATCGCCGGGCGCGACGGCTTCTACATCGCCCTGCTCGTTCGCGCGGCCTAGCGAAAGCGCGTGGGCTTCTTCGCGCAGCTCGAGACGGCGTGCGCGACCGCGGTCGAGCGCGCGTTCGCCGCGGCGTTCCCGACGGCGCTCGAACCGGCGCACATCGCGCGTAAGCTCGTCGCCGCGTTCGAAGCCGGCCCGGCTCCGGCCGGGCGCGCCGGGCGGCTCTTCGTCGTACGAATGAGCGCTGCGGACTACGCGCGTCTGGAACGCGACCTGCCGTATCTCGAACGGCAATGGGCGACGATGCTCGGCCGGCTCGCGGAGCGATCCGGGCGGCCGCAGCGGGCCCCCGAGGTGCGCGCGGAAGCGGATCGCGCCGTCGCGGCGGGGACGGTCGCGATCGCGGTCGAGCCGCTCGCCGAGGCGCGGCATCTCGCGCTGCGGATCAGACGCGGGCTGCCGCCCGACGGCCGCGTCGCGCTCGGGCCGCTCACGGCCGTCGGCCGCGATCCCGCGTCGCAGCTCGTGCTCGCGGACCCGCGTGCGTCGCGAAAGCACGTGGAGATCGCGCGCGACGGGGCGACGTATCGTATTCGCGATCTCGGATCGTCGAACGGAACGCGGCTCAACGGCAGGCGGATCACGGACGCCGAGCTCGGACTCGGCGACGTCGTGGTCATCGGCGAAACGGAGATCGTCGTCGAGCCGGACGACGGCGTGCCGTGACGCGCGATCCGCACGTCGCGAGCCTCGAAGTGGTCGCCGCGTGTGCGGTCTTCCTCGTCGCGATCGCCGCGCTGCCGCGCGGCAAACAGCGTCGCGAAGACGCCGTCGCGGCGATGCAGGCCGTTGTGTTGCGCGTGGAGGAAGATGGGCGGACGCGCACGGTTCGCGTCCCGGTACCGATCACGATCGGCCGCGCACCGTCCGCAACGCTCGTCGTTCCCGATGCGCAAGTGAGCCGGTTGCACGCAAGAATCGATCTTACCGACGGACAGCTCAGCGTTCGCGATCTCGATAGTCGCAACGGAACGCTCGTGAACGCGCGTCCGATCGACGGCCCCGTCGGGTTACAGGACGGCGACGAAATCGACGTGGGCACCACGCGCGTGGTATTCTGCGGGGTCGGCCCGTGGAAGTAGCGGTCGGTTCGGAACTCGGCTGGCAGAAGCGGCAGAGCGACGCGCACGTCGCCGACTGTCTCGCGCCGGGCGTGACGCTGTTCGGCATCGCGGACGGGTTCGGTGAGGTCGGCAATAATGCGCGAAGCGCGCCGGCGGCGCTCGCGAACGTCCGCGACGATCTTCGGCGGCGCCAGCGCGTCGGCTCGTTCGCCCGCAACGTCTCTCCGAGCGGGCTGCGTGCGATTCTCCTCGGCGCGCTCGACTACGCGAACGCGCGGCTGTACGCGCAGAGCGGCAGCGACGACGATCACGTCGGCAGCGGCACGTCGCTCACCGCCGTGATGATCGTCGGCCACCATGCGTTCGTCGGTCACGTCGGCGACGCGCGCGCGTATCTGTTGCGACTCGGGCGCCTCGAAATGCTCACCGCCGACGATGCGATGTTCGCCGGCGCGGCCGTACCGAGCACGAAGACGAATCTTCCGGCGAAGCCGCGCGTGCGCGGGTTGCTCTGGCGTAGCCTCGGGACGCAGCCGAAACTCGAAGCGTCGATCGCGCACGTCGAACTCGCGGCGGGCGATCAACTCGTGCTCTGCACGGACGGCGTCTACCGCGCCGTCGCGGAGGACGAACTCGGCCACGCGCTCGACGATTGCGAGACGGCGACGGGCGTCGTCGCGCGCGTGCTCTCCCTCGTGCGTTCGCGCGGCGCCGGCGACAACGGAACGCTCATCGTCGCACGCGATCTGCTCGTCGCGCCGCCGCAGGCGTTCGCCGCGGGCGCACGCGCGCGTACGGTCCGCGTCGCGGTCGCGGTCGGATTGCTCGCGGCATCGCTCCTGTCGTACGGGCTCTTCACGCTCCGCGGCGGGTTCACGGATCATCCGGCCAACCTTACGTCTTCGGATCGTTAGCAGCCGGATCGCTCCGATGGCGATCGCGCTCGCGATCGGCGGCTTCGCGCTCTCGCTCGCACCGCGCGCGTCGATCGGGCCGCCTTGGCTTCTCGGGTTGCTCGCCGTGGGATCGTTCGCGTGGGTGCTGCGCAGCCCGCTCGACGCGCGGCGCGACGACGTCTTGCCTGCGCTCGCCGTCTTGATCTCCGCGCTCGGGCTCGCGACCCTCGCGCGTCTCTCGAGCCAGCTCGCTCACAAGCAAGAAGTGCTGCTCGCGATCTCGCTCGCGCTCGCGATCTGCGCGGGTCCGTCGTTCGACGCGTTCCGGCGCCTCGCCGGCTACAAGTACGTGTGGGTGCTCGGTTCGATCGTGCTCTTCGTTCTCGTGGCGGTCTTCGGACAAGAAGTGAACGGGGCGAAGTTGTGGATCCGGGTCGGGCCGCTGCAGTACGAACCCGTCGAGGTGATCAAGCTCTTCATCGTGCTGTTCATGGCGGGGTATCTCGCGGAGACGGCCGACGTGCTCGCCGCGGCCAAGTGGTGGTCGATCCGTGCGAATCTCAAATATCTCGGCCCGCTCTTCCTCGGCTGGGCGACGTCGATGGCGATCCTCGTCTTCGAGCGCGACATCGGCATGGCGTCGCTCTTGCTCGCGACGTTCGCGGCGATGCTGTACGTCGCGACGCGTCGCGTCGATTTGATCGCGGGCGGCGCCGCGCTCTTCGGACTCGCCGTGTGGTTCGCCGTCCGCCACTATCCCTACGTGAGCGCGCGCTTCAGCGTCTGGCACGATCCGTTCGCAGATCCGCTCGGCAGCGGCTATCAGGCGCTCCAAGGGTTGTTCTCGCTCGCGGCGGGCGGTCTGCTCGGCACGGGCTACGGGCTCGGGCATCCGTATTACATTCCGGCGGTCGGCACGGACTATATCTTCGCCGCGTGGAGCGAGGAATTCGGTGCGGTGGGCGGGATCGTGCTCGCCGCCGCGTTCCTCGTGATGCTCGTGCGCGCGCTCGGCGTCGCGCAATCCCAGCCGGACCTCTACGCAAAGCTTCTCGCGAGCGGTCTCGCGGTGACCCTCGGCGCTCAGGTCTTCATCATCGTCGGCGGCGTGCTCGGCCTGTTTCCGCTGACGGGCATCACGTTACCGTTCTTCTCGTACGGCGGAAGCTCGCTCGTCGCGAACTTTCTTTTGATCGCGCTCGTGTGGGCGATCAGTAACGAGCGTCTCGAGCCGCGCGCGCGGCGGCGCGCGGAGCGCGTCGCGACCGCTTAGCCGCGCG
>CAJCIN010000283.1 GCA_903970385.1 Rhodospirillales bacterium | reverse complement strand
CGAGCGCAAGATCATGGCGTGGATGCAGTTGCGGCCCGGGCCGAACCGCGTCGGGCCGTGGGGCCTGATGCAACCGGCCGCGGACGCGGCGAAGATGCTCTTCAAGGAAGATCTCACGCCGAGCACCGCCGATCCGCTGATCTACAAGCTCGCACCGTTCATCTCGCTCGTCTGCGCGATGGGCGCGTTCGCGGTCATTCCTTTCTCGGAATCGAGCGCCGGTCTGTGGGGCGTCGGCGACGTGAACGCCGGCATCCTCGTGATCTTCGCGATCACGTCGATCGGCGTGTACGGCATCTCGCTCGCGGGCTGGTCGTCGGGCTCGAAATTTCCGCTGCTCGGCAGCGTGCGCTCGACCGCGCAGATGGTGAGCTACGAGCTCGCGATGACGATGTCCGTGATCGGCGTGCTGATCCTCGCGGGTACGACGTCGCTGTCCGGCATCGTGCACGCGCAGACGAAGATGTGGTACATCGTGCCGCAAATCGTCGGCTTCGCGATCTACATCATCACGGCGATCGCCGAGACGAACCGCGCGCCGTTCGACCTCGTCGAAGCCGAGACCGAGCTCGTCGGCGGATTCCACACGGAGTACTCGGGCCTGCGTTTCGGCCTGTTCTTCATCGCCGAGTACCTGAACATGATCACGGTCGCGTGCATCGCCACGCTGCTGTTTCTCGGCGGCTGGGACGCGCCGTTCGGGTTGACGTTCGTGCCGGGGCTCGTGTGGTTCGTGCTGAAGGCGGCGCTCTTCATCTTCATGTATATCTGGCTGCGGACCACGCTGCCGCGCTTGCGCTATGACCGGCTGATGAACTTCGGCTGGAAGTTTCTCTTGCCGGTCGCGACGCTCAATCTGATGGTGACGGCCGCGGTCGTCGCCTTCATGCCGCAGTAGCGGGGTAACGACCAGTGTATCCGTTCGTCGGCGCGATCGCGGCCCTCGCGAAGGGTTTCGCAACGACCCTGCAATTCGCGTTCCAGAAAAAACCGACCGTGCAATACCCGAACGTGAAGAAGCAGCACGCGCCGCGCTTCCACGGGCTGCACGAGTTGCGGCGGTACGCGGACGGCAAGGAGCGTTGCATCGGCTGCGAGCTCTGCTCGATCGCATGCCCCGCGAACGCGATCACGGTCATCGGCGCGGAGAACGCGCCGGACGATCGCCGTTCGCCCGGCGAACGCTACGCGGCGCGCTACGAGATCGACGAACTGCGCTGTATCTTTTGCGGCCTGTGCGAAGAGGCGTGCCCGACCGACGCGATCGTGCTCACGCCGCGTTTCGAGATGGCGGACTATCGCCGCGGCTCGTTCATCTACAGCAAGGATCGTCTGCTCGTGCCGCCCGAGGCCGGTCGCGGCACGGCGCCCGACGAGCGGCCGAACGGCATCCCCTCCGACCTCGGCGGCGTGATCGAGCAGAAGAGCACGGTCTCGATCGCCGACGGCTACGGCGCGACGAATCGCGGCGAGATCTTGAAGACCGAGCGAAAGGGCCTGGCCGGGTGACCCGCGCGTGATCCCGTTCTACGTTCTCGCCGTCCTCTTGATCGCGTCGGCCGTCTTCACGGTGACGCAGAAGAGCCCGGTCTACAGCGTCGTCGGCCTGCTCGCGAATTTTCTCGTGCTCGCGGCGCTCTATTTCACGTTGAACGCGGAATTTCTCGGCATCATTCAGATCGTCGTCTACAGCGGCGCCATCCTGATGCTCTTCGTGTTCGTCATCGCGCTGCTCTCGAGCGGCATCGGACCGTTCGCCGAGGGACCGAACCGGATGCCGCGCGTCGCGATACCGGCGATCGTCACGACCGCGATCGCGTTCGGTTTCCTCGCGTTCGGTATCTCGCACGTTCCGCTCGGCGTGCCCGTGCCGCACGCGACGACGATCGGGCCCGTCGGAAACGCGAACGTCTTCGGCAGCGTCGGCGATTTCGGCGTCGCGCTCTTCACCGTGCAGCTGCTCCCGTTCGAAGTGACGGCGTTCATCCTGATGGTCGCCGTGATCGGCGTCGTGTTGCTCGCGGGCGACGCCGCGCCGCAGCGCACGCACGGCTCGCACCCGAAGAGCCGGCTGAAGTCGGCGGATCGCGAACCGATCGTCAAGGCGGGCAGGTAGCATGAGCGTCGAGCTCACGAATTACGTCACGCTCTCGGCCGTGATGTTCTTCATCGGTGTCGCGGGCGTGATCGTCCGCCGCAACCCGCTGATCGTTCTCATGGCGATCGAATTGATGTTCAACGCGGCGAACCTCGCGCTCGTCGCCTTCTCGCGCGCCTGGGTCAACAATGCCGGCCACATTTTCGTGTTTCTCGTCGTGACGGTCGCGGCGGCGGAAGCGGCGATCGGGCTCGCGATCGTCGTCGCGGTGTTTCGCCGCGCGAAGAACGTCGATCTCGACGAAGTCGCGGGCATGCACGGATGAACGCGTTGCTGCTCGCATGCTGGCTGCTGCCGCTCGCCGGCGCGATCGTGATCTGGGCGTTCGGTCCGCAGTTGCGGCGCGGTGCGGGGCCGCTCGGCTCCGCGGTCGTGTTCGCGTCGCTCGCGTGCGCGGGATCGCTCTTCTCGCAGGCGAGCAACGAGACGGGCGTCGGCGAGACGCTCGTCACGTGGATTCCCGGCTACACGTTCGGCCTGCGGCTCGACGCGCTATCGCTGCTCTGGACGCTGATCATCACGGGCGTCGGCGGTTTGATCCACGTGTATTCGATCGGTTACATGTGGTCGGATCGCGCCTTCGCGCGATTCTTCGCCTACCTGAACTTCTTCGTGTTCTCGATGCTGACGCTCGTGCTCTCCGACAACGTCGTCGGGCTGCTCGTCGGTTGGGGGCTCGTCGGCCTCGCGTCGTATTTCCTGATCGGATTCTGGTTCTACAAGCCGACGGCCGTCGCGGCCGCGCGCAAGGCGTTCGTGATCAACGTGGTCGGCGACATCGGGATCATGTTCGCGATCTTCGCGCTCTTCGCGAGCACGGGCTCGATCGCGTACGCCGACATCTTCGCGAAGGCCGGCACGCTGCCGGTCGGCGTGCTGATCGCCGTGTGCCTCGG
Organism: Rhodospirillales bacterium; assembly: GCA_903970385.1. Taxonomy (GTDB): domain Bacteria; phylum Vulcanimicrobiota; class Vulcanimicrobiia; order Vulcanimicrobiales; family Vulcanimicrobiaceae; genus Palsa-1515. Next base: position 47,405 of record CAJCIN010000283.1, on the reverse strand, counting down.
CCTCTTCGTCGGCGCCGCCGCGAAATCGGCGCAGGTGCCGCTGCACACGTGGCTGCCCGACGCGATGGAAGGCCCGACGCCCGTCTCCGCGCTCATCCACGCGGCCACGATGGTGACCGCCGGCGTATACCTGATCGCGCGTTTCGCGCCGCTCTACAATCTCTCGCCGACCGCCCAATCGATCGTGGCGATCGTCGGCGGCATCACGATGCTGACCGGTGCGGTGCTCGGGATCGCGCAGTGGGACATCAAACGCATCCTCGCCTATTCGACGATGTCGCAGATCGGCTACATGATCATGGGCGTCGGCGTCGGCGCCTATCAGGCGGGCGTCCTGCACTTCTTCACGCACGCGTTCTTCAAAGCGCAGCTATTCCTCGGCGCCGGCATCATCATCCACGCGCTGAACGACGAGCAAGACGTGCGCAAGATGGGCGGTCTCTACCGGCGGATGCCGTTCGCGTTCTGGGCGATGCTGCTCGGCACGCTCGCGATCATCGGGTTTCCGTTCTTCTCCGGGTCGTATTCGAAGGACGCGGTCATCTACGGGACGCTCGAACGCGGTCACGGCATCCTGTACGTCGCGGGCATCCTGACCGCGGGCATCACCGCGTTCTACATGTTCCGCATGATCTTCGTCGTGTTCTTCGGGCCCGAGCGCGACGACGTGCCGGACGTGGCGCTCGCGATTCCCGAGGCCGCTCACGTCGCGCACGCCGAGGACCACGATGCGGCGCACGCACCGGAATGGCTGATGCGTCTGCCCGTCGCGATCCTGATGGTGCCGACCGTCGCCGCCGGCTGGCTCTCGATCGGCGGCAATACGAGCCCGTGGTACCGCTATTTCGGAACGCTGTTCGGTACGAGCGAGAACGTCAACGCGCCGCCGCTGCCGATCCCCGAGCTCGCCTCGCAATTCATCGTGTACGCCGTCGTCACCGTCGGCGTCGTGATCGCGTATCTCCGCTACGGAACGCCCGCGGCGCTCCGCGGCTCCGTCGAGCGGTTGCGCGCGGAGGCGCTCGCAATGCCCGTCGCGCTCGAGCGCGCGTTTTGGTTCGACGATGCGATCGCGTTCGCGATCGTGCGTCCGGCGCAGGCGCTCGGAGCGTTCATCGGCCGCGTCCTCGATCCGCACGTGATCGATGCCGCCGTACGCGACATCGCGTGGCTCGCCGGTGCGCTCGGTCTCGTCGCGCGCGCGTTGCAAAACGGTCTCGTCCGGACGTACGCGTTCACGATCGCGATCGGTGCCGCGTGCTTCATCGCGTACTTCGCGTTCGTCGGGATTGCCGGACGATGATCTGGGCGCTCGTCATCGTGCCGATCGTCGCGGGACTGCTCTGCTACGCGCTGCCGCGCTCCGCGGAGAATGCGGCGAAATGGATCGCCGTGGGCGTCTCGTTCGCCGCGTTCCTCGTCGTCGCGTTCGGCTACGGTCTGCCCGACGAATCGCTGCGCTGGCTGCAGCGGCCGTTCGCCGCAAACTTTCACGTCGGTTTGAACGGGCCGGGCTATTGGATCGTGTTGTTGCTCGCGCTGACCACGGGCTGCGCGCTGATGGTGACGCGTCTTCCGCGCGGCCGCGACTTCGTCGCGCAGATGTTGATCTTGCTCGGCGCGATGACGGGCGTGTTCGTGGCGCGCGATCTCATGCTGTTCGCGCTGTTCTGGGACCTCATGCTGATCCCGGTGTTCATCGTGCTCGTGGCGTGGTCGCCCACGAAATCGAGCGCCACGGCGTGGAAGTATCTCATCTACAATCTCACGGGCGGTCTCGCGCTGTTGCTCGCCACGGCCGCGTTCGGCATCGTGCAGGGCACGACCGACGTCATCGGCGCCGCGCCGGGTTCGCTCGCGCAGATCTCGCCCCTGTGGTCGTTCTGGATCTTCGCCGGCTTCACGCTCGCGTTTCTCATCAAGACGCCGGTCTTTCCGTTCCACACGTGGGCGCCCGATACGTACGCCGATCTGCCGGCGCCGATGGCGGCCGTCGTCAGCGCCGTGCAATCGAAGGCCGGTCTGTACGGCTTCATCGTCGTCGGTTCGGCGCTGCTCGGCGGTCCGATGCATCGCGCCGCCGCGGCGATGATCGCGCTCGGCCTGATCTCGCTCGTCTACGGCGCGCTCGCGGCGCTCGCGCAAGACGACACGAAGCGGATCGTCGCATACTCGTCGCTCTCGCATCTCGGGCTGATCGTGCTCGCGGTGTTCAGCTTCGATCCGATCGCGTACGGCGGTGCCGTCGTGTACATCGTCGCTCACGGGCTCTTCAGCGCCGGCCTCTTCATGACGATCGGCGAGGTGGAGCTGCGTGAGGACACGCGACTGCTCTCGCGACTCGGCGGTCTCGGCGCACGCAATCCGCGCCTCGCCGGCGGTCTCACGCTCGTCGCGCTCGCGGCGCTCGGCCTCCCGGGCCTCTGCGGCTTCGCGGGCGAGATCCTCATTCTCACCGGGCTCTATTCCGCCGGGCTCGTGTGGCAGACGATCGTCGCGCTCGTGCCGATCGTGCTCGCGGCGGCCTACATGCTGCGTCTGTTCCAGGGAACGATGCACGGGCCGGAGCTCGCGGATCTTCCGGAACGCGAAGATCTCTCGCCGATCGAATTTCTCGCGCTCGCGCCGCTCGTCGTCGCGATCGTGCTGCTCGGCGTGAACCCGGGACCGCTCGCGGCGAGCGCCGCATCGCACGGTACCGTCGCGAACGCCGTCGCACGCGTGGAGACGCCATGACGCCGCAATCGATCATCCCGTTCGGCAGTAGCGATTGGAGCGCCGTCGTGCCGATGACGATCGTAGCGCTCTCCGCGCTCGTCGTGATCCTCGCCGATCTGACGCTGCCGAAGCATCTGCGCCGCCCGGTCGTGCTCGGCGTCGCGATCCTCGCCCTCGCGATCGCGGGCGTCGTCGCGCTCGGAGCGTGGGGTCATCCGGTCGCCGCGTTCGGCGGCGCGTTCGTGCTCGGCGGGTTCGCGATCGTCTTCGAAGAGATCGTCGTCGTCGCGGCGATCTTCTCGCTACTCCTCGGCTCTACGCTCGGGCGCGAAGATCAAGCCGGCGGCGCGATCGCGCTCGTGTTGTGGAGCGCGAGCGGCGCGATGCTGATGGCCGGCGCGGCCAACTTCATGACGATCTTCCTCGGCCTCGAATTGCTGTCGCTCGCGCTCTATTGCCTGTGCGGGCTCTCGCCGCGCGCCGGCGCGCGCGAATCGGCGCTCAAATACTTGATCCTCTCGTCGACGGCTTCGGGGTTTCTCTTGTACGGGATGGCGTTGATCTTCGGCGCGACGGGCTCCGTCTCGCTCGCGGCGATCGCCGGCCCGACGATCTCGAACGCGCTGTTCGACGTCGGCTGCGGCATGTTTTTGATCGGCCTCTGCTTCAAGCTCAGCCTCGTACCGTTCCACGTCTGGACGCCCGACGTCTACGAGGGCGCACCGCTACCCGTCACGGCATTCATGAGCGTGGTGACGAAGGCGGGAACGCTCGCGGTGCTCGCGCGCTTCGCGTACGCGCTCGCGCCGCTGCCGCAGGCGCACGCGATCCTCGCGCCGCTCTGGATCGTCGCCGCGATCTCGATGATCGTCGGGAACGTCGCCGCGCTCGCGCAGACGGACATCAAGCGTCTTCTCGCCTATTCCGGTATCGCGCAGCTCGGCTACATCGTCGCGTCGATGGCGGGCACGTCGGAGCAAGGCTTGCGCTACGCGATTTTCTATCTCGGCGCGTACACGTTCATGAACCTCGGCGCGTTCGCCGTCGTCGCATTGCTCTCGCGCGAGCGAGAAGAAGGCTCGCGCCTCGCGACGTTCGCCGGGCTCGGCTACCGGCAGCCGGTGCTCGCCGGTGCGATGACGTTCTTCCTGTTGTCGCTCGCGGGCTTGCCGCCCACGGCGGGATTCACGGGGAAGATCCTGATCCTCGCGACCGACGTGAACTCCGGCTACGCGTGGCTCGCGGTCCTGCTGATCGTCGGCACGGCGATCTCGGCGTACGCGTACTTCAAGATCGTGTTCGCAATGTACGGCCGCACGACGGGCGCCGAGATCCAGCGCGCGACGAAGCCCGCGAGCGCGCTGCCCTGGGTCGGCGTCGCGATCTGTGCGGTCGCCACGCTCGCGCTCGGCCTCTATCCCATCTTGCCGAGCGACATCGTGCCGCTCGTGAAGTAAGGCGCGGCTTACATACTAAAGCACCGGCTCTTCATTCCGACGGCCCCGCGCGAAGCGACCGGAACGGCGCCGCTCGTCGTCGCGCTCCACGGCTGCACCCAAACGGCGAGCGACTTCGCCGCCGGCACGCGCTTCGATAGCGTCGCCGAACGCACCGGCGCCTACGTCGTCTATCCCGAGCAGAGCGTCGCGCACAATCCGAACCGCTGCTGGAACTGGTTCTCGCGGCGGCATCAGGCGCGAGCGGACGGCGAACCGGCCATGATCCTCGCGCTCGTCGCCGACGTGATGGCGCGGCATCCGATCGATCGCGACCGCGTGTATCTCGCGGGACTGTCGGCGGGCGGCGCGATGGCCGCGATCCTCGCCGAACAGGCACCCGACGTCTTCGCCGCCGTCGGCGTGATGGCGGGCGTTCCGCTGCACGTCAGTCACGACGTCCCGAGCGCGCTCTCCGCGATGCACGGAGATCTCGGCGCGCCCGACGTCTCCGCGTTTGCGAACGATCCGCCGCCGGCGGCGTATCGCCGCATGCGAGCCACCGTGTGGACGGGCGCGCACGACCGCACGGTCCACCCGGTCAACGCGGCCGTGCTCGCGCAACAATTCCTCCGGCTCTTCGGGATGACCGGCGCCGATGCGGTGCTCGAAGAGCGCGGCGACGTCGCGATCGAGCGGTGGATCGACAAGACCGGCCTCGTGCGCGTCGAATCGTGGAACGTTCGCGACATGGGCCACGCTTGGAGCGGCGGCAGTTTTCGCGGTTCGCACACCTACCCGCGCGGTCCGCGCGCGAGCGACGCGATGATGGAGTTTTTCCTGCGCGACCGACGCGCGGTGTAGAAACGCAGAAAGAGCGATGCGAGATGGGTCGACCAAACGTCAGCTCGAGGTAACGACGCCGACCGATCGTGAGATCGTCATGACGCGCGTCTTCGACGCACCGCGCGAACGCGTCTTCGACGCGTTTACGACGCCCGGCAGCGTGAAACGATGGCTGATCGCGCCGGCCGGCTGGACGCTCGCGGTCTGTGACATCGCCTTGAGAGTCGGCGGCGCGTTCCGATACGTCTGGCGCAACGACGCGGATGGACAAGAATTCGTCGTGAGCGGCGTCTATACCGACATCACGCGACCCGAGCGCGTCGTCCACACGGAGAGATTCGACGATCCCGCATATCCGGGCGAGTCGGTCGAGACGTGGACCTTCGACAAGGTCGACGGATCGACCACGTTTACGATGACGCTTGCGTACGAATCCATCGAAGCCCGCAACAGGGCGCTGGAATCCAGCATGGATCAAGGGAACGCGGCGTGCTACGACCGCTTAGACGACCTCTTCGCGTAACGTCACGAGCGCGAGCGTTCGAACACGATCGTGTCGTCGCCGTGATAGCGTACGCGCGACGTCTCGCGGTAATCGAACGCGCTCGCGACGCGGAGCGACGGTACGTTCTGGGGTGAAATGATGCAGAAGGTGCGCGCCCAACGCGCGTCGCCCCACGCGAGTGCGGCACCGACCGCTTCGCGCGCGTAGCCCATGCCGCGCGCGTCGCTTCGCAGCGCCCAGCCGATCTCGGGCAAGAGCGCGAACGACGGATCCAGATCGCGTTTGAAGTCGGCGAATCCGACCTCGCCGACGAAGCGCCGCGTTCGCTTGTCCTCGACGAGCCAGTATCCGAAGCCGACGGTATTCCAGTGCCCGACGTAATTGAGCAGACGCATCCACGTCTGTTGCTTCGTGGACGGCGAGCCGCCGATGTACCGGACCACGTCCGGATCGCCCCACATCGCGGCGCACGCCTCGAGATCGTTCGAGCGGTGTCCGCGTAGGCGCAGACGCTCCGTCTCGACGACCGGGGTCGCCGCGGGCGAAACTTCAGGCCCCGAGCCGCCGTACATCCGGCATGATTCTTCGATCGATCCGGCGCGTTCCCGCGCTGCTCGCGGCCTTCGCGTCGCTCGCCGCGCCCGGGCGCGCCGCGGACGACGTCACCGAGACCCGCATCGTGGCAGCGTTCGATCGCGTCGAGCTGCGCGGGGCGTTCACCGCGACGATCACCGCGGGGCAGCATGCTCCGCGTTTCTCGATGACGGGCGACCGCGACTCGGTCGATCGCGTCACGACCGAGGTTCGCGACGGAACGCTCGTCGTCGGCATGCGCGACGGGGATTCGTACGGGCAGCACATCCTCAAGCTCGACATCGGCCTGCCCACCCTGCGCGACTTCAAGATCGCGGGGGCGGGCTCGGTGAAGATCTACGGCCTGACCGGGGGCGACGTGTCGCTCGCGGTGCCGGGCGCGGCCTCGGTCGTGGCCTTCGGAAAAGCGGCGCACGAGACCATATCGCTCAGCGGCACGGGCAAGATCGATGCCGGTTCGGTCGCGGCGCGCGACGTCGACGCCGATCTCAACGGCGTCGGCAAGATCACCGTGCGCGGTAGCGGTTCGCTGTCGTTACACGTCAACGGCGTCGGAAAGATCGACTATGCCGGTCATCCGCAGCACGTCGACAGCCACGTGAACGGACTCGGCAGCATCGGCGCGGTGTGACCGCTCGCCCGAGTTTGATCGAACGTACGTTCGGGTACGAGACCCGTATGTTCGAAGATATGCGATCCAATTCCATGATGGCGCACCTGCTCGACTCGCTCGATCGAGGCGAGGACATCGGCCACTACGGGCGGCTCGTGTTCGCGATGGTCGCGCGGCATTTCGGCAGCGACGACGACGTGGTCGCGCAATTGCGCAAAGACAACGACTTCAGCGAAGACGACGCTCGCGCTCTCGTCGCGCAAGTCACGAGCGCCGGTTACAATCCGCCGAAGCGCGCGAAGATTCTCGAGTACCAGGCGCAGCAAGACTTCGCGATCATCCCGAATCCGGACGATCCGGATGCCGGCAACGTGTACAAAGATCTCACGTTCCCGGACGGCGTTTACGAGCACATCGCCGAGTACCGCGAAGCGAAGGAGCACGCGAACACGTAGTTCGCGTGCCCCGCGCGGCTAGTCGTTGATGAGTTCGAAGAGGCCGGCCGCGCCCATGCCGCCGCCGACGCACATCGTCACGACGAGCCACTTCGCCTTGCGTCGACGGCCGGCGTGGATGCCGTGCAGCGTCATGCGCGCGCCGCTCATGCCGTACGGGTGGCCGATCGAGATCGCGCCGCCGTCGACGTTGTACTTCTCGTTGTCGATGTGCAGCGTGTCGCGGCAGTAGAGCGTCTGCACGGCGAACGCCTCGTTGAGCTCCCACAGATCGATGTCGTCGACGGTGAGCCCATGGCGCGCGAGGAGCTTCGGCACCGCGAAGACGGGGCCGATGCCCATCTCTTCGGGGTCCAGGCCGGCGACGGCAAAGCCGCGATAATATGCGAGCGGCTTGAGATCGTGCTTTTCCGCGTAGTCGTAGCTCGTGATGACGAGCGCGGCGGCCCCGTCGGAGAGCTGCGATGCGTTTCCGGCGGTGATCGGCGACTTGGGATTCATCAGGCTCGCGCCCTTGAGCTTCGCGAGCCCCTCGAGCGTCGTGTCGGCGCGATTGCCCTCGTCCTTGGTCAGCGTCTGCATGACCTCGCGGACCTCGCCCGTCGCCTTGTCTTCCTCGTACTTGTACGCGGGCAGCGGCACGATCTCGGCATCGAAGTGGCCCGCGTCTTGCGCGGCCGCCGTGCGCTGCTGGCTCTGCAACGCGTATTCGTCTTGCGCTTCGCGCGAGATCTTATAGCGCTTCGCCACGAGGTCGGCCGTCTCGATCATCGGCATGAAGAGATCCGCCTGATGCCGCATCAGCCACTCTTCCGTGAAGAACTTGATGTTCGTGTTGTTCTGCACGAGGCTGATCGACTCGGCGCCGCCCGCGACCATGACGGGAACGCCGTCCGCGACGACGCGGTGCGCGGCCGTCGAGATCGCCTGGAGGCCGGACGCGCAGTAGCGCGTCATCGTCGTGCCCGCGACCGTGATCGGAAGACCGGCGCGGATCGATGCGTTGCGCGCGAGATTGTGGCCCGTCGCGCCCTCGGGATTGCCGACGCCGAGCACGGTGTCTTCGATGTCGTTCGGATCGACGCCCGAACGTTCGACGGCGTGCTTGATGACGTGACCCGCCATCGTCGCGCCGTGCGTCATGTTGAACGCGCCGCGGAACGCCTTGCCGATCGGGGTGCGCGCGCCGCTGACGATGACTGCTTCGGGCATTAGTTGAACGCTCCAGTATTCGGACGAGGTGCGAACGATCCGCGCTCGGCGGCTTCCTTGAGTTTGGGTGCCGGCACCCAGTGCTTGCCGAGCGTCTTCTGCCACTCGACGATCTGATCGTAGATGTTCTTGACGCCGATCGTGTCGGCCCACCACATCGGGCCGCCGTGATACCACGGGAAGCCGTAACCGAAGAGCCAGACGACGTCTTCGTCGCCGGGACGCAGGGCGATGCCGTCGCCGAGCAGTTGGGCGCCCTGATTCACGAGCGCGAACATGCAGCGATTCACGATCTCTTCGTCCGTGATGTCGGTGCGGCGCGTGATGCCGAGCCGCTTCGATTCCTCGGCGATGATGCGCTCGACGTCTTCGTCGCGCTTCGGCTCGCGTTTGCCGGGCTCGTAGGTGAAGAAGCCCGAGCCCGTCTTCTGACCGTAGCGGCCGAGTTCGTAGAGCCGGTGCGAGATCTCCGACTGCCGGTAGTCGACCTTCGGCGCTTCCTGCGCGATCTTGTAGAAGACGTCGATGCCGGAGAGGTCGCTCATCGCGAACGGACCCATCGGGAAGCCGAAACTCTTGATCGCGTTGTCGATCTGCATCGGCGTCGCGCCTTCCTCGAGCAAGAACGTCGCTTCGCGGACGTAGTCGAAGAGCATCCGGTTGCCGATGAAGCCGAACGCGTTGCCCGAGAGCACGCCTTTCTTTTTGAGCTTCTTCGCGAGCGCCATCGACGTGACGAGCGTCTCGACGTCGGTCTTCGAACCGCGCACGACTTCGAGCAATTGCATGATGTTCGCCGGCGCGAAGAAGTGCAGGCCGACGACTTTCTCCGGACGCGTCGTCGCACTCGCGATCTCGTCGATGTCGAGCGTCGACGTATTCGATGCGAGGATCGCGCCCTTCTTGACGGCCTTGTCGAGCGCCGCAAAGACTTCTTTTTTGACCGCCATCGATTCGAACACGGCTTCGATCACGAGATCGGAATCCGCGATCGCGTCGTAGGCGCCGACGAACGAAACGTTCTCGACGCGTTCCTTCGCTTTGTCCTCGGTCAAGCGGCCCTTCTTGACTTGGGCCGCGTACGTGTCGGCGACGTTCTTCTTGCCGCGCTCGACCTGTTCCGGATTGACGTCGATCACCGAGACGGGAATGCCGGCGTTCGCGAAGACCATCGCGATGCCGGTGCCCATCGTGCCGGCGCCGACGACGGCCGCCTTCTCGATCGTCTTCGGCTTCGTGTCTTGCGCGAGGCCCGGAATCTTCCCGAGTTCGCGTTCCGCGAAGAAGAGATGCACGGCGGACTGCGACGGCAGGCTCGTGACGAGTTCCTTGAAGATGCGGAACTCGCGCGCGATGCCGTGCTTGTAGTCGAGATCGGACGCGGCTTCCATCGCGTCGATCAACTTGTGCGCGGCGAAACCGCCCTTGTCTTCGGGCGGCACCATGCCGTGCGCGAGCGCGACCATGGGCGGCGGAATCTTGATCTTCATCTCGCTGATGCGGTTTTTGGTGCCGGCTTTCGCGCGCGCGAACTCGACGGCGTGCGCCACGACGTCGCCCTCGACGAGCTCGTCGAGAATGCCCATGCCCTTCGCCGGTTTCGCGTCTTTGGGTTTGCCCTCGAGCATCATCTGGAGCGCCATCTGCACGCCGCCGAAATTCATCGGGTTCTTCGTCGCGAGCAGACGCGGCAGGCGCTGCGTGCCGCCGGCGCCCGGAATGAGGCCGAGCAAGATTTCCGGCAAGCCGACTTTGGCGTTCGCCGAGCCGAGGCGGTAGTCGCACGCGAGCGCGAGCTCGAGGCCGCCGCCGAGAGCCGGGCCGTCGATCGCGGCGACGTACGTCTTCGCACCCTTTTCGATCGCGGCGACGAGGTCGCGCACGGTCTTCCCCCCGGGTACCGGTCCGGCCGCGAACGCGTTGATGTCGGCGCCGCCGCTGAAGAAGCCGTTCGAGCCCGTGATCACGATGGCGCGGACCGCGTCGTCGGTCTCCGCGGTCTCGATCTCGTGGAGCACGGCCCCGGCGGTCGCGAACGAAAGCGCGTTCACGGGCGGATTGGTCAGCGTGATCACCCGGACGCCGTCGCGGGTCTCGCCCCGCGCGGGCGCCTTCGGAGGGGCCTCGGTCTCTAACATTCTGTCTCTCCTGGCGCCGCGGGGGAGCCGATTTGGGGACTGTTCCCTTCGCGGTCCGGGCCGGGAGCCATTGAAGGAGCGGCGTCAATAGGAACTTCTTTGAGGGAGCCGTAGCGCAACACTGCATGCCGGATCTGCTCCCTTCCTCGGAAACGCTCGCCCGTTTCATCTACGACGCGCTCGCCGAGCCGCGCGAGCGAGCGTACGCGGAGCGGCTCGGAGCGCCGGACTGGACGTACACCTCGGCGACCGGGATGCTCGGCCGAGCGACCGCCATCGCCGGCGCGCTGCGTGAAGCGGGCGTCGCGCCGGGCGACCGCGTCGCGCTGATCGCGAACAACCGCGTCGACTGGATCGCGGCGGACTTCGGCATTCTTTTCGCGGGCGCTGTGGTCGTGCCGGTCTTCGCGACGCTCGCGCTCGACCAGATGGAATACATCTTCAAAGACTCGGAAGCGAAGCTCGCGTTCGTCGAAACGGCCGCCGATGCCGAGCGCATTCGCGCGGCGTGTCCGAGCGCTCCGCGCATCGTGACGTTCGATGGGGACGGCCCGGGGGCGCTCGTGTCGTTCGCGCACGCGAGCGACGCATCGTACGTACCCGACGCCGCGACCGATCCGGACGATCTCGCCGTGCTCATCTACACGTCGGGCACCACGGGCGATCCGAAGGGCGTGATGCTGAGCCATCGCAACCTGATCTCGAACGCGCGCGCGGCCTCCGAACTCTTGCCGCAAACGCTGAAGGACGGCGAGAGCGCCGTGCTCTCCGTGTTGCCGTTCGCCCACATCTACGAACACACGACGATCCTGATCTTCGCGCTCAATCGCGCGCTCGTGCACGTGACGACGCCCGACTATCTGCTCGAGGATCTGCGTTCGGTGCGGCCGCGCGTGATGAATCTCGTACCGCGCATCTTCGAGCGCGTACTCGCGGGCATCGTCGGACGTGCGAAAGCGGACGGCGGACTCAAGGCCAAGCTCGTTCCGTGGGCGCTCGGCGTCGGTCGCGAGCATGCCGCCGCCGCGCAGAACGGCGGGAAGCCGGCCACGATGCTCGGTCTGCAGTACGCGATCGCGCAGAAGCTCGTGCTCTCGAAGATCCGGCCGCAGATCGGTCTCGACCGGCTCGAGTACTTCACGAGCGGCAGCGCGCCGCTGCATCGCGACATCATGCTGACCTTCGCGGGGATGGGCATCCCGATCGCCGAGGGCTACGGCCTCACCGAGACGTCGCCGGTCGTTACCGGAAACCCGATCGACGCGATCCGCTACGGGACGGTCGGCAAACCGATCTCGGGCGTCGAGATCAAACTCGCGCCGGACGGTGAGATCTTGGTTCGCGGCCCGAACGTGATGAAAGGGTACTATCGTTCGCCGGGCGAGCGCTCGTTCACGAGCGACGGCTGGTTCTTGACGGGCGACGTCGGCGAGATCGACGCCGACGGCTATCTCTCGATCACCGATCGCAAGAAAGAATTGATCAAGACGTCCGCCGGAAAGTACGTCGCGCCGGGCCGCGTGGAATCCGCGCTCAAACGTTCGATCTATCTCGGCCAGTGTTTCGTGATCGGCGACGGCCGGCCGTATCCCGTCGCGCTCGTGAGTCCGAACTGGGAACTCGTGCGGCGAGAACTCGAGCTTCCCGCCGCAGCGACGACGGGCGACCTCTCGCACCGCGCCGACGTGCGCGAGATCGTCAAGCGCGAGATCGACGAGAAGTCGGCCGATCTCGCGAGCTTCGAGGCGATCCGCCGGTTCGCGATCCTCCCCCGCGACCTCACGATCGAGGACGGGGAACTCTCCCCGACGCTCAAAGTCAAACGGCGCGTGGTCGAAAAGAAGTTCGCGACGCTCATCGAGTCGGCGTATGCGTCCCCGAAGGAAGCGCGCGCGTGACCGAGTCGACCCGTCCGGCGATCGTCGAGGGCGTGCATTTCGTCATGTATCTCTCGGACGATCTCCAGCGTGCGCGCACGTTCTACGAATCGCTGTTCGACATCAAACCCGGCGCCGTCGAATCGCCGTATTTCGTCGAGTACGACTTGCCCGACGGCGGCGCGTTCGCGATCGCACACGTGCCCGGGCAAGAGCGCGTGCCGACGGGCGGCGCGATGTTCGGCGTCGACGACTCGGAAGCCGCGATCGCGCGCGTCGAAGCGCTCGGCGGCAGATTGATTTCTCGCTACGGCGGGGACGTTTGCACGACGGGCTGGTGCATGGATACCGAAGGTAATCCGTTCGGCGTTCACGAGCGCTCGAAGCCCTCATCGAACTCGTAAGGAGAACGTCATGGCGCACAAGCCGGGTGAAGAAGTTCCGCGAGACGGCAGCGTGCACTGCGTGCTGCATCCCGACGTGATCGCGAACGTCACCAAAGGCGAGACGTTTCCGGCGCCGACGCATTTCGGCGACAACGAAGCCTGCGAATGGGAGTTCGCGTAGTCGTCCTCGCCGGCGGCACGGGTGACCTCGGCGGTCGCATCGCGAAGGCGTTCGGCGACCGCAACGTTCCGTTTCGCGCGCTCGTGCGGCCAGGCGCCGCCGCCGCGGCTCGTGCCGGATCGATCGCGACCGGAGCGACCATCGTCGAGGTCGATTACGACGACGCGGCCGGACTGCGCGACGCCTGTGCCCGCGCGTCGTGCGTCGTCTCCGCACTCAACGGGCTCGAGCCGGTCATCATCGGGATGCAAGGCAGACTGCTCGACGCGGCCGTCGCGGCCGGCGTGCCGCGTTTCATTCCGTCCGACTACTCGCTCGACTACACGAAGACGCGGCCGGGCGACAATCGCAACATGGACCTGCGCCGCGCGTTCATGGCGCGCATCGACGGTACGCCGATCCGTACGACGTCCGTCTTGAACGGCGCGTTCGCCGAGCTCCTCACGGGCGAAGCGCCGATCGTGTTGCGCAAACAGCACCGGATCCTCACCTGGGGCGACGTCGACCAGCCGCTCGACTTCACGGCGAAGGACGACGTCGCGAGCTACGTCGCGGACGTCGCGCTCGACGACGCGTCGCCACGCTTTCTCCGCATCGCCGGCACGACCGTGACGCCGCGCGACCTCGCCGGCATCATGACCGACGTCACGAAGGAGCGCTTCCGGCCGCTACGTCCCGGCGGCATCGGGCTCCTGAGCGCTCTGATCCGGATCGCGCGGACGCTCACGCCGCCGAGCGACGACGTCTTTCCGGCGTGGCAGGGCATGCAGTATCTTCGCGACATGGCGAGCGGTCGCGGCAAACTCGACCCGCTCGACAACGATCGCTATGGCGCGCGAACCTGGACGACCGCGCGCGACGTGTTGGCTCGTCGCGTATCGTCTGCCTCAGCGTCCGGTCAGCAGCGTTCGTAGCGCACCGGAGAGCGCGTCGTCGTCGTGGAGCAAGCGGAGAACGATCGAGAAGTGGTCGTCGCCCGGTTCGTCGATTTCGGTGACGTCGCCGCCCCACGCGCGCCACGCCGCGGCGTACGCGCGTTGCTGGCGATGGAACTCGTCTTGCTCGCGTTCGCCCACGGCGGCGACGAGCGCGCTCGCGCGCGCGGGCGGTACGAGGAGCGGTGAGTGACGCGCGGCGGTCGCCTCGTCCATCGCGATCGTCTCGTTGACGTTCGAACGGCGAACGGGCTCGAGATCGTACAGCCCGCTCAGCGTGAGCAAACCGTCGAGCGAGCTCGTCGCCGCGATCGCGGCCGCGAGTTGCGCGCCGACGGAGTGGCCGCCCGCAACGACGCGCGCCGGGAACGCACCGTCGCCCGACGCGCGCGCGAGCGCGAAGGCGTGCGCGGAGCGCACCGATGCGACGATGCGATCGAGATCGGCCTCGGGTGCGAGCGGATAGTTGACGAGCGCGACGGCGGCACCCGCGCGAAGCGGCACGCCCGCGACGAACGCGTTATCGTCTTTCGAGAGCCGCCGCCAGTAGCCGCCGTGCACCCAGACGAAGAGCGGCGCACCCGGCGTCGCTGGGAAATAGTCGATCGTCTCGCGCTCGTGCGAGCCGTAGCGCAGGTTCGCTTCGTGCGCGAACGCCGCTTTCGTCGTCGCGCTCTCGGCCGCGAACCGCTCGAGATACGGAGCGACGTTTCCGGCGACCGGCACCGACGTGTCGTACTGAGCGTCGAGCTCGCGCTGCGAGTAGACGCCGTAGACGGGAGCGGTCAGTTCGGCGGCCCGGTGCGGAAGTACAGCTTCACGATCTCGAACGTCGTGTCGTCGAACGAGAACGTGTAGTCGAGCGTGCCTTGCGCCCACTTCACGCGAAACACGTACGTCGTATCCCCGCCGACGCGATTCTTGCGAATCTGCACGATCGTCTCGGGTTCGCCGGAAGGCAGCGTCTTCTGCGTCTCGGAGAGCACCGTCTTCGTGTATTCCGCGCTGAGGTCGGTCGAGAGTTCGTTGCGATCGATCGTTCCGGCTTGCAGCTCCGCGAGGAGCGTCGCGGCACGCTTGAGGACCGCGGCATCGCCGCCCGTGACCGTCTGCGCGACGCGCACGCCGCCGGCCGTCGCCGGCGGGTCGGTCGGCTCGAGCAGCGCCGAGAAAAGGGCGCTCGTCAACGCGTCGATCATGGACCGCTCATTCGCGTTCGCGCACCCGGTACTTCTCGGGGCGAAAGGCCCCGGACCGGCCGGGGCCTGCGCGGGTGGAATCCGCTCGTGGGCGCGGGAAGAAACCGCCATGTCTACGATCACGACCAACGGGAGCGCGACGCGCACCGAAACCGACTCGATGGGTGCCGTTCAGGTCCCGACCGACAAATATTACGGCGCGCAAGCCGCGCGCTCGCTCGTCAACTTCGACATCGGCGACGGCACGACGCCGCGCGACGTCATGCCGCGCCAGGTCGTCAAGGCCATGGCGACGCTGAAGAAGGCGGCGGCGCTCGTCAACAAAGATCTCGGGAAGCTCGACGCCGAGAAGACGGATCTGATCGTGCGCGCGGCGGACGAAGTGATCGCGGGCAAGCTCGACGCGCACTTTCCGCTCCGCGTCTGGCAGACGGGCTCCGGCACGCAGACGAACATGAACGTGAACGAGGTCATCTCGAATCGCGCGATCGAACTCGCGGGCGGCGAGATGGGCTCGAAGAAGCCCGTGCATCCGAACGATCACGTCAACATGTCGCAGTCGTCGAACGACACGTTCCCGACGGCGATGCACATGGCCGCCGCGGAAGCCGTCGTCGACATGTTGCCCGCGGTGAAGAAGCTGCGCGACGCGCTCGACGTCAAGGCGAAGCAGTGGACGAACATCGTGAAGGTCGGCCGCACGCATCTCCAGGACGCGACGCCGCTCACGCTCGGCCAAGAGTTCTCCGGCTACGTGAACCAACTCGATCGCGCGCTCGTCGCGATCGGTGAAGCCACCGATCACATCTACGACCTCGCGATCGGCGGCACGGCGGTCGGCACCGGGCTCAACGCGCACCCCGAGTTCGCGGATCGCGCGGCGAAGAAGATCGCGGAGCTCACGGGCATGGCGTTCCGTTCGCATCCGAACAAATTCACCGCGCTCGCGTCGCACGACGACTTCGTGTTCGCGTCGGGCTCGCTCAAGCAACTCGGCGCCGCGCTGATGAAGATCGCGAACGACGTTCGGTGGCTCGGCAGCGGACCACGCGCGGGCATCGGCGAGCTCTCGCTCCCCGAGAACGAGCCGGGCAGCTCGATCATGCCGGGCAAGGTGAACCCGACGCAGTGCGAGGCCGTCACGATGGTCGTCGTCCAGGTGTTCGGTAACGACGCCGCCATCGGCTTCGGCGCATCGCAGGGCAATTTCGAACTCAACGTATTCAACCCGGTGATGATCTACAATTTCTTGCACTCGACGACGCTGCTGCGCGACGCGTGCACGATGTTCCGCGTCCACTGCATCGAGGGGCTCGTCGCGAACGAGGACATCATCGCGAAGTATCTCTCGGAGTCGCTCATGACCGTCACGGCGCTCTCGCCGAAGATCGGTTACGACAAGGCCGCCGAGATCGCGAAGAAGGCGCACAAGGACAAGTCGACGCTCAAGGAAGCCGCGCTCGGCCTCGGCTACGTCTCGAGCGAAGAATTCGACACGTTCGTCGTCCCGAAGGACATGACGCACTCGTAAATCGCAGCGATCGAGGCGTCGCTCGCTACAGGTGGGCGACGACCTCGATCTCCACGCGCGAGCCGCGCGGGAGAGCCGCGACCGCCACCGTGGATCGGGCGGGCGCGACCTCCGTGAAGTACGTGCCGTACGCGCCGTTGACCGCGGCGAAGTCGTTCATGTCGACGAGGAAGATCGTCGTTTTGACGACGTTCGCGAACGTCGCTTGTCCTGCCGCCAACACGGCGCGGACGTTCTTCATCACCTGATGCGTCTGCGCGACGATGTCGCCCGGCACGAGTTCGCCCGTCGCGACGTCGAGCGGAATCTGACCGCTGCAGAAGAGGAAGTCGCCCGCGCGGATCGCTTGATTGTACGGGCCGATCGGCGCGGGCGCCTCGGCGGTGAGTACCTTTTCGATCATGCGTGCCGAAGCGGCTAGACGGACGCCGTCTCGGGCGTCTTCGCGACGTCGTCGTACGACATCGTGCCCTTGTACCGGCCGGGTTCTTCGGTCACGCCGAAGTTCTCCGCGAACAATTCGGACACGCGCGCGAGCTCCGCGCTCGAGAGCGGCGGCGTGTCGGAGGCGGCCGCGAATTCGAGCACCTGTTCGCGATCGTAGATGTTCGGCAGCACCGACATGACGCGCGGTTCTGCGAGCAGCCACTGGATCGCGGCCTGTCCGAGCGTGCGGCCGGGCTCCTCGAGGAAGCGGAGCGTTTCGATTTTCTTGACGCCGTTGATGAGCCACTGTTTCGGGCGATGATTGCGATGGTCGCCGGCCGGAAACACGGTGTCGACCGTGTACTTGCCCTCGAGCATCCCGCTCGAATGCGGCACGCGGATCTGGAAGCCCGTGTCGGCATTCGCTTCGTTCGCCGCGCGGATCATCTCGTTGCCCGGGAACTGCTCGAGCGCGTTGTAGATCATCTGCACGTTCGTCACGTTGCGGCGGCGCGACGATTCGCAGCCTTCGACGAGCCAGCCGATCGCGGGCCCGAGCGCCGTGCCGTACGACTTGATCTTGCCTTCGGTCTTGAACGACTCGAGCAATGCGAAGAGCTCGTCGTTTTCGATCTCGGTCAGATGCGCGTTGTGGATCGAATAGATGTCGATCACGTCCGTCTGCAGACGCCGCAGCGACTGTTCGAGCGCGTAGCGTACGAACGCCGGCGAGAAATCGTGCGGGATCTCTTGCTGGCCCTTGCGCTCGCCCGCATACGTGTAGAAATCGTAGCCGAACTTCGTCGAATAGACGACGCGGTCGCGCCGGTCGGCGAATGCCTTGCCGAGCTGCTCTTCGCTCCGGCCGTTTCCGTACGTATCGGCGGCGTCGTAGAGCGTGATGCCGGCGTCGAGCGCCTCGTGCATCAGGCCGACGGCGTCGTCGTCCGTGAACGTCCCCCACCAGCCGGTCGAGGTCGTCCAGAGCCCGAAGCCGACGACGCTGACGGTGATGTCGGTCTTGGGATAGGTCCGGTATTTCATCGAGCTGCCTCCGCGCGGACGTCAGGTGACGCCAATGTAGGGGATGTTCGCGGCGGCTTCGGTGACTCCGGTCGCCGAGCGTCGCGATCGAAGGAACTCCCTCTCGGGCTCGGGCGTCCACGACAGTGTATGGCGGGTGCATGACGGTGGACGTTTCGGAACTGCGCTCGTACGCGGGGCACCGCGTTCGCGTGCGACTCGACGACGCGTCGGAACTCGTGGGCGAGCTTCGGACCGAGCTGCTCTCCGAGCAGTCGCTCTCGGTCTTTCTCAAGCGGCCCGGCGAAGAAGGTGCGACGATCTACATCCACGAGATCGTCGGCATTTGGACGATCTCCTAAGCGCCTTCGATCGCGCCGCTCGCTGGATCGACGACTACTACCGGCATCCCGAGCGCTATCCCGTGCTCTCCCGCGCGCGGCCGGGCGATCTGCATCGCGCGTTGCCCGCGGAAGCGCCGAAAGACGGCGAGGCATTCGAGACGATCTTCGCCGACTTCGAATCGCTCGTGCTGCCGGGCATCACGCATTGGAACCATCCGCGCTTTTTCGCGCACTTCTCGATCAGCGCGACGCCGGCGGCAGTCGTCGCCGAAGCGCTGGCCGCCGCACTCGACGTCAACGCGATGCTCTGGCGGACGTCGCCCGCGGCAACCGAGCTCGAAGAAGTCGTTCTCGTGTGGTTGCGCACGCTGCTCGGCCTCGACGACGGCCTGCACGGGATCGTCTACGATACCGCATCGATCGCCGGCTTCACGGCCCTCGCCGCGGCGCGCGAAGCGCTCGGCCTCGAGATCCGCGATCGCGGCATGGGCGGACGGTCCGATCTCCCGCCGCTCCGCGTGTACGTTACCGATCACACGCATTCGCACGTCGAGAAGGCCGCGATCGCGCTCGGCATCGGTCGCGCGAACGTCGTGAAGATCGCCTGCGACGATGCCTTCGCGATGCGGCCGGACGCCCTCGAAGCGGCGCTGGCGGCGGACGTCGCGCGCGGCATGCGTCCGATGTGCGTCGCCGCGACGGTCGGGACGACGTCGACGACCTCGTCGGACCCGGTGCCGGCGATCGCGGAGATCGCGCGGCGTTACGCTGCGTGGCTGCACGTCGACGCGTCGTACGCCGGCCCCGCGGCGATCGTGCCCGAGTTTCGTACGCTGCTCGCCGGCTGCGAGTTCGCCGATTCGCTCGTCGTGAACCCGCACAAGTGGCTCTTCGTCCCGATCGATCTCTCCGTGCTCTACGTGCGCGATATGGAGAATCTCCGGCGCACGTTCAGTCTCGTCGCCGACTATCTCGTGACGTCAGACGGCGACGTGCGCAACTACATGGACTACGGTCTGCAACTCGGACGCCGGTTTCGCGCGCTCAAATTGTGGTTCGCGATCCGCCACCTCGGCGCGAACCGCATGCGCGACCTGTTGCGCGGGCACGTCGCGCTCGCGCAAACGTTCGCGACGTGGGTGGAGGCCGAGCCGGCGTGGATCGTCGTCGCGCCGCATCCGCTCTCGGTCGTGTGTTTCCGGCACGAGCCGGCGGACGTCGACGGCGGTGACGCGCTCGACGCGCACAACCTCGCGATCGTCGACCGCGTCAACGCGTCGGGCGAAGCCTATTTCTCGACGACCAAGCTGAACGGCCGCGTCGCGATCCGCATCGCGATCGGGAACGAACGCACGACGCTCGGCGACGTCGCGGCCGGATGGCGCTTGCTGCGCGAGGCGGCGACGACGGCGAACATGGCGAACGCGAACGTATGAACGCCCGACCTCCGCTCCCGCCGTTCACGCGCGATTCGGCGATCGCAAAAGTGCGCGCCGCCGAGAATGGTTGGAACACGTGCGATCCCGTGCGCGTCTCGCTCGCGTACACCGAGGACAGCCGTTGGCGCAATCGCTCGGAGTTCGTGACGGGCCGCGAAGAGATCGTCGCGTTCCTGACGCGCAAATGGGCGGCCGAGCTCGAGTACCGGCTCGTCAAGGAGCTGTGGGCCTTCGGCGACGATCGGATCGCGGTGCGCTTCGCGTACGAATACCACGACGCCGCGGGCCGCTGGTCTCGCGCGTACGGCAACGAGAACTGGGAGTTCGACGAGAACGGCCTGATGCGCGTGCGGCACGCGAGCATCAACGACGTCCCGCTGGCCGAACCGGATCGCCTCTTCCGATGGAACCGGGACGAGCCGCGTCCGGACGACCACCCGAGCCTCGGCGAGCTCGGGCTGTAACGTCTTCGTCCGTAGCTCACGAGTGACGCAGCATACCTGGTCTTTCGGTTAGTAGTAGGACTTATGGGTATCTCCTCGTCGATGCTGCTTCACCAGGCGATGTATCCCAATGTCGAGGGGTCAGCGTCTATTGCCCGCGGCGCCATCGTCGCGTTTGCTCGGGCCGCCGGATTCGCGGGTGCGCAACTCCAAGATTTGGAGTTAGCGGTCGGCGAGGCGCTCGCGAACGCCGTAGAACACGGACGCTCCGACAACGGTTCGATCTCCGTCGGAGCACGATTCGAGTTCGGCAAGATGACGATCGAGATCTCGGATTCGGGCGGCGGATTCGCCGGCTGGAATAACGTCGAGTCCCTTCCACGAAAGGCCGAGTCGATCCGTGGTTTCGGACTGCGCATCATGCACGAGACGACCGACGGCGTTCAGTTTCTCGACGGCGGACGGCGCGTTCGCTTGACGAAGAAACTCGTGCTCGAGCGAAGCGACGCGCCGAAGCAAGAAGAGCTTTAGCTCTCCTCGCCCGACTGACGCCGTTCGAGCTGGGGCCGGAAGAAGTCGACCTCGACGACGTTCTCATGAGACTCGCCGACGCGCGACCGACGCTCGTGCGGCAGATCTACGGCGTGCGGCCGTTCGCAGTCATGGCATATCTCGATCGCGTCTTGCGTCTTCGCTTCCACGTTGAGCGTGGCGTCGAGCAGGACCTCGCGGGCCGTCGGACTGTCGTCACGATCCGCCCGAACCTGCGCGAAGACTTGCTCTTCGACGGCGGCCCGTAAATCGTAGATCGCTCGGACTTTGTCCTTGGAAGTCTCTTCCACCGCGCAAACTTTCGGGAGATCGATTGGCGAACCTGTTCGCGCGCGCATTCGTCGGAGTACGACGTATCGTGCGCTAGTTCGTGGGCAACACGTACTCCGCCCGGATCGTATCCGCGCTAGTAGATGGTCGCTGCGGCGTCGTCGACCGCAACGTCGACGAGCGTCGGCAGCGGCGATGCGAAGCAGGCGCGGAACGCCTCCTCGAGATCGCCCGCGAGCTCGATACGCACGCCGCGCACGCCGAAGGCTTCCGCGGCGCGCACGAAATCCAAGCCCGCGAGATCGAAGGACGGCATGCCTTCGAATCCGAGAAAGCGGCCGAATTGGTTCATCGCGGCATACGAGGCATTGTCGAGGATGACGAACGTGATCGGCAGCGCGAATCGTGCGGCCGTCCACAACGCCGTGATCGCGTACATGCTCGAGCCGTCGCCGAGGATCGCGACGATGCGCCGCGACGGACGCGCGAGCGCCGCTCCGACCGCTGCGGGCAGCGCCCATCCGAGGCTGCCGCTCGCGGCGGCATAGAACGTGCCTGCCCGTTCGATCGGAACGTACTCGTGGAGCGCGTTGCGATGCGAGGGTGCCTCTTCGACGACGATCGCATCGGCCGGAAGCACGTGTGCGAGCGCGCGTAACGCGAGCGCGCCGCTCAGCGTGTCGACGAGCGGCCTCGGAGCGGCTCGCGCGACGCCGGATCCGGCGCGCGGCTCGGGCGGCATGCGTGCGAGGACCGCATCGAGCGTCGCGCGCAGCGTCGCGACGATGCTCGTGCCGGCGGCCGCCGACGCGACCGCGTCCGGATCGTCCGTCACCTGCACGACGACGGTTCCCTCCGCGATCGGCGGGCCGTCCGTGAAGACGTGGTACGTGAAGACCGGCGCACCGAGCACGAGGACCAGATCGTGCTCGCGCAGTCGCTCGACGACGTGCGTACGCACGGGCGCGAGAAAACCCGCAAAATTCGGGTGGCGCTCCGGGAAGCTGCAACGGCTCGAGAGCGGAGAGACGTAGACGGCGGCACCCAGACGCTCGGCGAGTGCGACCGTAGCGGCGCTCGCATCGTCGCGGTCGACGCCGGGTCCGACGACGATTGCGGGACGCGCGCTCGCCGCAAGCGCCGCGAGGATCGTCTCGATGCCTTCCGGTGACGCGACGACATCGGCGATGACCCGACGCAGCGGCGTCTCGACGGTCTCGCGATCCCAATCGTCCTCGGGGATCGAGACGAACGTCGGCCCGAACGGCCGTTGCATCGCGACGTGATACGCGTGCTCGATCGCCGCGGGCACGTCTTCCGCGCGTGCGGGCTCGCAGCTCCACTTCACGTACGGCTGCGGCATCACGACGGCATCCCGCGCGTAAAGGAACGGTGCGTTCGGCATCAGCGCGCGGGTCTGCTGGCCGGCGGTGATCACGAGCGGCGTCTGATTCTTGTAGGCCGTGAACACGCTGCCCATCGCGTTGCCGAGTCCGCCCGCCGAGTGCAGGTTGACGAAGGCCGCGTTTCGCGACAGCTGCGCGTACGCGTCCGCCATCGCGACGGCGCTGCCTTCGTGAAGCGCCGTCACGTACCGGAAGTCGCTCGGCCACGAGCGCAGGAAACGCAGCTCCGTCGAACCGGGGTTGCCGAAGACCGTCGTCATGCCGGCCTCGCGCAACAACGAAACTACGGCGTCGCGCACCGTCGTGCGGCTCACGCTACGTTACGTCGGACAATCGCTTGTTGAGTCGCTGCCACTCGAGATCGTAGCCGAGCGTCGCGTAGAAGCGTGCGGCGCGCTCGTTCGCCGCGTTGACGTGCAACGAGACGTAGCGATGGCCGCGATCGGTCGCCCAGCGTTCCGCCATCGCCATCAGGGCGCGGCCGGCGCCCGACCCGTCGCGGGCGACGGCGATCTCGGAGATGTGCGCGTGCGGCTCGCCCGTGAAGAAGTCGGGCTCGGCATAGACGTAGACGAATCCCTCGACGCCGTCACGTTCGGCAACGAAGATCGCCTCGTGCGATGCCGGCTGCGCGAGCACGCGGCGGAGCACGCGCATCTCACCCTCGTCGACTTCCTCGGCGGAGCGCCACGCAGGCCGCGTTTCGGAAAACCGCCGCGCGAGGGCGAGGATGGCGTCCTCATCGGCTCGCACGGCGGCGCGAACGCCGATGCGCTGCGAATCGCCGGATCGTGATTCCGTCTCCATGATCGTTCGCGATGCGCCGTCAGTAGACGCGCAGATACGCTTCGCGCTCCCAGGGGTGGACGGCACGGCGATAGCGTTCGTATTCGGCGACCTTCGCGTCGCGGAACGCGAGGTAGATGTGGTCGCCGAGTGCGGCGCGGACGACGACGTCTTTCTCGAGTTCGACGAGTGCCTGGCGCAGCGACTTCGGCAGCGTCTTGATGCGCCGGCGATCGCGCTCGCGATCGTTGAGTTCGTACGTCGAACCCGTCAACGGATCGCCCGGCAGCGCGTGCGAACGGATGCCGTGCGCCGCGCTCGCGAGCAGCACCGACATCGCGAGATACGGGTTGCACGAGGGGTCGGCGCTGCGGACCTCAATGCGCGAACGCGCGTCCTCGGGCGACGGAACGCGCACGAGCGAGTTCGCGCTGCGGTGCGACCAGACGGTGTAGATCGGTGCGTCCCACGCGGCGACGAGCCGCTTGTAGGAGTTGACGGTCGGGTTGCAGATCGCCGTGAAGGCCGGCGCGTGTTCGAGCAAACCGCCGATCGCGAAGAGCGCGTTCTCGCCGAGGTCGTCGTCCTCGACGTCCTCGCCCTCCGCGGCGTCGCGCGGAAACGCGAAGTACACGTGCACGCCGCTACCTGCGAGGTGCTCGGCCGGTTTCGGCATGAACGTCGCGTGGAGCCCGTGCCGCGCGGCGACGTGTTTCGCGACGGTGCGCAGCGTGATCAGCGCGTCGGATGCCGCGAGCAGCCCCGTCTCGCGCAGATCGATCTCGTGCTGACCCGCGCCGTGTTCGTGATGCGAGCTCGCGACGCCGAGTCCCATCGCTTCGAGGGCCGTCACGATCTCCGTGCGCGCGAGCTCGCCGCGGTCGCTCTCGTTGATGTCGAAATACGATCCGACGTCGTTCGATGCGGTGGTCGGCGCGCCGCCCGGGCCGACGTCGAAGAGATAGAATTCGACTTCGAGACCGCTCTGCAAGCCCGTCGCGACGTCCGCCGCATCGTCGATCGCCCGCATCAGCGTCGTCCGCGGACAGCCCTCGAACGGCTCGCCGTCCGCCGTCGCGATATTGCAGATGAGACGCGCCTCGTTGTGGCCGCCGTTCGTCCAGGGGTAGACGGCGAACGTCGCGAGATCCGGCAACAGCCGCATGTCGGCTTCCTCGCCGCGCACGAAACCGTCGATCGATCCGCCGTCGAACGTGACGCGGCCTTCGATCGCACGCTCGAGTTCGGCGACGGGGATCGACACGCTCTTGTTGATGCCGAGGATGTCGACGAACGACAGGCGCACGAAGCGGACGTCGCGTTCTTTCGCGAGCCGCAGCACGTCGCGTTTGTTGATCGCCTTACCGTTCGTGAGAGTTGAGTGCATCGATCGCCATCGCCGTTCGCAGAGTGAGTTGATCGTGAGCCGAATCGAGATCGTGACCGCTGATCTCGGCGATCTGACGCAAGCGGTAGAACACGGTATGCCGGTGTACCGAGAGCTCGGCTGCGGCGGTCTTCACGTTCTGCCCGACGTCGAAATAGAGGCGCAGCGTGCGAATCAATTCGGTCTGGTGCTTTTCGTCGTACGCGCGTAACGGCGCGAGGATACGGTCGGACACCTCGCGCAGTTCGGCGGACGTCGCGCCGCCGCGCAAGAGCATCGGGTAGACGCCGAGATCTTCGTACGGCATCACGCGCGAACCGCCGAAGAGGCGCCGCGCGATGAACATCGATTCGCGCGCTTCCTCGACCGTACGGTGCGCCGCGATCGCTTCCGCCGGGCGGCCGACGCCGCCGACGATCTTCGCGCCGAAGTGATTCTTCGTCGCGGTGCGCGCGATCAGCGTCGCGGCCGTGCGCGCGTTCGCGGCGTCGACCTCCATCGGCGCGGGGCAGAGAAACACGAAGCCGCCGCCGCGTTCGAGGACGACGATATCGCCCGAACCCGAGCGGAGCGTTTCGAGACAGATGCGTCGCAGGTCGCCCATCTTCGTTGCCGCGACCGTCTCTTCGAGCCCCTCGGCTTCGATCGCGACCGCGACGTAGCTCGCCGCGAGCGAGATGCCGCGGGCCGTCGCATCGTCCTTCGCTTCGATCGGATCGTCGTACGCGCGCGAGATCAAACGGTCCCAAAACGATTTGCGGCGATTGCGACCGCCGCCCGCGTCGCGTGAGAGTTCGACCGCGATCGCGGCGGCTGCGAGCCGCACGGCCGCGAGCCGGCCCTCGGCGCCGCTGCCGTTCGGGAACACGGAAAGCCAGCCGAGCGGCGAGTCGCCGCCGCGGATGCGCACCGCGACGCCGCCGGCGGCGTCGCCGGGCGTCTGCAGCGCGACCGCGCCCTCGCCGTCTTTCGGAGCGGCGGAAATCAGATCGCGGCTGGACGGCGGGACGGAGCGTTTCGCCGCGCCCGCGAGCGCGACGTGACGCCATTCGGCATCTTCGACGAGGACCGCGGCGTCGAGCAGCGTGCCGAGATGCGCGGCGAGCGCCTTCGGGCCGCCGCCCGTGCTCGCGACGCGGGCGAGCCCTTCGGCGAATTCGACGAGTTCGTCGTTCGACATGACGGCGCTATCGATCACGCGAAGAGTCCCTGCGCATGTCTCTTTTGAACGTACACTATGCCGTCGGCTTCATCGTCGTGTTCGCGTCGCTCGCAGCCATCTTCTGGGAGCCGGCTCGCCGCTACGTTCTCTATCTGCTGGTCCTCCAGATCGTCGTCGGTTTCGCGGTGTGGGGGGTGACGAAAGTCGCACCACCCGCGTTGCACTGGATCCTCGCGATCCTCAATGGGGGCACTTATGCCATGGGAACCGCATTCGCCCGCAAAGGCCGCCCGCGGCCGTTGATCGTCGGTGCGTACGTCGTCGGGTTCGTGGTGTTCGCGATCGTTTTCAGTATCGGCATGCACGCCGTAAGAGGCTGAACCCAGCCCCATCTTAACACGCGCCTCAGAGGTGCAGGCGCTGCTCGATCACGAGGAGCGATCCCGTGAAATCCGGGGACGTGCCCGCAGCCGGGAAGGTCGAGACGCCCGCGAAGGCGCTCCGGCGAAAACTCACGAGCACCGATGCGCGCGACGTTTCGCGAACTTCGGCGCCCGCGACGAACGATCGCTCCGCGAAATCGATCGGCTCCGAGAAGCGGCCGTCCATCGCGTAGCGCCCGAGACCCATGGAGGCGATCACGTTCGGCGAGACGCGGCGGTCGACGGTGAGTATCGCCTGCGGGACCTCGTACGACACGCCGTCGAGCGGATGCCCGGCGCCCGTCGGGCGGTTCAGCGTATCGTCGACGACGTCGAGCGTCACATCGCCGAACGCCGGATGCCACGCCGCCCAGAAGCCGTACCGCCGCTGCCGCCCGAACGTCGCGGCGGCCGGCGCCTGCGGCAAGTAGTAGCCGTCGACGAAGCCGGTCTGTTCCGCCGTCGCGGTCGTCTCGGGCGAAATCTGACGCAGGTCGACGTACTCGAGATGAACCTCGAGCGGACCCTTGTCGACGAAGTAGCGTAGGCGATAGCCCTGGCGATTGACGCCGAGCACGGTGTTGTCGATCGATTGATAGTTGGATTTGAGCCACTGGCCCGGCCACGCGAACGCGGCGCTCCACTGATTCTCCGGCACGCCGTACGGCAAGATGATCGGCGCGTACCTCGCCTCCATCCGGTAGACGTCGAGCGATGCCGTGACGCGACCCTTCGTCTTCGTCAGTCCGGCGTGATAGTAGCCGCCGGGCCGCGCCGTACCGGGGCGCGCGGGGTCGCTCGCGTCGTACCACGTGCGCCCGATCTCGACCGTGCCGTCGAGCGCGTATGCCGTCGAAATATGAAACGCACCGCGACCGGCCGCGATCGTCTGCCGCTGTCCGTCGAGCGTGCTCGTCGGCAAGACGCCTTGCGGCGTCACGTCGTACGTCGGGTCCGCACCGAACGGCACGGTCGTGACGAACGGCAGGCCGCTCGTGGCGACGTGCACGAGGTCGGCCGAGAACCGCGTTCCCTCGCCGCGATCGGACACGAGCGAACCCATGTCGAGCCGCGCGGATTCGCCGGGCAGCGACGGCAACGCGGCGGTCGTCACTTCGAGCGTGCCGTCGCCGCGCTTCGCGACGAGGTCGAATCCGTCGAGCGGCAACTGCGTCGCGACCGGGCTCCAATCGTCGAGAGCCGGCGCGCCGTTGCCGAGCGTCTCCGGCGTCGCGAAGCCGATCGCGGGATTCACGCTCGTCAGCGCCGGCTGCGCGAACGCGAAACGATCGGTCTGCGCGAGATCGAAGTAGCCGCCGCGCACGCGCACGTTGCCGTCCGCGCTCGCGAGCGTCGCGCCGAGCAGCGACGCGCGGAACGTGCGCCCGTCGTCTTCGCCCGCGTGCGCCGGAAATGCGATCCGGTACGGCAACGCCTGCGCGCCGAGATGTGGATTCAGCGCCGGAAAGAGCGACTCGCCCCAGTATGCCGCGTTCGTGACGCTGCCGTCGACGTCGCCGAAGCCGCCGGTGATCGTCGCGTCGAACGTTCGGAACCCGTATGCGGCCGTCGCGATCGCCTGACCGATGCCGGCGACGCCCGGCGTTTGCGGCGCGCTCGAGAAGAAATCGTACGGCGTATTCGGTGCGAGCGGCGCACCCGCGATGAAGCCGGACGCCTCGGGTCCGATCTGCCCCGGGCCGCGCGTCGATTGATCGATCGAGGTGAGCGACGCGTCGAGCGACGCGTGCAAGCCGAGCGGTCGCGGCGTGGCGGACGCGCTCGGAGATGCGGCCGCGGACGGTTGCGCGGCGGGCGCTTGCGCGCTCGCGCGTCCGGCCGGCGCCGCAAAGATCGACGCCGCGAGCGCGAGGGACGCGTACCGGAGACGAACGGTGCGATGCATGCGGCTACGGCGCGTGGACGAACAGTCCGGCGATCTGCGTGTACGTGTAGTACAGCGCGATGACGCCGACGATGACGACGGTGGCCCACGAGATCGCGTTCGCGGAGCGCGTGTTCCGATACACCCCCATCACGCGAACGCGGTTGATGATCACGAGCATCAGCACGAGTTCGAGCGGAAGCAGGAGGCCTTGCACGACCTGCGATGCGATGGCGAGCGGAACGAGCGGAATGCCGGGGATGAGCACGAGCGCCGCACCGGCGATGAGACCGGCCGCGAAGAGCGTGAAGAAGACGGGCGCCTCGCTGAAACGGCGATCGAGCGCGGCTTCGAAGCCGAACGCTTCGCAGACGAGGTAGCTCGTCGAGAGCGGAAGCACGGCGGCCGCGAAGATGCCGGCGTTGAGGATGCCGAACGCGAACAGCGCGCTCGCGAACTTTCCGGCGAGCGGTTGCAGGGCGACCGCGACGTCGGATGCCTGCGTCACGACGATCGGATGCGCCGCATGATGCTGGTTGAACACGTAGATCGTCGCAGCGTTCGCGATGATCATGAACGCCGCCACGATGATCGCGAGGATCGACCCGTTCGCGACGTCGATGCGCGTCGCGAGCAGACCCTTCGGCCGGGTGCCCTTTTCCACGATCGCCGATTGCAGGTAGAACTGCATGTACGGTGAGATCGTGGTGCCGATCAACGCGACGACCGTGCCGAGATATGCGGGATCGTGCGTGTCGACCGACGGCACGAACGTGCCGCGGGCGACGTCTTTCCACACCGGATGCGCGAGAAAGCCCGAGATGATGTACGTGACGTACACGAGCGACAAGACGACGAACACGCGCTCGACCAGACTCGCGCTGATGCGCAGGACGAACGCGAACACGAGGATGACGCAGGCGGGCACGGCGACGTAGCGCGATACGCCGAAGATCTCGCTCGCCGACGCGATGCCGGCGAACTCGGCCGACGTCGTGAACGTGTTCATGAAGAAGAGCCCGATCATCGTCAGCAGCGCGATCCAGACGCCGAACTCCTCACGGATCAGCGCGGCGAGCCCCTTGCCCGTCACCGCGCCCATGCGCGCCGCCATCTCTTGCACGACGATGAGCGAGACCGCGATCGGGATCAGTGGCCAAATGACCGAGTAGCCGAATTGCGCGCCTGCGACGGAATAGGTGAAGATGCCGCCGACGTCGTTGCCGGCGGACGCGGTGATGAACCCCGGCCCGAGCACCGAAACGACGAAGAGAACGTTACGCCAGAAGCGCGAGCTCTTAAGGCGCTCCAACGCGCGGCCTTTTCCCGTGATGCCGGATGAACCGGGGGAGCGAGTTGGCGATCTTCGCGGGAATGATCGCGTCGATCGCGTCGTCGACCGTCACGATCCCGAGCATGCAGCCTTCGTCGTCGAGAACGGGGACGGCGAGCAGATCGTAACGGGCGATCGCCGAGGCGACGTCTTCCGCGCTCGTATCGGCCGAGACGCTGACGACGTCCGTGTCCATCAGCATGTGGATGAACGCCGTCGGCAACGAGAGCAAGAGCGTCCGCAGCGAGATCGTGCCGAGTAATTTGCGACGATCGTCCGTGACGTACAGGTAGTAGATGAATTCCGACTCGGGTGCGATCTGCCGGATCTTGCCGATCGTCGCTTCCGTCGTGCGGTGCGGATAGATCCAGACGTAGTCCGTCGTCATGAGACCGCCCGCGCTGTCGCTCTCGTACTCGACGAGTTCCTCGAGCTCGTCCGCGTATTCGCGGTCCTCGATCTTGGCGAGCAACGCCGTGCGCTGTTCCTCGTCGAGTTCGCCGAGCAAGTCGGCGGCGTCGTCGGAGTCCATCTCCTCGATGATGTCCGCAGCGCGATCCGTGCCGAGGTCGGCGATGATCGACTGCTGGACGTCGGCATCGAGATGCTCGAACGCGTCGGCCGCCGTTTCGTCGTCGAGCGCGCCGACGACGCGCGCCGCGTCTTTCGCCGAGAGTTCGCCGATGATGTCCGCGAGCTCCGAGGGATGCAAGCGCGAGAGGCGCGACTCGGAGACGGAGAGTTGCACCTGCGTCGGGTTGACGTCGGAGATCGGCGCGACGTTGTCCCATGCGATGATGTTGCGCGGAACGCGATCGAGCAAGCGCGGTGCGATCCGCCCCGCTCCGAGGCGTCGCAACAATCCCGCGACGCCGATATCCGCGGCCACGACGCGCAGCGTCCCGCTCGTGTTCGCGATCTCGAGATCGTTGATGCGCACGACCTTGCGGCCGTCGACGTCGACGATCTGCTTGTCGAAGAGATCCTTGACGAGGAAGAGCGCGCTGTTTTCCGGTGCGGGCGTTTCGCTCGGCGCGACGCGCAGCACGAGCACGCCGTTCTCGTCGATGTCGACGACGTCGTTCACCGAACTCTGCAGCGGACCGGCTTTCGTACGTACGACGATTCCGTCGATGCGTGGAAACGTGTCGTCCGGCTTCCCGACGTAAAAATCGACGACGCGGCCAACCGGAAGTCGCGCGGGCCCTTCGAGCACCGCCTGGCGACCGATCAGATCCGAAAGGTAGCCGTCTGCGAACGCCATGTCGACTGCCTTCCCTCGACCGAGACACGAAAAAGCCGGACGCATTTCGGCGCGACCGGCATGAAGCCGAGGGCTCGGGCGAGCCTCGGCTACATCTCAGTCGCTTCGAGTTTCGGCACTGCGGACCGTAGACGAACGTTCGTCAGCCGCTTTGAGCGCCGCCTTATGTCGGCGGAACCTGTTCGACCCACTTGGCGTCTTTCGACGTTTCGGGGCAGCGGCATATGTGTATCGCAGACGCCTCACCTATCGAGATGTCCTGGCGACAAGTATACGGGTCACGCTTCGGCAGGGTCAACCCCGCTCGGCGGCCCGGAGCGCCGGCGTCCGAAGGGCACGAGCGTCGCCGCCGCGAGCACCGCGAGGAAAGCGAGGCCGTAGACGCGCGTCGAGCGGTGATGCTCTTCGTCGTAGGCGACGCGCCGCGGATCGTCTTTCGGAACGGTGTCGATCGCGCCCGGGATCTGCGCGGCGGTCGCCTCCATGTGCGGGACGATGACGGCCGTCTCGTAGCCCGACGCGACGAGCCCGATCGCGACGAGTCCCACCCGGCCGATGGCGAGACCCCGCGCTTCCGGGGCGACGGCGCGCACGAGAGCGGCCGCGATCGCGACGCCGCCGCAGACGTTTCCGAACGGCGCGAGCCCGCGAATGAAGGCGCCGATCAGCGCCGAGAACGTGCCCATGTCGGGAACGGTCCTGAAAGCGATCGGCGCGAACACGAAGGCGAAGCCCGCCATCGCCCCCGCCCACAATCCGAGGACCGCACCTTCAACCGCAACGACGCTCCGCTCCAACATCGCGATCGCGTTCTCGCTCGCCGTCCGGCTCGCCCTTGCAAACGCTGGCGGACCCGTTACGAACGGCCGTCGAGACGGCGCGCGAAGCGGGGGCGCTGCTGCGACGTCTCGGCACCGGCCCGCTCGATGCGCGCGAAAAAGGCGCGCGCGGCGACCTCGTGACGGCGGCGGATCGTGCGAGCGAACGGCTGATCGTCGAACGCTTGCAGGCCGCGTTTCCGGGCAGCGCGATCCTCGGCGAAGAGGACGGCGAACGCGCGGGCGACACGGGCGAGCGTTGGATCGTCGATCCGCTGGACGGGACGACGAACTATCTCCACGGCTACCCGCTCTACTGCGTCTCGATCGCGTACGAGCGCGACGGCGACGTGCTCGCCGGCGCGATCTACGCGCCGGCGCTCGACGCGACGTTCGCCGGTGCGCGGGGCCGCGGGGCGACGTGCGACGGAAAGCCGATCGCGGTCTCGCAACCGGAGGCGGTCGCGGACGCGATGGTCTGCACGGGGTTCAAGCCTGCCGATTACGACCGCAACGGCGAACACTTCGCGCATCTCTCGCGCGTCGCGCAGGCGGTCCGGCGCGACGGCTCGGCCGCGCTCGACCTCGCGTTCGTCGCGAACGGCACGTTCGATGCGTTTTGGGAGTTCGATCTCAAGATCTGGGACGTCGCGGCGGGCGCGCTCATCGTGCGCGAAGCGGGCGGCACCGTGAGCGCGATCGACGGATCGGTCTACGCACCCGGCGCCGGATCGATCCTCGCGACCAACGGCCGCGTACACACGGAAATGTGCGCCGAGCTCGCGATCGCGAGCGGGGCCGCCCGTCTGCGAGCAGAAATTCTCGGGTCATGAACGACGACGACCAAGCGCGGCCGGACGGCCATCTGCACGAGCACGAACACGCCGACGGCGTGCGGCACGTGCACGATCACGGTCATGCGGATCACGATCACGATCACGTCCATCACGAGCACGGCGGCATCGTGCACAGTCACGACGACGAGACGCAGGGCGACGCGACGCACCACCATGCGTAGGAGCGCTCGCGCGAACGCGCGGATCTGATGGCGCGCGCGAAAGGTTCGGGCCTGATGGGTCCGTCGCGTTCGATGCGGTTGCCGCTCGCGCTCGATCGCTGGTTCGCGGAGCGCCTCGACCGGCATCCGGAGCGGTCGTCGAGCGAACTGCTCGTGGCGCTCGTCCACGGCGGCCTGCGTCTGCGCGAGGGCTACATGGCGATCCACCGCCGCGAGTTGGAACGGTGTCTCTCGGCGGATCGCGCCGGCGCGTACGAGGCGTACGTCCGTTGCCTGCTCGACACGATCGGGCCGGAATACGTCCGCCATCTGGAGAGTTGGCTCCGCGCCGACCGGGTCGTTGCCACCAAGTAGGACATAGCATCGTTTATGGCAGGATGGGTGGAGCGACTGACGTCGTCTAAGCGACCGAACACGTCGTATATGGCGAACTGGAAGCGAGATTCTATCTACCGCGAGCTCCGCGCCCCGTTTTTCGTCCTCGTCGTCGTCGTGCCGCTCTTGGCCCTGGCGAGTTTGTTCGTGCACGCGAAGATCGACGATACGTCGCGTTTCCAGCAATCGATGCGTGCGGCGCAGCGAGCGCGCGCCCTCGTCTTCCGCATCCAGCTCAACGAAGAGACGGGTCTGCGCGGGTTTACGAGTACGGGCGACGCCGATTTCCTCGAGCCGTATCGCGTCGCGCTCGCGAAGGCGCCCGCCGCGTTCGACGGGCTCGCCAAAGCGGTCGCGACCGTCGAGCTCGCGCAGGCCGTGCCGCTCGTCGAAAGCGAGCGGCGCAACAATGCGGAATGGGTCGCGGACATCGCGCGTCCGTTGATCGCGAAACCGGACCGCACGCCGCAAACGCTCGCGTTGCAGCGACGCGGGAAGGCAAATATCGATACGTTCCGCGCGCTCGATCAACGTCTGCAGGCGACGATCGACGGTGCGGCATCGCGAGCGGCCGATAGCGCGGAAGCCGCGATCTCGCTCGTCTTGATTTTGAACGTGGCGGTCATCGCCGTGCTCGCGCTTGCCGCGCTCGCATTCGGATTTCTGCAAGCGGGCGCGGCACGTGCGGCGTTCGAGTCGCGGATGCTGTACGAGAACGAGAAGCGTATCGCCGACGCGTTGCAAGAGGCGTTCTTGCAGAAGGCGCTGCCCTTCACGCCGGGCGTCGGCTTGCACGCGACGTACGTTCCCGCCTCGGCCGAAGCGCAGGTCGGCGGCGATTGGTACGACGCGTTCGAATTACCCGACAAACGCATCATGTTCTCGATCGGCGACGTCGCGGGTCACGGGCTCGACGCGGCCGTCATGATGAATCGCGCGCGGCAAGCGATCGTCTCGGCCGCGCTCCACGAGAACGATCCCGCGGTCGTGTTGCATCGCGCGAACCGGTCGCTGCTGCTGCAGGACTCGCGCATGGTGACGGCGATCTGCGGTTACATCGATCCGGCGACGCGCGAGATAACGTATGCGACCGCCGGACATCCGCCGCCGGTCATGGCGCGTGTCGGCGCGGAGTCGCAATTCCTCGACCACGAGGGGCTGCCGCTCGGCATCGTTCCCGACCCGAAGTACCGGTCGTTCACGGCGACCGCCGAACGCGGCGCGATGATGATCCTCTACACCGACGGCGTGCTCGAACACAAGCGCGACATCGTCGCCGGCCAAGCGCGCCTGCTCGAAGCGGCGCGCGTCGCCGTCGGCGACGCTGACCCGGCGCTCGCGATCCGCCGCCACGTGTTCGAGAGCAGCGAACCGACCGACGACGTCGCGATCCTCACGATCTCGTTCGCGCGCCTCGCAGGCGACGCCGACGTCGAGGTGCCGTCGCTCAGCGCACTGCAGGCGAATCGCTGGCAGGCCCCGCCGGGCGATTCAGACCCGGACGGCCGCCCGCACCCCGTCCCAATCGAAAACGTCGACGTCGACCAGCTCGCCGTCGCGGACGTCGCCGCGATCCGGGCCGACCACCGCGAAGCCGCCTGCATCGGCTGACGTTCGCGTCAACGCCGAGCACTGGTTGTCGAGCGGAAGCGCTTCGAGCCGGCCGTCGGCATCGACGCCGAGCGCGGCGAACGCGAAGTACGTGCGGTCGCCTTTTCCGCGCAACGTCCCGCGCAGACGCGCGCCGACGCGCGGCAGCCTGACGTCGCGCGCTCCCGCGAGACGCGCGATCGCGACGCGCACGAGTTCGTGGAGGGCGACCGATACGGCGGCCGGATTCCCGGGCAATGCGAGGACGCGGCTCTCGCCGAGCGTCGCGAGCGCGGACGGACGGCCGGGCCGCATCGCGACCTCGCGAAACGCGAAGGCGGCGCCGAGCTCGTCGAGCGCGCTCTTGACGTAATCGCGTTCGCCGACGGACGCACCGCCGGTCGTGACGACGACGTCGGCGCGTTCGGCGGCGCGCGCGATCGCGCGACGCACGTCGGCGCGGTCGTCGCGCACGTGCACGACGTCGACGACCTCGGCACCGAATGTCGCGAGCGCGGCGACGACGGCCGTCGCGTTGCTGTTGCGGATCTCGCCGAAGCCCGGGCTCGCCGAGACCGGCACGATCTCCTGACCGGACGTCACCACGCACGCGCGCGGTTTACGGACGACGTCGAAGCGCGCGTGCCCCGCGGATGCGAGCAGCGAGAGCGACGCCGGCCGCAGCACGTCGCCGCGCCGGCCGACGACGTCGCCGCGCCGGGCATCTTCGCCCGGTGGAAAGACGTGCGCTCCCGCATACACGGCGCGCGGGTCGAGAAGACGAATCGATCCGTTCGATTCGACCGTGTCTTCGAACGGGACGACGGCGTCCGCGCCCCCCGGAATCGGCGCTCCGGTCGCGATCGCCGTCGCCGTTCCCGGCTCGTGGACGCGACGGGGCGCGCCTTCGGCATACGCGCGGCCGCGTACCAAGAACGTGTCACGCTCGCGTGCATCCGCGGCGACGATCGCGAAGCCGTCCATCGCCGATCGCGCGAACGGTACGAGATCGTCTTCTGCGAACAGGTCGTGCGCGAGCACGCGGCCCGCGGCATCCGCGAGCGCGACCGTCCGGACGTCGAGCGCGTCGCACGCGCTCGCGATGCGTGCGACGGCGTCTTCGAACGGGATCGCCGCGTCGCTCACGTGCGCGGCGTTCCCGAGATACGGCGATCGTGCGCGTAGACGTTGAAGCGTTCGCCGCGGACGAATCCGACGAGCGTCACGCCGAAGCGGCGCGCGAGATCGACCGCGAGACTGCTCGGCGCCGACACGGCGCACACGATCGGAATGCGTGCGGCGACGGCTTTCGCAACGATCTCGTAACTGGTGCGGCCGCTCACGAAGAGCGCGCTTTTGGCGAGCGGCAATCGACGCGCGATCAACATCGAGCCGACGACCTTGTCGACCGCGTTGTGCCGGCCAACGTCCTCGCGGACGATCGCGATGGTGCCGGCGGCGTCGAAGAGGGCCGCGGCGTGCAAGCCTCCCGTCTGTGCGAAAACGCCTTGCGCCGCGCGAAGACGGTCGGGCAACGCGACGATCGTCGCCGCGTCGAGCGCGAGATCGCTCTCGACGACGGCGAGCCCGCGCGCTTCGAGCGCGTCGAGGTTGGCCTTGCCGCAGACGCCGCACGCGCTCGTCGTCGTGAAGTGGCGGTCGAGCGTTTCGAGCGGCGGCAACGTGCGAGCGGCGAGGTCGACGTTGACGATGTTGTAGCGTTGTTCCGCATCGACGTCGCGATCGATGCAGAACGAGATGCCGAGCAACGCGTCCGCGTCGTCGAGGATGCCTTCGCCGTGCAGAAACCCGGCCGCGAGTTCGAAATCGTGGCCGGGCGTGCGCATCGTGATCGCGACCGTTCGCGATTCGCCGCCGGCGCGCAACCGGATTTCGAGCGGTTCTTCGGTCGCGAGGCGATCGTATCGCGGCGTCGCTTTGCCGGCCTCGTACGCCACGAGCCGCGTCTCGACCGTCGGACCGGGGCGCTCGTCGATCATTCCGGTTGCCGCGAACTCACGCGCGGATCGTCCGCGGATTCTTTGCCGGCTTCGATCATCGACTCGCGCAACACGTAGCCTCCGGCGAGGGTCAGCGCGGAAGCGAGCAGCGTCTTCCAACGCGCGTGGAACGGCACGAGGTTGAGGAGCGACGGAACGAGGATGCCGCCGAACATCGTCGCGCTCCGTAGTTTCGCGCCGCGCCGGCCGGCGAACATCGGTAGGCCGATCGCGCCCGCGTGCGTGCGGAACGAAAGCAGGAGCGCGAGTTCGGCGATTCCGGCGACGGATTCGAGCCGGTCGAGCTTGCGCGCCGTCGTCTCGTTTCCGCCGAAGAGGGCGAGCATCGCGTTGTTCGCCGCGCACGCGCCTGCGACGCCCGAGCAGACGGAGATCGCGGGGATGTGCCGTTTGCCCGTCGCCCACAGCGGATTCGCCGTGGCGCTGAGCAGCACGCCGGTGTATCCGGCGATGAACGCACCGAGCACGAGCTGCAACGGATTCGTCAGAGCGCGCGGACCGAGCGCGTGTACGAAGTCGAGCTCTTCCGGCAGCACGCCGTCGCGCACGAGTTGCGCGGCCGCGGCCGCCGTCGCCGGGAGTGAGAACGCGATCAAGCCCCACACGCCCATCGACATGACCGACTTGAATTTGACGATCCGCAACATGTGCAAGAATCGTTCGGGCCGGCCGAGGTGTTTGATGAGCACGATCGGACACGTCGACGCGAGGACGAACGAGAGATAGCGAGCGCTGCGCGCGAGCGCTTCGTCGTCGCCGGTCTCGTCCGCCAAGGCCACGAGGATGCCGGAGCCGCCCATCACGCCGCCCATGAAGAGGTACGCGATGACTTCCCATTCCCAATGCGGCTTCTTGAGGAGCGGCCGGTCGTAGTACGTCGGCGACGCGTGCGCCGGGAGCGGCGCGCCGTCGCCCGCGCCGCGATACGATGCGTCGGGATCGAGTGCGGCGCTCATCGCGCGCGGAACAGCGCGTATCCGACGAGCGCGAGCGCTCCCGCAGCGAACGCGGCGCTCGTGTACCCGGCCGGCTGATGCGTCGACGGCAAGACCGGACGCGCCGGCAGATTGTACGCTTCCGGCGGCGCCGTCAACAGAAAGAACGCGTTGAGATCGCCGACCGACGAATCGGAATCGACGCCGTACAGATACGAATCGGTGCCGCGTTCCGAGAGCTGCTCGACGCGCAGCTTCGCCCGCTTCTTGAGTTCGGCGACGTCGCCGAATTGGATCGACTCCGTCGGGCACGCCTTCGCGCACGCCGGCACCGCACCGACCTTCTGGCGATCGTAGCAGAGCGTGCACTTGCCGGCGACGCCACCCGTCTTCTGCGTCGCGTCGTCGTGCGTGCGGCCGTCCGAGACGAAGTGCCGCGTCTCCGTGTAGTCGGCGTGCGTGATCAAGTCGACGACGCCGAACGGACACGACGGGACGCAGTAACCGCAGCCGTTGCAGACGTCCGGTTGGATGTAGACGTCGTCGAATTCGTTGCGCACGATCGCGCCCGTCGGGCACGCCTCGAGACAGCCGGCATACGTGCAGTGCTTGCAGACGTCGCTCATCATGAGCCACTTGTTCAGCGTGGGCGGCGCGTCGGGCGGCGCGTTCTGCTCGACGAACGCGACGTGACGCCACGTGGTCGCGCTCAGCGCACTCGTGTTGTCGTAGGAATCGCCCGTGAACTCGTAGCCGTCGGCGGGCAACTGGTTCCACTGCTTGCACGCGACCTCGCACGCTTTGCAGCCGATGCAGAGCGTCGTGTCCGTGAAGAAACCGTTCGCCATATCGCCTCGTTCTAGCCGGGGCCGCCGTCGGCCCCGTGCGCTTCCGGCGCACCGTGCGGTTGCTTCTCGTCCGCCGGCACGTTTTCGTCGACGGCCCGACCGGCCGCAACGTACTCACGGCGACGGCCGGCGCGCACGTTGCACGTGATGGTCTTTGCCTCGTGGATCGAGACGTTCGGATCCATCGCGAGCGGCACGAGTTGCCCGATCGGATCGCCCGACGTGAAGCCGAGGCTACCGTAGTTGTACGGGACGCCGACCTGATGGACGCGACGTCCCCTGCCGAGACGCAGCGGTCGCATGCGGCCGCTCACGAGCGCGCGCGCCTCGATCTCGCCGAGCTTCGTCACGACCGTGACCCAGTCGCCGTTGCGCACACCGACCGTCACCGCGAGTTCGGGATCGATCTCCGCGAAGAGCGCGGGTTGCAATTCCGCGAGCCACGGCACGTACCGCGTCATGATGCCCGATTGTTCCGTCAAGCGGTACGTCGTCAGCACGTACGGATAGTCGGGATTGTCCGTCCCGTTCGAGGGATTGTCCGAACGATTCCACTCGCGCAGGCTCGGATTGTTCTGCTGCGTGTAGACCAAGTTTGCGACGGGCGACTCCAGCGGCTCGTAGTGCGCGGGAAGCGGGCCGTCCTTGAGCGAGGTCGCGACGAATAACTGCGCGCGACCGTCGAGCTGCATGATGAACGGATCGCTCCCCGCGTGCGCGTCGACGCCGCTCGCGCCGGGTTTCGCCGGCTCGTGCGGCGACTTCGTCGCGGGAAAGTCGACGATGTCCGGCCCGACCCATGTCCCGGCGCCTTCGTCCCACGACATGTAGCGCTTGCGTTCGCTCCACGGTCTGCCGTCGGGATCGGCCGACGCGCGATTGTAGAGCATGCGGCGGTTCGCGGGCCACGCGAAGCCCCAGTCGAGCGACGCGACGTCGTCGGCGTTGCGCGACCGCGCGCGGTTCTTCGTCCGATCCGGATGGACGCCGCTGTAGATCCAGCAGCCCGCGGCCGTCGTGCCGTCGTCTTTGAGATCGGCGAAGCCGGCGACTTGCTCGCACGCGTCCGGCGCCTTGCCGGGCTCGGCGACGTAGCCGTTGATCTCTCGCAAGACTTTCGTCGCCGAGGGTTCGCCGAGCGCGCGTTCGTGCGCGTCGTCGCTCTCGTACGTCCACGTGAGGTCGAGCAGCCCGCGATCCTTCGGATCCGTCGAGCCCGCGTACAGCGCCTTCAGGCGATTGCCGAGTTCGTAGAAGTAGTAGAGATCCGAACGCGCCTCGCCCGCCGGGTCGAGCGCGCGGTCGTGCCACTGCAGCAGCCGGTTGGTGTTGACCATCGTGCCTTCTTTTTCGAGCACGGTCGCGGCCGGCAAGAAGAAGAGTTCGGTCGCGATCGAGCTCGGGTCGGCGCCCTCGCGTTTCCAGAACGATGCCGTCTCCGTCTCGTACGAATCGACGACGACCATCCACTTCAAGCGCTCCATCGCCGCGCGCGCCATCTCGGCGTTCATGCCCGACGACGCCGGATTCTGACCGATCACGAAATAGCCGTCGACGTTGCCGTCCTTCATCGACATTTGCGTCGGTAGCGCCGAGTAGTCGCCCGCGATCTGCGGCAGGTAGTCGAAGCAGAAATCGTTCTCGGCCGTGGCCGCGTCGCCGTAGTACGCTTTGAGCAACGACACGACGTACTTCGGCGTGTTGAACCACCAGCCGGTGGGTTTGCTCGCCGAAGCGAGGTATGCGGCGAGCGTCTGTTCGTCGCGCAGCGCGGAGGGCATCGGCAGATAACCCGGCAGCAGATCGTACAGCGTCGGGATGTCGGTCGCACCCTGGATGTTCGCGTGGCCGCGCAGCGCCATGATCCCGCCGCCGGGGCGGCCCATGTTGCCGAGCAGCGTCTGCAAGATCGCGGCCGTGCGGATGTACTGCACGCCGACCGTGTGTTGCGTCCAGCCGACGGCGTACGCGAACGCCGTCGTGCGCTCGCGCGTGCTGTTGTCGGCGAGGAGATTCGCGATCGTGTGGAAGCTCTCGCTCGGCGTCCCGCAGACGTCCTCGACCATCTCCGGCGTGTAGCGTTCGAAGTGCCGGCGTAAGACGTTGATCACGCAGCGCGGATGTTGGAGCGTCGCATCGCGC
The DNA here is from genome assembly GCA_903970385.1 of Rhodospirillales bacterium. Lineage (GTDB taxonomy): Bacteria > Vulcanimicrobiota > Vulcanimicrobiia > Vulcanimicrobiales > Vulcanimicrobiaceae > Palsa-1515. The sequence goes on along the minus strand of CAJCIN010000283.1, from coordinate 6,890 downwards.
TTCGGCACGCGAACGGTGCCCGCGCCGTCGAAGCGCGGAACTTCTTCGGTTTCGAACTGCCACGTTTCCTGATCGTACGAGCCGGGCGCCGCCCGGTGTTCGTCCGATCCCATCGATGCGTGGCTGCCGCGATCGGTCGGCGTTTCCGTCTTCGGCTCCGGTTGCTGCCAGCCGGAGAAGAGGCCGTCGAGGTCTTCGGTGTCGCGGAAATCTTCGCGCACGAGGTACGACGCGTTGGTGTACGCGAGCACGTACTCTTTGAAGTAGCGTTCGTTGCGCAGCATCCACGAGATGAGCGCCCCGAGGAACACGATGTCGCTGCCGCTCCGGATCGGCGCGTAGACGTCGGCGACCGCGGACGTGCGCGTGAAGCGCGGATCGACGTGGATGATCTTCGCGCCGCGTTCCTTCGCCTCCATGACGAAGCGGAACGCGACGGGATGGCACTCCGCGAAGTTCGAGCCTTCGATCAAGATGCAATCGCTGTTGCGAAGATCTTGAACGTACGTCGTCGCGCCGCCGCGACCGAACGAGGTGCCTAGACCAGGCACCGTCGAGCTATGTCATATTCGGGCTTGGTTCTCGACCGACACGACGCCGGCCGACTTGAAGAGCTTCTGTAAGAGGTAGTTCTCTTCGACGCCGAACGTAGCGCCGCCGAGCGACGCGATGCCGAGCGTGTGACCCAGTCGTTTCCCGTCGGGCCCCGTGCGAACGAACGTCGCGTCGCGCGTTTCCTTGAAGCGTTCGGCGATGCGTTGCAACGCCCAGTCGCGCGGCACGTCCGTCCATTCGGCGGCGTACGGCGCGCGATACTTCGCGGTCGTCCAGCGTTGCTCGTTGACCGTGAGCCCGAAGATCGCGGAGCCTTTCGGGCAGAGGTGGCCGCCGCTCACGGGGCTGTCCGGGTTGCCCTCGACGTCGAGCAGCTTCCCCTCGTCGCTCACGTATGCGAGCGTCGAACACCCGACCGCGCAATACGGACACACGCTCGTCACCGCTTTCGCGTTCGCGATCCGGCCCTTCAGCGCGCGCGAGCGTTTCGATTCGACGTTCGGCAGCATCGCAACGCGATCGCCGAGCCGGAGCTTCGCGATCGCCCGCCCGAGCGCGCCCGTCAGATCGATCGCCGGTCGTTTGATGGCCATTCCGTTTCCTACCCCGCTACCGCGTGCTTATCCGTTGGACGCCGCGGACGTGGCCCGCGCGCGATCAGCGCTCCCCGAAGCGTCGCTCGAGGTACGCGATCAGGCTCGCGCCGTTCGCGAACGTCACGGCGTGACCGTCGATCTGCCCGGCCGCGCCGCCGGCATCGCAATAGACGCTGTGGACGGACCGGCCGGTCGCCGTTTCGAACCGGATGGCCCAGCGCGCATCGAACGGCGCCGCGGGAGCGAGGGACGCCCCTGCGGCGTCGACGGCCGCCTGTGCGGCGGCGACGTCCGCCGGATCGGTCGAGACGTTCACGTGCACGCCCTTCGCGTGCAAGAGACCCTCGGGCGTCGGAGTCGCCGCGCCGTCGCGCACGTGGTAGACGACGATCGACGGGGAACCGGTCGGCAGCGCCGTCGGTAGCGGTAACGGCGACGCGCTCGCCGTGACGATCCCCGTGATAAATTCGGCGCGGATCATCGGACGTTGAGCGCGTCCGGCGACGGCACGAAGCACGTCGCCGAAGCGAGATCGTCGCCGAGGACGACGCGAAACGGCATGCCCTTTTCCAGAACGACTTCCTTGCCGCGATGCAACGCGTTGTAGCCCGTGATGGCGAGGCCGATGCCCGGCACGAGTTCGAGCGCACCCGGAACGTTGCTGCTCGATCCTTGCGCGAACGCTTCCGCGAGTTGCGGATCGGCCATCACCGAGAAATGCGAACCGTCCGGTAAGGCGAGAAACCGCGGCTCGACGACGAGCCGTCCCGGAACGCCGGCACCGTTCGCATGCGCGGCGAACGCGACGACGCCGTACCCCTTCGTGCCCGGCGGGATTTCCGGGATCGGTCCGTTCGCGTCGACGCGATCGACGATCGTGAACGCGAAGGCGTCACCCGCCGTGTTGACGGCCGAATCCAGCCGCGTCGAAAGCGTCGCGTCCGCGACGATGCAGCGCGGCAGCGGCGGAACGCCGGACATCGCGCCGGCGCGGGACGCGCATGCGAACGCGGCGAGGCCCGCGAGAGCGGTCGCGATGACGGAGCGCGCGGCGTTCACGCGGTCGCGCGCCGGATCTCGTCGACCGCCGTGAAGAACGCGTCGACGTCGTCGTCCGACGTGTAGAAGTGGGGGCTGACGCGCAGGCCGCAGCCGGGCCGGTAGTCGACGAAGATGCGGCGTTCGAACAGCGCGGCCGCGGCGCGATCCGCGCCGTCGAAGTCCATGCCGATCCAGCCCGTACGCCGCTGCGGATCGAGCGGCGTCGGCACGTCGAACCCGCGTGCGAGCGCGCCGTCCGCGAGGACTGTCGTCAGGCGCACGTTGTGCGCGTGAATCGCTTCGACGCCGAGCTCGCGAATCGCGTCGTGGCCCGCACGCGCCGCGAGGTAGCCCGGCACGGTCGGCGTTCCCGTGTTGAAGCGATGCGCGCCCTCGGCGAGCCGGATCGGCGCCGCTTCGAACGCGAACGGTTCCGCGTGACCCATCCAGCCGGTGATCGCCGGTTCGAGCTGCGCGCGAAGGCCGGGACGCACGTAAACGAAGCCGCAGCCCGCGCCGCCGCACAGCCACTTGTGGCTGCCGCCGACGACCACGTCGACGCCGAGCGCGACGGCATCGAACGGAACGATACCGGTCGTTTGGTACGCGTCGAGGACGAAGAGCGCTCCCGCCTCGCGGCACCGCGCCGCGATCGCGGCAACGTCGATCGTCGCCCCGGAGACGTAGGCCGCGTGCGAGAGGGCGACGACGGCCGTGCGTTCGTCGATCGCGCTACAGATGCGATCGGTCGACATCGTGCGTCCGTCGTCGGACGGCACCTCGACGACGCGGGCCCCGTAGCGTTCCCACGCCTTCCAAAGGTACGTCACGGTCGGAAACTGCGTCGCTTCGATCACGACGTTGCAACGCGGCGCGGCGAACGAACGTGCCGACGCGATCGCGGCTTGCGCGAGGGACACGTTCGGAACGAGCGACACGCTGCCGGGCGGCGCGCCGAAAATCGAGCCGAGCCCGTCCGCGATCTCCGCGATTTCCGGCAGCCAGCGATCCCACGCCTCGGGGCCGTTCTCGGCCCACGCGTCCCAGTACGCGCGTAGAGCGTCGCGCGCGCCGAGCGGCGGCGCGCCCATCGAATGAGAAACGAGATACGTCGCGTTCGCGAGCGTGGGGAAGCGCTCGCGCAGGCGCGGCGCCGTGGTGGTGGGCATGACGCGACGTTCGACGGGCCCCTTCCCGTACCGCCCGAAGGACCCCGCGGGCGTCGGTCTTATGGCGGCATGACTTTTGGCCGCTCGCGCACTATGGTACGGCATGACGAGACGACGGATCGACGCTCGGGTCGAGTTGGAATTCCTGCGCGCGACCGAAGCCGCTGCGATCGTGTCCGGCAAGCTCGTCGGCCGGGGCGACAAGAACGGGGTCGATCAAGCGGCCGTCGACGCGATGCGCGGCGTCCTCGGCGAGGTCGACATCGACGGCGTCGTCGTCATCGGCGAGGGCGAGAAAGACGAAGCGCCGATGCTCTACATCGGCGAGCACGTCGGCACGGGCGACGGCCCGAAGATGGACGTCGCGGTCGATCCGATCGACGGCACGACGCTCGCCTCGAAGGGCGGTCACGGCGCGATCTCGGTCGTCGCGGCCGCCGAACGCGGTTCGCTCTTCCACACGCACATCGCGTACATGGACAAGATCATCGTCGGTAAGCAAGCCAAGGGCGCGATCTCGCTCGACGCGACGGTCGAGGAAAACGTTCGCAGCGTCGCTCGCGCGATGGGCCGGCCCGTCGAGGAGATCACGGTCGCCGTGCTCGAGCGGCCGCGGAACGACGAGTACGTGCGCAAGCTGCGCGAACTCGGCGCGCGCGTGCGGCTGTTCGGCGACGGCGACATCGCGAACGGCATCATCGCCGCGCTCGAGGAGCGCAGCCGCATCGACATCCTGCTCGGCATCGGCGGTGCGACCGAAGGCGTCGTCGCCGCGTGCGCGATCAAGTGTCTCGGCGGCGACATGCAGGGCCGGCTCTGGCTCCGCGACGGCGAGGAAGCCATCGCGAAAGAAGAAGGCATCGATCCAACGAAGCTGCTGAATCTCGACGACCTCTGCCGATCCGATCTCTCGATGCTCGTGGCGACGGGCGTGACCGACGGCGAGTTGCTCCAGGGTGTGAGCTACGTCCGCGGTTCCGCGTACACGCAGTCGATCATCATCTCTTCCCTGACGAACACGACGCGCATGGTGGACGGCAAGCACGATCTCCAGGCGTTCGTCAAGCTCGGCGCCCTCAACGGCCTCTCTTCAACGACCCTTCTCAAGGAGCACGTACCTTCATGAGCAGCGAACTCGCAGCCGTCGCCCGCGCGATGGTCGCCCCCGGTAAGGGCATCCTCGCCGCCGACGAAAGCACCGGGACGGCGAACAAACGCTTCACGCCGCTCGGCATTCCGGAGACGGAGGAGATGCGTCGCAACTATCGCGACATGCTCTTCACGATGCCGGAATTCGGCTCGTACTTCAGCGGCGTCATCTTGTACGACGAGACGATCCGCCAGAACGGTCGCGCCGGCAAGAGTTTCGTCGACGTCCTGCAGTCCGACGCCTCGTTCCCGGGCATCAAGCTCGACACGGGCGTCCAGCCGCTCGCGCTCGCGAAGCCCGAGGAGAAGATCACGGAAGGCCTCGACGGGCTCGCGAAGCGCGTCGACGAGTACGTGAAGCTCGGTGCGAAGTTCGCGAAGTGGCGCGCCGTCATCACGATCGACGAGAAGACCGGCATCCCGACGGATGCGTGCCTGCATGCGAACGCACATGCGCTCGCGCGCTACGCGGCCATCTGCCAGGCCGGCGGCCTCGTGCCGATCGTCGAACCGGAAGTGTTGAGCGACGGCAACGCCGCGCAATCGATCGAGACGAGCTTCGCCGTGCACGAACGCACGTTGCACCACGTGTTCAACGAGCTGCACCGCCTCAACGTGAAGTACGAAGAGATGGTGCTCAAGCCGAGCATGGTCGTGCCGGGCCAGAAGTCCGGATCGAAAGCCTCCGTGAGCGAAGTCGCGGAACGCACGCTGACGATTTTGATGCGATGCGTCCCCGCCGCGGTCGCCGGTATCGCGTTCCTTTCCGGCGGTCAGGGCGACGAAGAAGCGACCGCGCATCTCAACGAGCTCAACGTGCTCGGCAAGAAGCTCGGCGCGCCGTGGCCGCTCACGTTCTCGTACGGTCGCGCGCTCCAGCACGCGGCACTCACGACGTGGAAGGGCGACGACAAGAACGTCGACGCCGCGCAGAAGGCGATCCATCACCGCGCGCAGATGAATTCGCTCGCGTCGCTCGGTACGTGGTCGGCCGATGCGGAAAAGGGCCTCGTCCTGAGCCGCTGATGCGCTCGCGCTACGAGTTCGCGTTCGTCACGATCGCCTCGGGCGATCCCGGCGCGGTCGATCCGGCGCTCGCGCTCATGGGCTCGCAGGGTTGGGAGATGCGCGGGCTCGCCGCGATGCAGAACGGCGAGCTCGCCGTCGGCCTGCAGCGTCCGCTGGACGAGGAAATCCCGCTTCCCGACGGGCTGACGCTCGCGGCGACGCTCGACGAGCCGCTCTCGACGGCGGGTCTCGAGGCGGACCCGGCATGAAGATCGCGATGACGCCGCTCGACTTCATGCGCCGCGCGCGCCGGATCTATCCGGATCGCGAGGCCGTCGTCGACGAGAACGTTCGGTACACGTACACGCAGTTCGGCGAGCGCTGCGACACTTGGTCGTCCGTGCTGCAACGTCTCGGCATTCGCAAGGGCGACCGCGTCGCGTATCTCGCTCCGAACACGCACGCGCTGCTCGAAGGTTTCTATGCCGTACCCCAGATCGGCGCGATCGTCGTGCCGATCAATTACCGTCTGACGCCGGACGACTTCGCCTACATCATCAACCACAGCGGCTCGCGCATCGTGTGCGTGCACGCCGATCAGATCGATGCGATCGACAGCGTTCGCGACAAGCTCCCGGCCGTCGAGCAGTTCGTCGCGCTGGAAGGCGCGAAGCCCGGCTGGCTCGATTACGAAACCGAACTCGCGCGTGCGTCCGGTGCGGGTTTCGAGCGCGCCGAGATCTCGGAAGACGATCTCGTCACGATCAACTACACGAGCGGAACGACGGCGAATCCGAAGGGCGTGATGGTGACGCACCGGAGCGCGTACGCGAACACCGTCGGCACGATGATCCACGTGCACATGACGCCGGACGAGCGCTATCTGTGGACGCTGCCGATGTTTCACGCGAACGGTTGGACGTTCGTGTGGACGATCACCGCGGCCGGCGGCACGCACGTCTGTTTGCGGAAAGTCGAGGCGGCGCGAATCTTCGATCTGGTCGCGCGCGAGCGCGTCACGTTGATGTGCGCCGCGCCGACGGTCCTGATCGGCATCGCGAACGCGCCCGAAGAGATGCGACGGGCGGCGCCGCCGGGCGTCCGCGTGTTGACGGCGGGAGCGCCGCCCGCGGCCGCGACGATCGAGCGCATTGAAAACGATTTGAAGTGGGAGGTCACCCAGGTCTACGGGTTGACCGAAACGGCGCCGTTCATCACCATTTGCGAGCCTCTCGCCGCCCATGCGAAGCTGTCGCTCGCGGAGCGCGCGAAGATCAAGGCGCGGCAAGGCGTCGAACTCGTCACGTCCGGAGAGCTCCTCGTCGTCGACGACGGCGGAGCGGAGATTCCGCACGACGGCACGACTACGGGC